>JAHEMN010000081.1 GCA_024643645.1 Chitinophagaceae bacterium | reverse complement strand
CTTACTAAAACTTTTACAATAAGATACAGAGCATATTCAGGAGGTGTTTGTGTGAACGATAAATTGCAAAACATAACTGTCAACGCAGCCCCAAAAGTTCAATTTAATTCAATGCCCGATGTATGTTTAGATGCTGTACCATTTCAGATTACCCAGGCAAGTGAAATAGGTGGTGTACCGGGAATGGCTGTTTATAGTGGCCCTGGAGTTTCACCATCTGGTATTTTTAATCCATCTGTAGCAGGTGTAGGAATACATACCATTCGTTATAAATTCATTTCTTCAACAGGAGGATGTGCAGATAGTATTACTAATACAATTAAAGTATTGGCTCCACCTGTTGCTGATTTTATAATTGGCTCACCAATTTGTGAAACGAAGAGTGTTACTTTCACTCAGTCTTCAACCACTCCTGAAGGTACATTGACCACATGGACATGGGATTTTGGAGACGGTTCTCCTTTATTAAATAATACAAATGGAAACTCTGTATCACATACTTATGCAGCATGGGGTACATATGACGTTAAATTAAGAGTAACAACCAGCAACGGATGTGTTAGTGTTGACAAAGTGATTTCAATTTATGTTAATCCGCAACCTAAACCATTGTTTGCTATACCAGCAAGTTTGTGTTTACCAAATGCGAATGCAACTTTTACAAATCAATCTGGTATTGCTGATGGAAGCCAGGCTACCTTATCTTATTATTGGGATTTTGGTGATCCAGGAAGTGGGGCAGTGAATAATTCTACAGCCATAAATCCTTCACATACCTATGTTACAACTGGACCTTATAATGTGAATTTACAGGTAACAAGTGGGGCTGGTTGTGTACATGATACTACGATCATACTTACAACTATCCATCCTGAACCAATAGCATCATTTATTACTAATAAACCAGAAGCATGTTTAGGAGAAAGCATATTATTTACTGATAATACCAATCCAATGGGTGGAATGACCAATCAGTGGAGTTGGAATATGGGAGATGGCAATACCAGAACGACCTCATCCTTTAATTATGTTTATAGTGCAGCCGGTACATATAATGTGAGCTTATACACAGTCAATAATTTTGGTTGCAGAAGTACAACATTCACTAATGCTATTACAATCCATCCATATCCTGTAGTAGATGCCGGTCCTGACAGATTAGTATTAGAGGGTGGACAAATAGTTTTAGAACCTGTTGTTACAGGTAATGACCTTACATATATCTGGACTCCAAATCTATATTTTTCAGGAAGTAATATCGTTTTAAATCCAACTGTTTTAGGGGTAGAAGATATTACTTATACATTAACTGTTACAGGCAGGGGAGGATGTATTTCAAAAGATAATGTCTTTATTAAAGTATTGAAGGCGCCAGCTATTCCAAATATATTCAGTCCGAATGGTGATGGGATTCATGATAAATGGGTGATCCAATATCTTGATACTTATCCCGGATCTACAGTAGATATCTTTAACAGGTACGGTCAAATGATCTATCATTCAGATGAATACCGAGTGCCTTGGGATGGAACTTTGAATGGAAAACCTGTTCCGGTTGGAACCTATTATTATATCGTCAATCCAAAAAATGGTAGGAAAATCATGTCAGGTTATGTTGATGTGATACGTTGATGAAGAATTCAAGTGAAGGCTCAGCCTTAAAGCTGTACAATTTTTTTAGTTCGCATCTTTTGTATTTGATCCAGCGTCTTTTTGATCAATTCTTTTTGATCAATTATTCTTTCAATTGAAATATCAGTATCTGGTATACCATGTAATTTTTTTGAAGAAAGCTCTTTTTGTACCTCACTTAAATTGACAGCAATTTTTTGATATATATCCTGCAGACTGTCTATTCTGATCTGGTTAACAGCATTGTTGAACTGGATATTTACCTTTTCCCAATTTATATTGTCATAAATCGAACCCAGTTTTTTCTCCCATTGACTCCAGTCAAATTTATCTATCTCTTTTTGATAGTTGGCTTTCAATGCTTCTTTTTCTTTTTCTGTAAACACATCAGCAATATCGTTTTCTACTGATTTCCATTGATTATTTTCTATGATCTTTTTTGATGCTTCAACAGCTTTTTTAATTTGTTCTTGTTCTGATCTATTAAGGGCTATCGGATTTTCAATAGTATACGCAACATTTATTATTTCTGACGGTATACTAGATGTAACTGATTCTGTTACATTATTTAAGTCTTCTTTACCCTTTTCGATAGTATTAATAACAACTAGTTTTGGAAGTTCCTTTTTAGGTATTAAAACAAAATCTTGTTCACTATCTTCTACTTGTGATAGCATGGAGATAGGGGATAATTCAGTTATTAAAATATTGTCCTGTTTAGCGGTCTTTGTATTTTGATTGGTAATGAAAAAAAGAAAATTAAAACAGCATACAATACTGAAGGCTATAAATAAACCTTTAAGATTCTGAAGTCTTAATTTATTTTTCTTTTTAATATTCAGTATATTTTCTATTCTATTTATTAAGTCATTTTTGTTTCCTGAAATTGGAATGGCCAGAGGTTTTTGAACCTGGTTAACTTTTTCAAGCATTAATAATGCGGATGCATACTCATGAGAATTGTATTGAAACTGTAAAACCATTTCATCACAACTTTTTTCTCTTTCAGTTTCAATGGTTCTTAAAAATGCTTTTACAAATGGATTGAAATACAGGATTGTTTGAATAAAATTGATCACCAGGTTTATCAGGTAATCAAATCTTTTTATGTGAGCCAGTTCATGTAAAAGTATTGCTTCCAATTGCTGAGTGCTTAATTGATTGATTGCCGCAAGTGGAATTAATATTACTGGCTTTAGAAATCCAATAGTAACTGGGGTAGATACTAATTCGGATATCCATATCTGTACTTTCTTTGTGATACCTAAGTGAGATGCAATTTTATTTACAAAGATCTTTGCATCGATGTCGATCTTAGATAACCCATATTTGCGTATGATCTGCACATACCGGTAATTTCTGATAAATCGAAGTAAAGGAAATAGAAGCAGAATTAAATATACAATAGATAAGATAGGAAGTATTTGTAAAAACCAGTTATTGAGTTTAGAATCACCTTCAATATTCAGTATACCAGTTGAAAATGATGCGATCTCCGGAGTTTGATAAAAAGTTATGAAAAAAGTATAAATATACCAGGCGAATCCGGCAATAAGTAACGAAGAAGCTAATGCACTTTTTAAGGATGATTTTAATTTTATCAAACCAGTAATAGATTGGAATACGATCCATAGCAATGCCATTTGCCATAAACTATTTAAAGTAGCCCATCCCAGTGATTGTAAAAAATTAGCCTGGTCGCTAATCATAATTACTGTTTTTTAAGATTATCCAGCAATGCCTGGATTTTATCTATTTCCTCTTGACTTGTCTTGTGACTATCATCTCCAAGTGCCTGTATTACCAGTTGGGTAGAAGACCCTCCAAACAGGCTATCGATCATTTTATTTAATAAATGCTTTTGTGTTTTTTCTTTAGTAACAATGGCCTGGTAAATATGCGTACGCATTGAATCATCTCTTTTTACAATTCCTTTTTCATGCATGATCTGCATTAATTTCAATGTAGTAGTATATCCTACATCTTTTGTTTTTGCCAACCGCTCATGCACCTCTCTTACTGTTGCAATACCTTTCTCCCATAGGATCTGTAATATCTCTAATTCACTTTCTGTTGGTTTTATTAATTTGGGTGCTGCCATTTTTTAGGGTTTGTTATTCGAATATACGATTAATTTCGTAAGACAAGAACTTTATCATCACTTTTGGTTTTTTTTAACAACACCTGATTATGACGTTTCTTGTCTATTAAATGTTACAATATCTTGCTCTTAAATAAAAAACCGATTTTGAAAGTTCAAAACCGGTTTTTTATCATCAATCATTATTTTACATGGAGGTTGAGTCTGCAACAGCAGTTGTAGGAGGGGGTGGTGCTCCTCCAATCATTTTCATAACCTCAGAAGGTTCCATCATTGTCCAGTGTTCTACTACTTTTCCATCCTTGCATTTTGATACTTCAATAGAACTTGAAGTAAAAGATTGGCCTGCTTTCATTCCCATCATATCATTTTTCAAAGTGCCGGTAAACCGCATCCAGGACATCACATACTCATCGTCGGCAAGTGTTTTAATTGTTTCTGATTTCATTTCAGCCATACCAGACATCATCTTTTCATATTCTGCTTTTAAGTTATCAAGTCCTTTAATATCTCCTGTTTCTCCAGAATGATCAATAGCATCTTCCGCAAGATAATCTCCCAGTTTGCTAAAATCATTTGTTTCAAAACATTTTGAAATACCTTCTGAAGCAGCGAGATTCTTTCTTGCCAGATCGGACATCCCACCTTCATTTTTTGTAGTACATGAAGTAATGAACAGACAAATAAATGCGGTAATTATGGTTATTAACTTTTTCATTATTTTAAAATTTTGGTTAATAATTAAAATTCGGGATTGGAGGAATTTTAAAAATTCCTTCAAGAAAGATAAGTAATAATTTTATGTTGATGTGCAGTTATTCTTTGACAGGACTAAGGTTTGGATCTTCATAAATAAATCTGACCATTGCATTTTTTTGTTCATCTGAAGTTAAATACAACTGGTATCTTTTATCTCCTGCATAGACTATCATCAATGCAGTATTAGGTGGTATCGAACCAAGGTTTTCTCCTACCATTATTACTTCCTGTACTTGTTTTTTCAAATCTATTTTTATACTGATTGATACTGGTTTTGTGGTTAGACCTTTATTGGAAACAATGGTAGAGTTGTTTACGTATACAGAAATAGTGTCCCCATCAATCTGTCCGTTATCATAAAAATCTATTTTAATGACTCCAGTATCAACCTTTATTTCCTTCACTAATTCCGCTTTGCGGTTTGTAAGGGTTGTAGGTAAATTAAGTTCCGGCTTGAAAGATGATTTATCAAATCGGGTAAGTACAATAGTTCCCGGATCGCATGCAGTTTTTCCGTCAGCTGCTTTTCCTGTCCAGGTGCCTCTTATTTGCTCTTCAGAAACCACATTGCCTCCTCCTTTATGATAGGAGAGTGAATATTTTTTGATACATGGTACACAATCTTCTTTGATCTTAAAAGTGATGATTCCATTTTCCTGTATAGAAATAATATTACTGTCAGGCTTAAAAAATCCTTCAAAATTTTCTCTTACATAATTTAGTGAGTCAGAAAAATGATAAGCCGTGCCAGTTATTCTTGATCCTGCTACCTGTATTTGTAATTCAATATTATAAACCGGGAAACAAGCACCCGGAGCCATCACTAATTTACCTTTCCAAATACCGTTTATGTCCTGTGCATTTGTTAACACAGCTACAAGTAAAAGGAAAGGTAAAATGATTTTTCGTAACATTATTCAGGAAAAATAGGTGAAAAAATGGAAGCTGTGATAAAATACTTGCCTGACGGCAGTCAGATTACAGAAACGGTTAATTTTAATATTGATTATTTATTTTGCTTTTTGGTATCTGAATCTGACAACCGCATTTTTCTGTTCTGTTGACGTAATTCGTACTTCAAAACGTTGCTCTCCGGCTTCAACTATCATTAAAGATGTATTGGGTGGAATTGTACCCAGGTTTTCGGCTACCATAGTAAGCTCATGTTCATCATTTATTTCATCCATTTTAAGTTTAACAAGGAGGGGTGAGGCAGTAAGTGTTTTCTGTGATAGTATTAATTTCTTATCAAGATATACTGAAATAATATCACCGTCAATTTCTCCATTATCATAGATCTTGATTGTTACATTAGGGTCGTTTACAGTAAGTACTTTAACTAATTCGTTGCTCCTTGTCTTAATGACTTCTGGTGTTGGAATATCTTCTTTTACCGGAGGGTCATTTTTCGTTAATGGTGGCGTTATTATTTTCTTCTCAGGTTCATTTGTTTTGTCAGGTGCAGTAGGTTCTTCTTGCTTGGTATTCGGTTTTGTAAGTATAGGTTTTTTTGTGACCGGAGTTTTTGTCACAGGCTTCTCTTCCGGAGTTACAGATCGTTGTGTTTTTTTTGTTGGTGGTTGATTTACAATAACTGGTTTTTTTATTGGATTTACTTTATTACGAAGAAATGGCTCAATATAGAAATCTGATGTTGTAACTTTTCGGAGATAGACTTTTCCTCCTCCGCAATTACCACCTTTTTTAACTCCCATTCCATCCTTCTCGTATTTGCTTGTAAAAGAACCTTCAAGAAACTCCTCTTTACCAGATCTTTCATACTTAAAAATACATTTCATGATACATGCCAATGACGAGCCGGACATTTTTAATTCAACCGTCCTTATCTCTTTGATCAATGCATTTTGACCTGTTTTATTGAATACTCCAGTGAGTGTGGCTTTCCCATAAAATATAGTGCTGAGATACGAATAGGATACTCCTGAAACAGAACTTCCGTTTTGCTTTATCTGCAATTCAAATTTATATTGCTGAAAAGATTCTGTAATAAAATACCCTCTCCATATACCGGTGATATTTTGGGCATTTGAATTAAAATGGGTAAGAGGGCCCAATAAGAAAAAAAGAAATAAATACTTTATGACTTTCCGGATCATAACAGCGTCAAAACTAATGAATAAGTTCATATTGAGTGCTTGAACTCCGGCAATAGTTTGTTAATTTTGCACTCTTCTTTTTTTACAGAGGATTAAATCTATATATGATAAATATTACTTTACCGGATGGTGCAATCCGGCAATATGAAAAAGGGACAACCGTTTTGGATATTGCAAAATCAATTTCAGAGGGATTGGCAAGAAAAGTTTTGGCAGCTGAAGTTAATGGGCAGGTATGGGACATCACAAGAGCTATTAAAGATGATGCAACATTAAAATTATTGACCTGGAGTGATGCAGAGGGAAAAAATACTTTCTGGCATTCATCTGCACACTTAATGGCAGAAGCGGTAGAGTCTATGTTTCCTGATGTTAAATTTTGGGTAGGTCCACCAGTAGATAACGGGTTTTATTATGATATGGATCTTGGCGACAGGAAAATGAATGAAGAGGACCTTATTGCTTTGGAAAAAAAGATGAATGAGCTGGCGAAAAAGAATAGTGAGTATATAAGAAAAGAAATGTCCAAAGCTGAAGCGGTAAAATATTTTTCTGAAAAAGGGGATGAATACAAGCTTGATTTGCTAACCAATCTGAATGATGGTGAAATAACTTTTTATACACAAGGAAATTTTACAGATCTCTGTAAGGGGCCACATATCCCCAATACCTCTTTTATAAAAGCAATTAAGCTAACCAGTATTGCTGGTGCTTACTGGAAGGGTGATGAAAAAAATAAAATGCTTACCAGAGTTTATGGGGTTACTTTTCCTACACAAAAAGAACTGGATGAGTATTTATTAATGCTGGAAGAGGCGAAGAAAAGAGATCATCGTAAACTAGGCAAAGAGTTAAGCATCTATACCACAAATGATGATATTGGCGCAGGCCTTATTCTCTGGATGCCCAATGGAACTGTTATCATAGAAGAGTTAGAAAGATTAGCCAAAGAAACAGAAACTGCAGCAGGTTATAAAAGAGTTGTAACTCCACATATAGCAAAAGAAAACTTATACCTGACAAGTGGTCACCTGCCATATTATGCTGACAGTATGTATCCGCCAATGGAAATGGAAGGTGAAAAATATTATCTGAAAGCAATGAATTGTCCGCATCATCATAAAATATTTGATGCTGAGCCAAAGAGCTACAGGGATATGCCATACAGAATTGCAGAATACGGAACTTGCTATAGGTATGAACAAAGCGGCGAACTATTCGGATTAATGAGAGTTCGTTGTTTACACATGAATGATGCACATATATATTGTACGAAAGAACAATTTGCACAGGAGTTCAAAGCTGTAAATGATATGTATCTCAAATATTTTAACATATTCGGGATCGAAAAATATGTGATGCGTTTAAGTCTTCATGATCCGGAGCATTTGGGTAAAAAATATGTAAATGAGCCGGAACTTTGGTTGGAAACAGAAGATCTGGTAAGAAAAGTATTGATAGAAACAAAAGTTCCATTTGTAGAAGTAAAAGGGGAGGGTGCATTTTACGGACCTAAAATTGATGTACAGATATGGAGTGCCATTGGAAGAGAATTTACATTGGCGACCAACCAGGTAGATTTTGCTCAACCTCGAAGTTTTAAATTATCATTTACCAATCAGAATAATGAACCGGAGATTCCTTTAATTATTCACCGTGCACCATTAGGTACACATGAACGTTTTATAGGTTTCTTACTAGAACATTATGCTGGTAAGTTTCCAGTATGGTTAGCACCTTTACAAGTGAAAGTGCTGCCTATTAGTGATAAATTTTTAGATTATGCAAACACTGTTTCTGATAAACTGAAAAAAGCGGATATTCGCTGCGAGGTTGATGACCGTAATGAAAAAATCGGTAAAAAGATCCGAGATACTGAATTGATGAAAGTGCCTTATATGCTTGTTGTGGGAGAAAAAGAAATGAATGAAAATATGGTAGCTGTGAGGAGGCAAGGCAAAGGGGATGCAGGAGTTAAACTTGTAGATGAATTTTTAAATGAGATCCTTGTAGAGATCAAAGAAAGAAAGGAAGATTAGAGATTACATTACTAATTTTCAATTTCTAAGTAGAATTTGAGTAATTTTAATATTTCCCTCAATTACCTGAATTGAGGAATTATAAAGCAAAACAGATATACCTTTTTTCAGGGAAAAGGTTAACTAAAAAAAGTAAATGGCAGTACCACAAAAACCCGGCGGCGGGTTCAGCAGACCATCAGGTCCAGGCGGATTTAAAAAACCTGGCGGTGGTGGATTTAACAAAGGCGGATACAGAGGCAGATTTGCCCCCCGTAAAGAAGCAGAGCATCGAATTAATCATTTTATCAGAGTTCCCCAGGTTAGACTTGTAGGCGATAATGTTGAGCCAGGCATTTTTGACACTCAAACTGCACTTAAAATGGCAGAAGAAATGGAGCTTGATCTGGTTGAAATTTCTCCAACTGTAGACCCTCCGGTTTGCAAGATTATTGACTATAATAAATTCTTATACGATAAAAAGCGTAAAGAGAAAGAGATGAAAGCTAAAAGCAAAGTTTCTGAAGTAAAAGAAATACGCTTTACGCCAAATACTGATGATCATGATTTTGATTTCAAAGCAAAACATGCTATTGAATTTCTAAAAGATGGCAATAAAGTAAAAGCATATGTCCAATTCAAAGGCCGTGCAATTCAATTTCAAGATAGAGGTCAGTTGTTACTTCTGAAGTTTGCAGAAAGACTAAGTGAAGTCGGGATACTCGAAAATATGCCAAAAATGGAGGGCCGTAGGATGTTGGCTATGTTTGCACCAAAAGGCAAGAAGAAATCTTAATAAAGCTTATCTCAATTATAAAAAGCTACTCTATACTTCAGAGTAGCTTTTTTCTTTATATTATTAAACTTGGTCATTAATATTTAACCGTTGGTGTAATAATTATCGATTTAATTAAGTGTATCGCTGGTTTACGTATCTTGGCGACCGAATTAAAAAAATTACTATTTTATGCAGCATAAAATTCATTCATTTACACTAATTATTTTCTGTTTATTTATTTCAGTTGCTGGTATTGCACAACCGGGTGGAGCAAAACCTGATACCAGTCGAAAGCCAATACTTCCCCCTGCAACAAAAGGCCCAAAGGCATACAAAGAAATTATTACTTCTAAAGCAGTAACAGATGTTGGTTTATTTATTATCCACAAAATTGATGATAAATATTATTTTGAAATCCCAGATTCATTATTTAATCGGGAAATTTTAGTAGTAAATAGAATTTCAAAAGCCGCAGCAGGAATGCGATCCAATGGAAGTTTTTTTGGTTATGGTGGTGATCAGATTGGTCAAAATGTAATTCGCTTTGAAAAAGGGCCAAACGACAAAATATTTCTCCGCAATATATCTTTTGCAGAGTATAGTAAAGATTCCACTTCTCCCATGTTTTCCTCTCTAAGTAATTCAAATATTCAGCCAATTGCAAATTCATTTGATATAAAGGCTTTTAGTAAAGATTCATCCGGTGTTGTAATAGATATCACTGATTTTATTAGTGGAGATAATGATGTTTTACATTTTAGTGGTGGTTTAAAATCGAGTCTGCGTCTCACAGCTGTGCAAAACGATAAATCATATATTGTTAATGTAAAGTCTTATCCTATTAACATTGAAATAAAAGCAGTTAAAACTTATACACAAGGACCTGCGCCAGCCACTCCCGGGAGTTTTGGTGGTGGTGGAACAAGGGGTGGAAATCTAACAATGGAATTAAACAGTTCGCTTGTGCTATTACCTAAGAATCCTATGCAAGCCAGGTATTATGATAATAGGATCGGGTACTTTGCTGTTGGCTATAAAGATTTTGATGCAAATCCTCAAGGAGTTAAGAACATAGCATTGATTAAAAGGTGGAGATTGGAGCCAAAAGAAGGTGATTTGGAAAAATATAAAAGAGGTGAATTGGTTGAACCTAAAAAGCCAATTATTTTTTACATCGATCCGGCAACACCAGCTAAATGGGTACCCTATCTGATTCAAGGTGTAAATGACTGGCAATCTTCTTTTGAAAAGGCAGGATTTAAAAATGCAATTATGGCTAAAATGCCGCCTACAAAGGAAGAGGATAGTACGTGGAGTCTGGATGATGCCCGTAATTCAGCAATAGTTTATAAACCTTCTGATATTGCGAATGCCAGTGGGCCAAGTATTTCTGACCCAAGAAGCGGTGAGATAATGGAGAGCCATATCAACTGGTATCACAATGTAATGGAGTTAATACATGACTGGTATTTTGTACAAACTGCTGCTGTAGATCAGGGAGCAAGAAAAATGGTTTATGATGACGATTTGATGGGACAATTGATTCGTTTTGTTTCTTCACATGAAGTTGGCCATACCCTTGGTTTACGTCACAACTTTGGCTCAAGTTCAACTGTTTCAGTTGAAAATCTTCGTAACAAAAGTTGGGTTGAAGCTAATGGCCATACACCTTCAATTATGGATTATGCCCGATTTAATTATGTAGCTCAACCTGAAGATAATGTGGGAAGGGCTGGATTATTTCCTCGAATTGGAGTTTATGATGATTGGGCAATAGAATGGGGTTACAAATTATTTCCGCAATACAAAGATCCTGAAAATGAAAAAGCATTTTTAAATAAATGGGTAATTGAAAAATTAAAAAATAAAAGTTTGTGGTTTGGTTCAGAATCAAATCCTGACGATCCTCGTAGCCAAAGCGAACAAGTAGGTGATGATGCAATGAAAGGAAGTATGTATGGTATAAAAAACCTTCAACGTATTGTACCAAATCTTTTACAATGGACAAAAGAGCCTGATGAAGATTACGCTGACCTGAATAAAATGTATGGTCATGTTGCAGGTCAGTATACAAGGTATCTTGGTCATGTTAGTAAATACATTGGTGGCATAATGGAAACACCAAAAAGGGTAGAAGAAAGTGGACCTGTTTATGAAATTATAAGCAAGGCAAAACAGAAAGAAGCTACAGATTTTTTGATCAAGCAATTATTCAATACACCAACCTGGCTAATCAATCAGGAAATTTATGACAGAACCGGATTAAATGGACTATCAGTCATTGGTGGTATTCAGGATAATATTTTAAATCGGATTCTTGGTACCAGAACACTTGGTAAACTGGTTGATGCTGAAGCTTCTTTGGGAAGTGCTAATGCATATCAGGTACAAGACCTTTTAAATGATCTGAAAAAAGGGATCATGAGTGAATTACCTGTAAGAAAGCCAATTGATATTTACAGACGAAATCTGCAAAAATCATATGTAAATATTCTTTGCAAACTGGTTAATCCTCCTGCTTCAACTTCTGGTACCGTTACAATTACGAGAGGTGGGTCAACAGCATCTGGTGATAAATCAGATATTATAAGCGTTGCCAGAGGCCATTTAACATCCCTGAAAAGAGAAGTTACTGCAGCCGCAATCGGAACTTCTGATCTTATGACAAAGTATCATTTAGAAGATATGGCAAAAAGAATTGATAACGCATTGAATGCTAAGGATTAATAAATCAGCTTTTAATTGAATTTTTCAAAAGGGTATTTAATTTAAATACCCTTTTTTCTTTTTAATATCGTTTGCACTTTGAGAGTTCAACCCTATCTTTGCACTCCCAAAATCTAAAGCTTTGCTTTAGTTATTGGGTAGTTCTTAAGTAGAACAGATTATCTGAAGAGGTTCGATAAAGGTCTCCCGGTGGAGAATGCCTCAAGGATGTAATATTAAATTACAAGGTAAAATGCCTAAAGTAAAAACAAATTCCAGCGCCAAAAAACGCTTTAAAGTGACCGGCACAGGAAAGATCATGCATCAGAAAGCTTTCAAACGTCACATCCTGACGAAGAAATCAAAAAAACGTAAACGTAACATGCGACTTGACGGAATGGTTGCAAAATCACATGTTGATTTTGTAAAACGTTTATTACGTCTTAAGTAATATTTACGTAGCTGAATTCTTAATCTTTAATTTTAAACTAATTTAAATATGCCTCGTTCAAAAAATGCAGTGGCTTCTAAAGCCCGCCGCAAAAAAATATTAAAACAAGCCAAAGGTTACTATGGCAAGCGTAAAAATGTATTAACCGTTGCCAAAAACGTAGTAGAGAAAGGTATGACCTACATGTTTGTAGGCCGTAAATTGAAAAAAAGAGAATATCGTTCTTTATGGATTGCCCGTATCAATGCTGCTGTTCGTGCAGAAGGAATCACTTATTCTGAGTTTATGAATAAACTTCAGAAAAAAGGAATTGAACTGGATCGTAAGGTATTAGCAGATCTTGCAATGAACAATCCTGAAACATTTAAAAATCTGGTAGACTCTGTTAAATAGAGTTTTTTGAATAGTTTTAAAAAAGCCCTGGTTGTAAACCGGGGCTCTTTTTTATTTATAGGCTAATTATAAAATTATTCATCACCCAGAATTACAATGAGTGCATATATCACTCCTGGTAGCCAGAATAATAATGTAAGTAAAAGACTTATCCAGAATTTACTATTGATCTCTCCCTGATGTAAATAAACAGCAAGTGGTGGAAGAAGGATTGCTAATATTACAAGTAGTAGAGTATTGGTACTTGGTTCATTATTAGCTTTTTTGGCTGCTTTATAAGCCTTGATCTCTTTTTTTACTTCTTTGATCTTTGCTCTTTTTTCTTTTTTAGATAAACCTTTAAAAGCATTGATAGC
>JAHEMN010000080.1 GCA_024643645.1 Chitinophagaceae bacterium | reverse complement strand
AACGGAATAATATTCCTACTGCAGCTTACAAAGAATTTACATTAGATAACTATCAGGATGGGATAAAATATATACAACAGCATACATTACCTATTGTAATGAAAGCGGATGGGTTGGCAGCGGGCAAAGGTGTTGTTATCTGTAACAATCCTATTGAAGCCGTTGCAGAGTTTGAATTGATGATACAAAGGGCCAAGTTTGGGGAAGCAGGAAAAAAAGTTGTGATAGAGCAATTCCTTAAAGGAGTTGAAATGTCAGTTTTTGTTGTAACAGACGGAAAGAATTATGTTATTCTGCCTGAAGCAAAAGATTATAAAAGAATCGGTGAAGGAGATAAAGGCCCTAATACCGGAGGAATGGGTGCAGTAAGTCCGGTTCCTTTTGCCAATGAGGCTTTGATGAAAAAGATAGAAGAGAGAATAATCATTCCGACGATTAAAGGATTTCAGAAAGAAGGATTAGAATATAAAGGCTTTGTTTTTTTGGGATTAATGATTGATAACGAAGATCCCTTTATGATAGAGTATAACTGCAGAATGGGTGATCCGGAAACGGAAGTGGTTATACCAAGGTTAAAAAATGACCTGGTGGAATTGTTTCAGGCTGTTGCAGATGAAAAGTTAAATACAATAAAAATTGAAACAGATCCAAGAACTGTTTGTACAGTTGTTGCAGTGAGTGGCGGCTATCCCGGAGATTATAAAAAAGGATTTGAAATAAAAGGCCTTAATGATATTAATCCGGATGACAGTGTGGTATTCCATATGGGTACTGTCAATAAAGATGGTAAAGTTGTAACCAATGGTGGCCGTGTATTTTGTGTTACATCATATGGCCGTTCAATATATGATGCAGTAGAAATTTCAAAAGAAGAGATCGAAAAAATTTCTTTTACCGGAATGGAATACCGCAGTGATATTGGCTACGAGTTCGAATAAAATTAATAATCGCTAATTTGCAGGCTTACGATCTATCAAGCCATATCAGCAATGGAAGTACAGTACCATGATTATCTGCAACTGGATAAGATCCTGAATGCACAGTTTCCCGAAAGTGATAAGCATAAAATGCCGGCGCATGATGAAACGTTATTCATCATCATTCACCAGGCGTATGAACTTTGGTTCAAGCAACTTCACCATGAAGCTGATTCTGTTGTCGCAATAATGAGTAAGCCGGCGTTGAATGATAATTCACCTGAATTGCAAACTGTCGTTCATCGTTTGAATCGTTGTGTCACCATTCTTCGGGTATTGGTTCATCAGATCGATATTATGGAAACGATGACACCGATGGATTTTCTTGACTTCAGGGATATGTTACGTCCGGCATCCGGTTTTCAAAGCTGGCAGTTCAAAGAACTGGAAGCAAAGCTTGGTTTGAAATTTGAGCAACGGCATGGTAAAGAATATTACACAGCACAACTTAGAACTGAACATGTTGAGATAATTAAAAAGGCAGAAGGAAGTAAATCTTTATTGCAGTTATTAAACACCTGGCTGGAAAGAATGCCTTTTTTAAAAGAAGGTGCTGATAATTCTTTCTGGGATAATTATAAAAAAGTGTACCAGGAAAGTCTTGCTGATGCTGAGAAAAATAACATGGCAGCCTTTGAGGAAATGTTTAATAAGGGTACTACATCATCAGATAGAACTTTATCACCCGCAGCCTGCAGGGCGGCTCTATTCATTATGTTATACCGGGGTTATCCATTATTGCAATTGCCGTTTCAGTTATTAAATGCTTTGTTGGAAATAGATGAGCAGTTAAGTAATTGGCGACACAGGCATATGAATATGGTGCACCGGATGATCGGTATGCGGATCGGAACCGGTGGTAGTACCGGGAAAGACTACCTGAAAGCTGCAGCCGATAAACACTATATATTTAAAGAGATAGCACAGCTAAATAGTTTTTTGATAGAAAGAAGAAAACTGCCTGCCTTGCCTGTTGAAATTGAAAAGCAATTGGGCTTCGGCCATTAAGTAATTCAAAATTATTTAATGGTGACATTTTAAATTGGGAAAAAAGGGATACTAAAAAGTATACCTGACACCAAGTCCACCCCAGTCGCCATAAAACCCACGGTTGGTTCCAAATTCAAAAGAAGGTTGCCAGTCCAGCGAAATATTTATAGGTGCTCCTTTGAATTTATAATCTAATCCCAGCACTCCATCAAGACCGGCAAATGCTCCATCGCCATTTTTATTATTATAGAATCCGATATGTGCACCGGGGCCGATATACCATTGCAAACCTGTTGCGCCATTGATTGGTCCGTGTATTTCATACAGGCCTGTTATTCTTGTGCCCCTGTTCCAGAAATAACCAATTAATTCTATTGCATTATTTCCTTCAATAAATTGTTTGAAAGAAATACCGCCACCATCCCAGACTTTTACACCCAATGCAGTTTTGTAAGTGGAACTATTGGTGCTTTTACTTTGTGCATGTGAAGTAGTTGAAAATAAAATTATTGCGGCTAATAAAATAAAATATCTCATAATAAGGTTTTTAGTTAAAAAGAAAATCATATAACTATATGCCATTATTGTGCCATAAATATTATTCATGAAATATTTTCAGCTTACTGGTTTTCTTTGTTTTTGATTTTCAATAAGAAATAGAAAAAAACAATGATACTAACGGTAGCAGTTGTTATAAATGTGGATGAACTGCCAAAGCTTGTCCATAAAGCTCCGGCTATTATACTGGCAAATAAAGTACAGATACTTTCACAACTTGTATAAAAACCAATTGCAGTTGCTGTATTTTCTTTGTGTGCAATATTAGTGATCCATGCTTTTATTATTCCTTCTGTTGCAGCTGCATAAATACCATATATAGCAAAGAGAATAAATATTAAACCGATAGAAGGATCAAAAGCAAAGCCGCTGTATACAATGGCAAATAATAAAAAACCGGTAAGAATTATTTTTTTAAATCCGAGCCGGTCAGCGATTATTCCCATAGGATATGAGGTAGCAGCATAGATCAGGTTATAAAAAATGTAGGCACCAATTGTAATTGTATCTGAGTTAAAAGTAACACCAAGGATAGTTAATGTATTTTCTCCAATAGTTTCTTTGGTGATTAACAGTAAAAAAATATCAGAACTGTTGAACAATGCGAAAAGCAGAAACCCGGGAATAACTTTTCGAAATGCAGGAGATGCAATTTTCCAGTATTTAAAAAAGGAGAAAAAATTTCCTTTCTCCAAAGTAGATATAGGTTGTTTTTTTTCTTTCAGGAAAAAAATAAAAAGTACAGAGAGTATGCCGGGAATAAAGGCAAGGTAAAAAAGTGTTTTGTAATCGCCTGGGTAGAAAAATAAAAACAATAATGCCAGCACCGGGCCGATAGCCGCACCAACTGTATCCATTCCCCGATGAAAACCAAACACTCTTGCTTTGGTTTCTTTTGTTGCTTCCTGAGAAAGTAATGCATCTCTTGCAGCTGTTCTTACTCCTTTTCCCAGGCGGTCCACTGTACGAACAAAAAATATCCATACTGGATAAATGAAAACAGCCATTAATGGTTTGGAAATGGCACCTAAAAAATATCCGAGTTTTACAAATGGTAACCGCAAACCTTTTTCATCACTCAGTTTTCCAAAATAACCTTTGCTGATCCCAGCTGTAAAATTTACAATACCCTCCAACACACCGATCAGAAAAACACTAAAGCCGATTTCTTTTAAATAAACCGGAATTACAGGATACAACATTTCACTTGCTATATCTGCAAACAGACTTACAACCGATAAAATCAAAACAGTTCTTGTTATGATTCGCATACATTGAAGTTATAAGAAATTCTCCTTGAGTAGAATAGTATTTGGAGGTAAAGATGTAATACAAAGAAATAAAATATTGTTACCACGAGCGGATAATATTTCTTAGTGATAACAGTACAGAAAATCACTTTATATCAATTAGTATTTTGGCTAAGTAAAAAAAACCTTAGCTGGCAAGGTTTTGGCTTGATAATTCAAATTATTTCCTTCACCTTTGCCGTCAACCTGCCTATCGGTTGGCAGGTAAATCCAAAAGATATTAATGGGACTTTTTAACTGGTTTACACAAGAAATAGCAATTGACCTGGGGACTGCAAATACCCTGATTATACATAATGACGAAGTTGTGGTAAATGAGCCGAGCATTGTTGCTTTAAATCGCAATAATCCTAAAGAAGTACTGGCCGTGGGCAAACGGGCATTGATGATGCATGAAAAAACACATGAAAGTATCCGTACGGTTCGTCCGCTGAAAGACGGTGTGATAGCGGATTTCAATGCTGCGGAGTTAATGATAAGAGAGCTGATCAAACTGGTTTACCCTAAAAAACCTTTGTTCCCACCAAGTTGGAGAATGATGATCTGTATTCCTTCTTCCATTACTGAAGTTGAAAAAAGAGCCGTAAGGGATAGTGCTGAGCAGGCAGGTGCCAAAGAAGTTTATTTGATTCATGAGCCAATGGCCGCTGCATTAGGTATAGGTATTGATGTAGAAGAGCCTGTTGGTAATATGATCATTGATATAGGTGGTGGAACAACCGGAATTACCGTTATTGCTCTTGCAGGAATCGTTTGTGACCAGTCAATAAGGATAGCAGGTGATGAGTTTACAGCAGATATTATGGAGGCATTACGCCGTTATCATAGTTTATTGATCGGTGAAAGAACAGCGGAACAAATTAAGATACAGGTTGGTGCAGCTATGAAGGAGATCGATAACCCACCTGATGATTTTCCTGTAAATGGCCGTGACCTTGTAACCGGTATTCCAAAACAGATCATGGTAAGCTACCAGGAGATTGCTGAGGCATTGGATAAAAGCATTTTCAAAATTGAAGAAGCTATTCTCAAGGCACTTGAGCAGACACCTCCTGAGCTGGCGGCAGATATCTATCGCAGAGGGTTGTATATAACAGGTGGTGGTGCTTTACTAAGGGGATTGGACAAAAGATTAGGCAATAAAATAAAGTTACCGGTGCATATAGCAGATGATCCATTAAAAAGTGTGGTTCGGGGTACTGGTATTGCATTGAAGAATTACAGCAGATATCCATTTGTAATGCGATAAAAAACCAAAGGAACAAGGTAAAAAGAACTTGTAGTTAATCACTTGTATCTTGTGCCTTGCATCTTGTGCCTTTAATTCATGCGGAACATATTTCTCTTCATCCGGCGCTACAGAACATTTCTTTCATTCCTTTTATTACAGGGAGTGGCATTGTGGTTTTTGTTTAACTATAACCGTTTTCATAAAGCAAAAGGATTGGGCATTGCCAATGAATTTTCCGGATGGGTGAATTCAAAATATAATAATGTAGAAGATTTTTTTACACTGCGGGATGAGAATAGGAGAGTTCACCAGATGAATGATTCCTTAATGAACTTATTACCTCAAAATTTTGTATCGGCAGACACTAGTGTTAAACTGGTAAAAGACTCCCTTCCGTATGATACTTTAGGAAATTACCGTCGCTACTATTTCAGACCTGCCGGTGTAGTTTATAACACAGTTAACAGCCAGAAAAACTATTTGCAGTTAAACCGGGGTGCTAATCATGGAATAAAAGATAATATGGCTGTGCTTAGTTCCGATGGTAGTGCAGTTGGAGTTGTGGTGAATGTGAGTCCAAATTTCAGCCAGGTAATGAGTTTGCTGCATGTACAGCAGAAAGTAAATGCATCACTTAAAAAGTCTGGCGATTTTGGAACGATTGAATGGGATGGTAAGGACCCCCGTTTACTTACTTTAAAAGGGATTCCTAAAAGTATTGATATAAAAAAAGGAGATACTGTATTGACGAGCAAGTATTCTTACAACTTCCCTCCGGGATATATGGTAGGAACTATTGATGATGTGGTTACTGATAAAAGCACAAATTTCTATGTGTTAAAAATTAAACCGTCAGCACGGTTTTATAATTTACAGCAGGTATTTGTAGTAGAGAATATTCAATATAATGAACAGGTAAATCTGAATCAGGATACCCGAAAAAAAATTGAGGATCCTAAAAATTATAAGAAGTGAGTGAGTTGCTGAGAAATATCTTTCGTTTTGCTGCATTTATGCTGATACAGGTTTTTATACTGAATAAAATCCCGCACCTGCATAGGTTTATTACACCCTATATCTATTTCTTATTTCTTTTGTGGCTTCCCTTCTCAGTTTCTCGCCAATGGCTTTTGATAATCGGATTTCTGACAGGCCTTACACTCGATTACTTTACAATGACGCCGGGCTTGCATGCGGCAGCTTGCTTGCTAATAGCTTATGTACGTCCGTTCCTGATCATTATTCTTACTCCAAAAGACTCTTCAGAATTTAATTACAGGGAGCCTTCGCCTAGAGCAATGCTTTGGACACCGTATCTTATTTATGTATTTGTACTTACGTTTTTACATCATGGCTATATGGTGTTTTTGCAGTGGCTGAGTTTTGGTTCCTTCCTTGATTTTATAATAAAAGTAATTGCCACTACAGGGATCAGTATGTTATTAATCGTCACTGTAGAATTACTCTTTCCAAGAAAATTGAAATTCAGAACGAATACTGCATAGGTACGTAGTCAAAAGTTTTCTTAAAATATACTTTATCAGTAAATAGATTTGGAAACCGTCTTTGGTAATTCGAAATTTGCAATAGAATATTTTTTCTCTCACAAATCAGTTTAGTTTTATCGATCAATGTCTGTGTTTAACCAATCAAGAAGCCGTATCATCCGTGTAATCTTCCTTGTGGCATTTATATTTATAACGGCTCAGCTTTTTTATTTACAGGTAATAGAAGGTAAATTCCGCCAGTTAGCAGCTATGGATAATGCCGTGTTTGCAAAAGTTGACTACCCTGAAAGAGGAATAATTTTTGACAGGAATGGAAAAGCTATTTTAAATAATACCATTATTTATGATTTGATGGTGACTCCTTCAGAAATTAAAGGGATAGACACTTTAGATTTCTGTCATTTATTAGGAATCGATATTGAAGAGTTTAAACAACGGGTACTGGATGCAAAGTTTAAAAACTCTGCTGTGAGACCATCTGTTTTCAAAGGGCTGTTAACCCAGGATATCCAGGCAAGATTTGAAGAGAATAGTTGGAAATATCCAGGTTTCAATCTTGTGGAAAGGCCTTTAAGAACTTATCCGTACAATGCCGCTGCACATATTTTAGGATATATAAGAGAAGCCGATCCAAGAGATATAGAAAGGTCTGGAAATTTTTATCGCCAGGGTGATTATATCGGAAAGACAGGACTGGAAGCTTATTATGAAGATGTGTTAATGGGTGAAAGAGGTGTGCAATATATGATCAAAGACAATAAGAACAGGTTGGTTGGTCATTATGAAAATGGAGCCTTTGATACTGCATCCATTGCTGGCAGGGGTTTAAAAACATATATTGATATTGAGTTACAGCAATTGGCTGAAAAATTAATGGCTAATAAAGTAGGTGGATTGGTAGCCATTGATCCTAAGACCGGTGGAATTCTGGCAATGGTTTCAGGGCCAAATTATGATCCGAATGATCTGACAGGGCCGGATGGAAGTAAAAATTATGGTAAGTTGGTTTTAGATGTTACCGGGCCTATGTTGAATAGAGCAATTGGTGGAAGATATGAACCAGGTTCTACATTTAAACCACTCGGCGCTTTGGTTGCGTTAGATGAAGGGGTAATTACACCTTCGTATGGATTTCCATGTTTTGGCAGATATACATTATGTGGTCATGGCAAACCCGCATGTACCCATGCAGGTGGAGGCCATGCTGCCAATGTACGTTTATCAATTGCTAATTCCTGTAATGCATATTATGCTCATGTTTACAGGCTTGCAGTTGATAATCCTAAATATGGTAATGTAAAACTTGGGTATTTGAAATGGAAAGAATATATGAATGCTTTTGGATTGGGTGTGAGGTTAGGAGTTGATCTTCCCAGTGAAAGCAGAGGAAATATTCCGGATACTTCTGTTTACAATAAAGAAAATAATAATCACTGGACATCCTGCACCAATCTTACTTTAGGTATCGGTCAGGATAAAATGCTTACTACACCGTTGCAAATGGCAAATGCTATGTGTATAATAGCTAACAAAGGATATTATTATACTCCACATTTTGTAGACAAAATTGATGGTGAAACAGATGATGATTCTACTTTAATGAATCAATTCAGGGTCAGACATGATGTACTTACACATATAGCGGATACTTCATTTAATGCAGTAATAGAAGGCATGAATGATGTGGTGAAATTTGGAACTGCAAGAGTCGCACAGATCCCGGGTATTGATGTTTGTGCAAAAACAGGAACGGCTGAAAACTATACGATTCTTGATGGCAGGAGAATTAAATTGCCTAATAATTCTATGTTCGTATGTTTTGCACCTAAAGAAAATCCAAAAATTGCTATTGCCGTATTTGTACAAAATGCAGGTTATGGTGCTACCTGGGCAGGTCCTATTTCAAGATTAATGATAGAGAAATACCTGAATGATACGTTGATGAAAAAAAGTGAAGCTGATCTGGACCGGATCTCAAAAGCTAATCTGATGCCGGCCTATTTTAAGAGGTTACAATACAAAGAAGATTCAATCAGGGCTTTCAAATGGTTTAAGACAACGAAGGACAGTGCTTATATAAAAAAATATTTAAGTAATACATTAAACCCGGTAAGGTCAAAATCAGGAAATAATTCTTTTCCAATTAAAAAAGAAAAAGAATTAGTAGCCTTACTGCCTGGTGAGAAATATTTTCTAAAAAACCTATATCCCTTTTACATATGAATCAGCAAAATCCAGCCATATCAAAAGGGATAGATTGGAGCCTGGTAGGTATTTATTTTCTACTGGTTGCTGTTGGACTTGCCGCCATTTTTGCGGCAACATACAAGGAGGGGGATGCCATCTTTCAATCATTCATTGGGTTTAAAACGGATTACAGCAAACAGTTTTACTTTTTTATCATGGGTGCTGTACTTGCCTTTTTTATTTTATTGACAGACAGTAAATTTTTTTCCGCTACAGCAAACCTATGGTATGCTGTAGGCATTTTATTATTACTACTTGTATTTCCTTTCCATTCAAGAGTAAAAGGAACTGAATCAATTATCAGGTTTGGAGCTTTCAATTTTCAACCGGCAGAGTTCTGTAAGATCTTTGTTTCATTAGCATTAGCAAAATATCTTTCAAGACCGGAGACTGATTTTTCAAAAATCCGTTCACAATTGATTGCCACAGCCATTGCATTATTGCCTGCTGCCCTTACGATTCTTCAAAGTGAAACAGGATTGGCATTGGTATATTTTTCATTCTTTCTGGTCATGTACAGAGAGGGTTTGCCTTCAATAATATTATTGATCGGCTTTGCTGTTGCTGCGTTGATAGTTGCAACGATAATTATTGAGCCGAATACTTTAGCATTTATCCTCACGGGGATAGCAATATTCTTTGCATATATTTTCCGCAGGCAGATTAAAAGAAATAAGGCCATATTAATTCGAATCGTATTTCTATGGTTCGTTTGTGTAGGTATTCAACGGTTTGCAGTGCCATATATTTTTCAAAATATTTTACAAAAGCACCAGATAGAACGTATCTATGATCTCTTCGGAAAAGAGAATCCTTATCTTGAAAAAGATGAAACTCTCAGTTCAGCAGAAGCAAAAAAGAAAAAAGAAAGCGGTAGCAGTTATAATGTGCGTCAATCAAAAATTGCAATTGGTAGCGGAAGGATCCTTGGCAAAGGTATTTTGAAAGCTACACAAACCCGCTATGATTTTGTACCGGAACAGCGAACTGATTTTATATTTTGTACAGTGGGAGAAGGGTTTGGATTTGTTGGAAGTATAATTTTACTCGGATTATACCTGATCCTTTTATTCCGGATCGTTACAATTGCTGAAAGACAGCGAAGTGTATTCAGCAGATGTTATGCATATGGTGTTGCAGGTGTTTTCTTTTTTCATATTGCAATTAATATAGGGATGACGGTTGGTCTGGCACCTGTGATCGGAATACCATTACCATTTATAAGTTATGGAGGTACCTCTTTACTTACTTTTACGATAATGCTTTTTATTTTAATACGATTAGATGCTGACAGGCAAATGGTTTTACGTTAATTTGCACTTATCAGCATTATGAAAATTATTCCACTTTCCGAAGGCACATTTACAGTAGACAAGACAAAACAATTTGTTCCGTTTAATGAGCAGGCAGATGATTTTAAAAGCAGGCCTGCAGGTAGTTTGTTGGTGGAAATTCAGCCTTTCGTTGTTATTACTTCAAGGGATGTTTTATTGTTGGATACCGGTCTTGGGTTTAAAAAAGATGGGGCTCTGCAGTTGCATCAAAATCTGATGGATGCAGGTATCAATCCCTCAGAAGTTACCAAAGTGCTTATGTCGCATTTGCATAAAGACCATGCCGGTGGAATTAGTATTGAAAGAGAAAGATCAGAAAGACGATTATCATTTCCCAATGCAAAGTATTATGTGCAACAAAAGGAACTTGAATTGGCATTAAGTAAAAGTTCAGGTTCGTATATAGAGGAAGAGTTGATGATATTTAAAGATAACGAACAGGTTATTCTTTTAGATGATCAAGGAGTTGTTGATGATTATATAGCGTATGAAATTACCGGTGCTCATTCTCAATTTCACCAGGTTTTCTGGATCAAGGATGAAGGCGATATTGTTTTTTTTGGCGGAGATGATGCTCCTCAATTGCAACAGATGAAACACAAGTTTACTGCCAAATATGATTTTGATGGTAAAAAAGCTATGCACTTAAGACAGCAATGGTGGGAGCAGGGACATACAGCACATTGGACCTTTCTTTTTTATCATGATGTGAAAAATCCTATTATAAAATTATAATTCATATTCAACCTGCTCAAGCACCTTTTCGCCATCATCTTTTCTTGTTCGAATTGTATTTACTGGCCACACTTCCATTTCAGTTTCAGGAAATTCATAATGAAGGATCTCATTTATTTTTTCATCAGACAGATCTTCTTCAAGCCATTGTTCTGCTAACTCTTTGGTTAAGACCAATGGCATTCGATGGCTGTTATTGCCACCATTATGAATTTTTGCCATCAGTGGATTAGCATCTCTTGTAATGACTGAAAATGTTCCGATGGCTTCTCCTGTTTCCAGATCAGGTACCGGCGAATAATTATATAATCCTGCAAAGCAAAAAATGGTTTCGTTTTTTACTTTTATAAAAAAAGGAATCTTCTTTTTTAGTCCTGCATCATGATGCTCAAAAAAACCTGTCGTAAAAACTATACATCGTTGCTGTCTTATCCGATGCCATACCGATCGCCTATCTACTATTATTTTTTCACTTCTGGCATTGGCCATACTGGTCCGGTATTGTTTTATTTTTTCTGGTGTATTCATGTAATCAGCAATAACCCCCCACTCAAATAATTTTATTTTATAGCCACCATCATTGATGACCACCGGCCATTTGGGAAACGATTGTGCCACTTTGTGATAAGTAGGTTCAAACTGAATATTTATTTCATCTTTAATGTTCATGAAATCAGCGATCAGTTTGATATTGCTAAAGAAACTCATGTCATAGCACATGGGATGAAGTTTTCTATTTCATCCAAATGTACTTCAGTTTGCTGGCCTTTCCATAGCAAGGCGATGTACAGTTCACCATATCTTTCTTTCAGTGTTACATTTAATTTATCTGCAGGAGAATATTTCCACCACGAAAGTTTATGCAGCATGTAATTACTTATTTTTCTTTTTAGTACATCATTGGCCTTCCATTTTTTCGGTAGTAGATTTATATAAATGCGGTATCCGCCGGGCTGTGTTGCAGCGTTTGCCAGTTTTAAAAGATGTTCCTCTTTGGTACTGTCATATAAAAAGCGATAAGGATCTTTCATCAATAACCGCATATGGCGTTCCGCCCTTTCTTTATCAATTTCATGATGTGCATAATGAGTAAATAATATGGATTTTGTTTCTGTGATCTGATCAGACATAATTCCTCGTTTATATTCTTGCCTTACAAAATACATTGGTTGTTTCAGCATTGCCGATAATAGTTGTGGTGTTAACAATGTATATGGGTTCAGCATATTGATCATTTTATTTCATACAATTCATCCCAGCGGGTGGTGAAACGTTTGCTGCGTAACTCCTGTCTCATTTTCCAGTTTCGTTTTAATCCTGAAGCTGCATATTTCACAACATCATCTCTCTGGCTGAAGTTGATATTATCTACTGCTTCCATCAGAAAGCGATGGTGATTTTGTGTTTCATTTACAAAAAGGTTCGCCTGTATGGAATTATCAGGTACCAGCTTGCCGAGAATAACTCCGGCTTTCAGGTATTTCAATCCCGGGGTAAATAATTTTTCTGCCAATGGTAAAGCATGATGGATCAGTTCAGCAGTATTAGCTGTTGCTATCGGGAAGTTGGTGTATTGATATCTTGATTGTGGATTGTATTCGTATTTATCTTTCTTGTATCCATTTGTAACTACAAATACCTGGATGGATTTTGCAGCGTATGACTGCCGGCGTAGCTTTTCTGCAGCCCTCGATACATATGTTGCAACGGCTTCTTTTATTTCGTTGAGATCAAATACAGGTTTTCCAAACATCCTAGTTGTAGCGATCATTTTTTTTGTTTCCAGCGGATCTTTCATTGGTATACAGGGAATACCACGGAGTTCTTTGATCAACCTTGTACCTACTACACCACCCATATTTTTGCGGGCCCATTCTTCGGGCATATTACGAAGCTGCCAACCATTATCAATGCCAAAGTGGTGTAATTTGGTTGCATACTGCCGGCCCACTCCCCAGATATCATCCACCATCGTTCGCTCAAGTGCTTCTTTTATTTCATAGATGGATTGCAGTACCATCACACCTTGTGATTTTATTTTTTCTTTTTTTGATAAACGATTGGCCACTTTTGATAACACTTTACTTGGGGCTGCACCTACCGATACTTTGATACCGGTCCATTCTTCCACAGTTTCTTTTATTTCTCTGCAGGCAGATCGCATACTGTTTTCAGGAATTATTCCAAGGTCGAGAAAAGCTTCATCCACAGAATAAACTTCCACCTGGTCATTACCAACAAGAAAACGTAATGTATCCATCACCCGCATGCTGAGATCGCCGTATAAATTATAGTTACTTGAAAAAACGGCCACCTTATTTTTTTCAATGATCTCCCTGTTTTGATAATAAGGTGCTGCCATGCCGACTCCAATTTTTTTTGCTTCATCGGTACGGGAAATGATGCAGCCGTCATTGTTGCTTAATACAACAACGGGTTGATGTTCCAGATCCGGGCGGAAGAGCCGCTCACAGGAACAATAAAAACTATTACAATCTACTATTGCTTTCATAT
>JAHEMN010000216.1 GCA_024643645.1 Chitinophagaceae bacterium | reverse complement strand
GGAGCCTACTGATGAGGAAAAAGATATTCTCAGAAAGTTTGCAAAAGAATTTGAAAGGGTCTATCAGCGGTTTTTAGATATTCAAAAAGCAGAAGCACAGGCCAGAGAAGCGAAGATTGAAGCTTCACTGGAAAGAGTGAGAGCGGCTTCTATGGCTATGCATCAAACAGAAGATATTGGCAAAGTAGTAGTCGTATTCTTTGAGCAATTAAATCAATTGAATATTCCCTTTGTGCAGGCCTGGATTACAATTATGCATTTGGAAGAAGGCTATTTTGATACCTGGTTTTCTCCCATAGAGGGTATTTATAATGAGCCAAAGCATTTTAAAATGCCAAGTGCCCCTTTTGAAGAATCCGCTATAAAGCCCTGGAATTCTGGCGTCCCTTTTTCTTATTTGTCGCTAAAAACAAAGGAAGAAGTTGATCAATTCCTGTTCGCTTGTGATGAAATGACCGATTCAACATATTTTAGTCATGCACAGAAAATACTCAAAAATGAACGACTTGAATTTTTGGAGGCACGGCACAAATATGGGTTTATAAGCAAGACTACGAAAGATGACCCAACCAAAGAAGATGAAGAACTTTTACAGCGATTCGGAAAAGTTTTCGAGCAAACCTATACCCGTTTCCTCGATCTGCAAAAAGCCGAAGCACAGGCCAGAGAAGCAAAGATAGAAGCAGCACTGGAAAAAGTGCGGAGCCGTTCATTGGCCATGCATACAGCAGATGAGTTACAGGAAGTAGTAACCGTTGTTGGCGAAAAATTACAAGAGTTAGGGGTGATTCTGGATTCAGGCGGTGTTGTGATCTGCACTTATTTCCACGATAATCAGGATGTAAAACACTGGACAGCAACATTTGATTCTACCCATGCTTCTATCCCCTACTATCTGCCTTATTTTGATACACCGATATGGAATGAAACCCTGGCTTCAAAAAACAGCGGAGTAGATTTTTTTGAAAAGAATTATTCTTTTGAAGATAAAAATCATTTTTTCCATTATGCTTTTGAACATTCTGATTATAAAAATTTACCTGCAGAATATAAGCAAGCACTATTAGATGCGCAAAGTCATGCACTGTCATTTGCATGGGCGAAGAACTCTGCATTAATGATTGCTTCACATACAGGCATGCTGCTGCCAGAAGAACATAAGATAATATTGAAACGCTTTGCCAAAGTGTTTGAGCAAGCCTATATCCGTTTTATGGATTTGCAAAAAGCAGAGGAACAGGCAAAAGAATCAAAAATTCAGCTCTCTTTAGAACGAGTACGAGCCAAAGCAATGGCTATGCATAATTCTGATGACCTCATTACTACTATACGCATATTTTATGAAGAGTTAGAATCTTTAATTCAAACACCAATCATTAGATGTGGTGCAGGAGTATTTAGTGAGCAAAAACCTATTGTAGAAATTACTTCAATTAGCCGTTCATCAAAGGGTGAGCTCGTTGAAGTTCAAGGCATGATTGATATGAATGGACATCCTTTACTTAAAGGTGTTTACGACCATTATCTTAAACAAGAAGAATATTCACATGTGCTTAAGGGTAATGAAATTAAAACATATTATCAGTATATGAAAGGGCAAATTGCAATTCCTGATTTTCCAGATGGTGCCAGGCAGTATGCTTTTTTCCCTATGTTTGAAGAAGGATCTTTCTATGCTTTTACCGAAGCACCTCTTTTAGATGAAGATTTAAAAACCTTTAAACGGTTCAGTTCTGTATTAAGTTTAACCTATAGACGATATAACGATTTAATAAAAGCAGAGGCACAAGCAAGAGAAGCCCAGATTGAAACAGCACTGGAAAAAGTACGGAGTCGTTCACTGGCAATGCACAATAGTAAAGAGTTGCAGCAGGTGGTAAATGTAGTGTACGATCAATTGAAAGAATTAGGATTGCAATCACATGCCGTTGCCATGAGTGGCACTATTAAGCCAAAATCAGCTTATGAAGTTTGGGTAGGTGGCTCCACTTTTTCTGAGCCACTGGTGATACCTTATACAGATTCCACACAAGTTCAGCGGGAGTATAACGAAGTGATAGCAAACAGGCCGGAACTCTTTTGCAAAACTTATTCCGGCGAAATAATGAAAGAGTATTTCAATTTTTTAATGCAGGAAAATGAATTTCCGGATGAGATTAACAAGTTAATGTTAGAATGTGAGGCGTTTTCAACTACACTCACTTTTGCAAAAAATTCGGGTATGCAATTGGTAAGATATACAGCTGAACCTTACACCGATGCAGAAAATAAATTACTGTTTCGGTTTCAAAATGTTTTTGAACAGGCGTATGTCCGTTTTATGGATCTGCAAAAAGCAGAAGCACAAGCAAGGGAAGCACAGATTGAAACAGCATTGGAAAGAGTAAGAGCAAGGTCAATGGCCATGCAGTCATCCACTGAACTGCATGAAATCTTAGGTATCTTATTCAGTCAATTTGATAACCTGGGTATCAAACCGGTCAATGTATTCTTAAGCCTTTTCGATCGGAAAAACAGAACATTAACGTATAGGGCTTCGGGTAAATCCGGAACAAGAATTCCCGGCAAGCAGGTTGTTCAAGTAGATAGTATGGAACCGTTGAAGGCTCTTTATGACAAATGGCTTACCGACAATTCCGATTCCGTGGAAGTAATACATTACCCCAAAGAAGTGTTGCCGCAACTCTTTGGCATTTTCGCCGAAACTTTTGCTGCCATGCCGGAAGAAGATCGCATGGGCCCTGAAGACTTTCCGGATGGCGGGTATTCTATGGCTGGCTATACACCTTTTGGGTATTTAGGTTACGACCACCAACGGCAGGCTACAAACGAAGAAAAAGATATATTGTCCCGGTTTTGTATTGAATTTACAAGAGTGTACCAACGATTCCTGGATATACAAAAAGCAGAGGCACAGGCAAAGGAAGCACAAATTGAAATGGCTTTGGAAAGAGTTCGTAGCCGCACAATGGCGATGCACCAAAGCCAGGAGTTAAAAGAGGTGATTTATACCACTTTTGAACAAATGAAGAGTTTAGAAATCACTATAAATTTTTGTGCAATAGATATACATGGTGAGAATATAGAAGATCTTAATCTTTGGGTGGCAGCTCCTGATCAAAACTATGCCCAATTACAAGTGGTTCCGTTTTTTGATCATCCATTGGTGATACAAACAGCCGCCGCTAAAAAAAGAAAGGATACTGATTTTGTAATTCATCTTTCCGAAGAAGAAAATAGAAAATTTTACGAACATATTTTTGAGCATACTTCCTTTAAAGAATCAATGTCTGATGAAAGAAAACAGATGATTCTTCAAACAAAAGGGCAAGATCTGATTGGTTCTTGTTTGCCACAAAGTGCATTGTTTATTTCAAATTTTCAAGGATATGTGTATACTGACAAAGAACGAAATACCATCCTTCGTTTTGCCAAAGTTTTTGAACAAGCCTACACCCGATTCCTGGATCTGCAAAAAGCAGAAGCACAGGCAAGAGAAGCACAAATAGAAATGGCATTAGAAAGAGTCAGAGCCAGGTCAATGGCCATGCATCAAACAGATGAGTTGAGTGATGTGCTTTGTGTGCT
>JAHEMN010000010.1 GCA_024643645.1 Chitinophagaceae bacterium | reverse complement strand
AGCCACGGAGATTTGTTTCTTGTTAATTCGGCCGCTGCTGATTCATCCACAATAAAAGTTACATCATCATGGTTTTGCAGGAGTGAGGCAGGTACATGTTCACTATCATCATCTTCAACAGCTTTCTTAATAACAGCAGCCTTACTACTTCCCCAGGCTATCAATATTATTTTCTTTGATTTTAAAATCGTACTGATGCCCATTGTAATGGCCAACCTTGGCACCTGGGAGATATTTGCAAATTCATAAGCATTTGCAATTCTTGTGGAATTATCCAATGTAATTAACCTGGTTTTGGAATATATACCTGAACCAGGTTCATTAAAACCGATATGCCCGTTATTTCCAATTCCGAGTATTTGTAAATCAATACCACCTGCATCTTCTATCATTTTTTCATAGGTAATGCATTGTGCTTTGATGTCTTCTTTTCTTACTTCACCATTAGGAATGTGGATATTCTTAGGATTGATGTCAATATGATCGAACAGGTTGGTAAACATAAACCTGTTATAACTTTGTAATGCATTTTTATCAATCGGATAATATTCATCAAGATTAAATGTGATTACATTTTTAAAACTTAATTTTTCTTCCCTATGCAATCTTACCAGTTCTGTATATAAAGATTTTGGAGTAGAGCCGGTGGCTAATCCTAATACACATTTTTCTTTTTTCTTCTGTTTTTCCCGAATAAAATTTGCGATCTCCCTTGCAACATAAATTGAACCATCTTTTGGAGAGGAAAAGATCTTTACAGGCATCTTTTCAAAGCTGTCAGAAAGATCCCTTAAACCCATTTTTTTTGACATGTATTTAGTTGAAGTATAAAGATAATCTTTTTGAAGGATTATGCAGCTATTTGCAGTTATTTGCGGTATGTTATTACCTTACCTCAATTTCATCCACAAATAACCATGCATTTTTTCCCTCACCCGGATTCCCATCAGGAATTTTTCCTTGATTTTTAATAATAACTCTAACAAAATTTGTTTGAGAACCATTGAAATTGATCGTCATAGTTCCATTACCGTTTTGAGATTCAATAAATTTAGTAGTTGTTCCCAAACTACTAAAATACATACCGTCAACTGAAGTAAATGCTTCAATAGATAATGGTTGCCATATCCACGAATTCTTATGCTGAAAAGTATGAACAGTAACTGATTTTATTTCCTGAAAACTTCCTAATTGTATTAATGCATCGCAATCAGTTCCACTAAACCCAAGAAATTCTTTTGATCTTGCTCTTCCTTTTTCATTGATTATTCCATTTACTAATGTAAAGGCTCCATCTCCTGGATAGTTTTTTGAAGCTTCGTTTATGAGAGTTATTTTTTTGCCGGTTGCTTTTGAGATATGAAAAGCTTGAGCCAATCGATTAATTTCTTTTCCGTCTATAATTTGTTTGGCAATGTATACTAAAGAGTTTTTAATTTTTATAGGCTCTTTATACTTTACAAAATCGGGCATTGATGGTCTCTCAATATAAAATATCTCCGCATTCTTATTTTTAGCTTCCAGTTTCCATTCAATTTTATCATTATTTATTGATGGTAATACTGATGCTTTCAAATCATAATATGCTTTACTATAATTAGCTCCCCAATTTTCATATCTTTTCATTTGTTCAGGTAAACGATTTTCAAAATCTTTCCAATCTCTTTTTTCTTTAGGGCTCCACAATATTTCACTCAATGCAGCCATACGTGGAAAGATCATATATTCTACTTTCTTTTCATTGCCAATATATTCTGCCCATACATTTGCCTGTGCGCCGAGTATGTATTTTCCTTCTGCTTCAGTCAATTCTTTTGGTATTGGTTCGTAGGCATACACTTTTTCGATTGGATTATAACCGCCGATTGTAACAGAATCTTCATTCTCACTTTGTGTGTGGTCAAAATATAAAGGGCTGCCCGGAGTCATAATCACATTATGCTTTTGCTTGGCGGCTTCAATGCCTCCAGCTTCACCTCGCCAGCTCATTACTACTGCATTGGGTGCAAGACCACCTTCTAAAATTTCATCCCAGCCAATTAATGTTTTGCCTTTGCTTTTCAGGTATTTTTCAATACGTTGTACAAACCAGCTTTGCAATTCATGTTCGTCTTTTAATCCTAACTCCTTTATTTTTTTCTGACAGTTAGGGCATTGCTTCCAATGTGTCTTGGGAGCTTCATCGCCACCGATATGAAAATATTTTGAAGGGAAAAGAGGAATCACTTCATCAATCACATTTTGTAAGAATAAGAATGTAGAATCCTTGCCAGCACAAAAAATATCATCAAACACTCCCCATGTTTCCTGTACCAATTTTAATCGGCCATTCTTTTGCTCTTCCACACTTTTATCGGAGATCATACTTTTTGGAATTTCTGTTGGCTTTTCCGGAAAGCAGCTCAGCCAGGGATAAGCAGCAATAGCGGCACTGCCATGTCCGGGCATTTCTATTTCAGGAATCACTTCAATATATCTGGCTTTTGCATATTGCACTACTTCTTTTATTTCATCCTGTGTATAAGAACCTCCATATTGAGTATTATCATTTCCTGTTCCCGGATACCGGCCAATGATGGTGCCGTTTCTCTTACTTCCTATTGATGTTAGTTCAGGATATTTTTTTATCTCGATCCGCCAGCCCTGATCTTCTGTTAAGTGCCAGTGAAAAACATTGAGTTTATGAAAAGCGAGGTAATCAATATATTTTTTAACAAATGAAACCGGAAAGAAGTGACGGCAAACATCGAGATGCATACCTCGGTAGGGGAAACGTGGCGAATCAGTAATGTTCAGATGCGGAATTTTAAGGTTTGTCTTGTTAAGTTTCGGATTTGTAGTTGGAAGTAGTTGGATTAAGGTTTGAATGCCATAAAAAACACCATTTGAATCACCAGCTATTTGTACACCTTTATTATTAATGTCTAATGTATAGCTACCATTATAATCTACAGTAGCAATTAACCATATCGAATTATCTGTAGTTAATTTTCTAGTTAGATTACAATTAATGCCATAATATTTATTGATGTAATGCTGAAGATATTGGGCAGAAAATATATTTCCTTTGCTATAAATAATTACTGTATTTTGATTTATTTCAAATTGTCCTTCCTTTATTTCAACTTTTTGAGGTTGTGGAATAATATTTATTTCCTGTCCAATTACTCCAACTGAAAAAATCAGTGTTGCTATTAAAAATATCTTCTTCATAAATAATTATCTCATTATTGGTAATAAAATTGATGATGGATTTTTCCCATCATGATAGATCCTGATCGTTGCCTTTTTAAAATCTTCCGGATTTGCTTCATAGATGTTCATAAACTGCTGAGGGTTGCGGTCAGCCAATGGAAACCAACTGCTTTGAATTTGAATCATCAACTTGTGACCTTTCTTAAATGTATGTGCCACATCAGGTAAAGTAAATTCAATAGTTTCTATTTTATTGGGCTTGAAAGGTTCAGGTACCGAAAAACTGTTTCTGAATTTTCCTCTCATTATTTCTCCCCGAACAAGCATTTGATATCCTCCCATTAAATAACTACCACCGGCTGATTTTCCAGCTTGTGGAACATCATCTGGATATTTAAAGTCGTCAGGAAATACGTCAATCACTTTCACCACAAAATCTGCATCTGTACCACTAATACTTACTTTAAGATTGGCGATAACCGGCCCTGCCAATGTAAGATCCTCTTCTAATGGATATGTTTCAAATGTCAATACATCGGGTCTGCGGGAAGTAAACCGCTGATCATCGGTCATGTATTCTCTTGTTCTTCTGAAATGCACATCTTCAGTATAAGGAACAGGATTTGCAGGGTCGCTTATATATTCTGAATAACTTCCTGCTTTTACATATGTTGGAAGGTTCCAGGATAAAGCTCCTTCTGGTGCAAGGTAAATCGGTCTTGGTTGAGTAGTCTTGGGTGGCCACTGATCCAGCTTTTTCCATTTATTTTCACCGGTAAAAAAGATTGTGGCTTCAGATAATTTTGGATCATCACCTTTTCCTTTCAGGTAATAATTGAAGAAAGGGATCTCAATATTATTCTGATACCAATAAGAGGTGTTGGAGTCAAACTTTACATTGCCTAATTGTGTTCCATCACTGCTGGCCCATTGACCGTGATACCATGGACCCATAACTAATTTGTTGTTAGCCGATGGATTTTGTCTTTCTATCGCTTTATAAAGGTTCCAAGCACCGAAACAATCTTCTGCATCAAACAATCCTCCAACAACAAGCATGGCTGGTTTAATATTATACATGGCAGTTCTGGCATCCCTTGCTTTCCACCAGTCATCATAATTGGGATGTGCATACATTTCATGCCAGAATTTTATACTATCACCTAAGTATTCACCTAACTTTTTTAAACTACCGGCGTTGAGATAGAATTTATAATTATCCTTAATGGTAAAATTATAACCAGGTGAACCAATTGTTGTTGGTTTCGGTCTTGGTTTACCAAACGAAGAATAAAATGAAAACCCATCCATAGGAAAGAAGGCGCCGTTGTGGTGAAAATCATCACCCATAAACCAATCTGTAACCGGCGCCTGTGGACTTACCGCTTTCAAAGCCGGATGACCGGATGCAGCAGCCATTGTTGAATAAAAACCGGGATAGGAGATGCCAAAAACGCCAACATTACCATTGTTGTCAGGCAGGTTTTTAATCATCCAGTCAATTGCATCATAGGTATCACTTGCTTCATCAGTTTCAGTGCCGGTTTTATTTTTATTAAATGGACGAACATCTGCAAATTCTCCTTCACTCATCCAACGGCCACGAACATCCTGTGTAACGATGATATAATTCTCTCTTGCATAATATCGCCAATATCGTTCCCATAATCTTGAATTAAAATCTGTACCATAAGGTGCACAGGAATATGGAGTTCTTGTCATAAGAATCGGATGTTTTTCACTTTTATCTTTTGGAATGTAAATGGAAGTAAATAGCTTCACTCCATCCCGCATAGGAATGTATTTTTCAAGCTTAGTATAGTTGTCTTTTATCCAGGCAGAATCCTGTTCATATTGTGCAAAAAGAAGATTAACAAATAGTATTGAAACAAGTACCAATAGTATTTTTCTCATGTATATAATTTTGATGCTTTAAATTTACAGATTCTATTCACACTGACCTTTTTTATTATGTCGCAAAATACTGAGATCATAACTAAGTTTTACTCCGCTTTTCAAAAGTTGGATCATGAAACCATGAATAGTTGTTACAGTGATGATATCGTATTCAATGATCCTGTATTTGGTTTATTAAGAGGTGATGAGGTGAAATATATGTGGGAGATGCTTTGCAACAATGCTAAAGACTTTTCACTCACATTTTCCAATATTGAATTATTGGATGAAGAATATGCTACTTGTAACTGGGTAGCCAGTTATACATTTTCAAAAACAGGCAGGAGAGTAGTGAATCAAATTAAAGCATATATGCTTTTGAGAGATGGAAAGATCATAGAACATAGCGATGCCTTCAAGTTAGGTAAATGGGCTGTCCAGGCATTAGGATTAAAAGGGGTTTTAATTAGCTGGTCAGGATATTTGAAGAAGAAGTTACAGCAGAATGCAAGAAAGAATCTGAAAAGATTTATTGAAAAAAACAAATGACAAATTAATCATCAAATGGGTATTGAAAAGTTACTTTCTGCTTAATAACCAAACACCAACTAGTCTTCTAACACTCCAAATTTTCCTGCATTCACATCTCTTAAAGCCTGTTCTACTTCATCCTGTGTATTCATTAAAAATGGACCATATTGAGCAATAGGTTCATCAATTGGCTCTCCGGATAAAATTAATAGCACAGCATCTTCATCAGTTCTTACAGAAATTTTATTTCCATCATTGTTAAATAAAACAAAATGATCAGTTGGTACAGGTTGATCATTAATGATTACAGAACCTTCAATAACAAGAATACCGGTATTGTAATTGGAAGGAAAATCGAATTCTATTTCTGCATCTTTTTTCAATCTTGCATTATATACATGCATTGGGGTGAAGGTTGTGGCAGCTCCTTTTATGTTATTAAATTCACCGGCAATTATTTCAATTTCACCTTTATTAGCAGGCAACTGATATTTACCCATTAGATTATTGGTTACTTCCTGATATTTTGGAGGTGTCATTTTATCTCTTGCAGGAAGATTTACCCACAACTGTACCATCTGAAATATGCCACCTTCTTTACTAAATGATTCTTCATGGTATTCTTTATGTAAAAGTCCAGATGCAGCAGTCATCCATTGTACATCACCCTCACCAATTATTCCACTGTTTCCGGCACTGTCATGATGAGCAATACGTCCTTTATAAGCAATAGTTACAGTTTCAAAACCACGATGTGGGTGAACTCCGACACCTCTTGGCACATCAGTAGGAGGAAATTCAATTTTAGAATTATAATCCATTAGGAAAAACGGACTCATTCTTTTTTTATTGATCCTTCCTCCGGGAAAAAAGCTATGTACCCTAAATCCATTGCCTACCATATGTGGTGCCGGTGGAGGTATTATTGCTTCAATAGATCTTATTGTGTTCATAAATGTTCCTTTTAAAATTTTAAGGGAACTTCTATAATTAATAATTCAGTATCTGTATCTGCTTTTATCTCAAGCTTTTTTGAATCAGTAATTCCTAGTCCGTCTCTTCGATTGAGTTTTTCACCATTTATAGTTACTTCTCCTTCTATAACAAATATATAAATGCCATTTTTTTCTTTTTTCAAATCGTAAGTTGTCACATAATCCTTATCTAAATTACCAAGGCTAAACCATGCATTCTGGTGGATCTGAACACCTTCATCATTTGTACCTATAGGGGAAACAACTGTCAACAAATTATTATGCTTCTCGGCTGCTGAAAAACTTTTCTGATCGTAACGGGGTGTAACATCTTTCTGATTGGGAAAAACCCATATCTGGAAAAATTTAACAGGCTTGTTCAGGTTTTTATTTTTCTCACCATGTTGTATACCTGTACCAGCACTCATCACCTGTACATCTCCCTGGCTGATCACCTGTTTATTTCCCATATCATCAATGTGTTCCAGATCACCAGAGGTTGGTATCGAAATGATCTCCATATTTTCATGTGGATGTGTACCAAAGCCCATTCCGCCGGCAACAGTATCATCATTCAAAACTCTTAATGCACCAAAATGAACCCTTTCAGGATCATGATATCCGGCAAAACTAAAAGTGTGATATGAATCTAACCAACCATGATTGGCATGACCCCTTGTATCAGCTTTATGTAAGATATATTTCATGATAAAATATATTAAGCGATCACTTTTTCTTCAACTATCTTCTCTGCTAACCAAAGAAATTCAATAACAAAATTGTGAACTGCATTTTGAAAACTCTCATCAATTAAGTTACCTTCTTCATCAAATTTTTTATCAACTGCAGGAGTTATGAGCATATAAGGTGATGCTATACCAAACAAAGCAGGAACCAGCTGTAATAACTGTTGAGAAGCTCTGATTCCACCCATTGCTCCCGGAGAAGCAGTTACAATTCCAAATGGCGTATGATTCCTTTTTGGAAAGTGATCTAATAAATTTTTTAAAGCTGGGGAGTAACTGCCATTGTATTCAGGTGTTACCAATATATAAGCATCTGCATTAAATATTCTTTCTGCGATAGGTTGAAATTTTTCCGGAGTTTTATCTATCGATGACCATACAGATTGAACAGGGGGAACTGACCAATCTTTCATATCAATTATATCAATTTCATGATCAGTAGTATCTGAGATATACTGTTTTAAATGCAAAGCAACTCTTTTAGTTAAGCTGTTTATTCTTGGACTGCCTGAAAGGATTTCAATTTTCATTTTTTAATTTATTTTACAAATGTACAAAATCAATGTTTAAACATCAAAATAATTTTCTATTTAAATTGTTAAACTGTTTTCTGATGGTTTTTGCAGGTGAATCGGTTAATTTCGATTAGTTAAATAAAAACAATGATAAATAGGAGAAAGTTCATTCAAGCTTCTGCTTTGGGTTCAATGTCATTTGCTTTTAATAAAGAATCCGGTTGTAAATCCAAATTAACCCCCTTAAAAGGTAAACCTCTTGTAATATCAACCTGGGATGCCGGATTGAGAGCCAATAAAGCGGCGTGGGAGGTTTTGAAAAATGGCGGCAAGGCAATTGATGCTGTTGAAAAAGGAGTAATGGTTACAGAAGCAGAGCAAAATTGCTGTGTTGGTCTTGGCGCAAATCCTGACCGTGATGGTTTTGTTACACTGGATGCCTGCATTATGGATGAAAATTTCAACTGTGGAAGTGTGGCATTTCTGGAGAGGATAAAACATCCGATTTCTGTTGCCAGAAGAGTGATGGAAAAAACACCACATGTTATGCTTGTTGGTATTGGAGCACAGCAATTTGCAGTAGCAGAAGGTTTTCCACTGGAAGAACAAAAGCTTTCCCCAGATGCACAGAAAAGTTATGATAACTGGTTAAAGAACTCTACCTATAAACCACCTGCCATCAATATTGAAAGTAAACAAGGGCATGGACCTTTTGCTCCTTATAAATTAGATAACGGAGAATGGAATCATGATACTATTGGTATGGTTGCCATGGATATAAATGGAAATCTGAGTGGCAGTTGCACTACAAGCGGAGCAGGATTTAAAATGCGGGGACGTATTGGCGATTCTCCCATTATTGGAGCAGGATTATTTGTTGATAATGAAATAGGAGCCTGTACGGCAACCGGCCAGGGTGAAGATGTGATACGTATTGCCGGATCGCATACTGTTGTTGAATTAATGCGGCAAGGATTTTTACCTGAAGAAGCATGTAAAAAAGCGATAGAAAGAATAGTCAAAATAAAAGGTGACAAAGCAAAAGATATACAGGTTGCTTTTCTTGCTGTAAATAAAAGGGGAGAGGTGGGAGCATTTGCCATACATAAAGGATTTAGTTATGCAATCAAAAATGGAGAAAAGGAAGAATTGGTAAAATCGAAAAGCTTAATGGAATAGTTTATGAGTGATAATAAATACATAATTGAAATAGCTACTTCTGATTTTACCACTACAGAATATGCAGTTGAAGGTGGTGCAGATAGAATTGAATTATGTGCAAATCTTTCGGAAGGTGGAACTACACCCTCTTTTGGAACAATTAAACAATGCAGGGAAGCATTTGCTATTTCTTTATATCCAATCATCAGACCAAGAGGAGGCGATTTTTTATATTCTAAAGAGGAGTATGAGATCATGATGAAGGATGTTAAGCTTTGTAAGCAGTTGGGATGTGATGGGATTGTGATAGGTTTATTAAATATCGATGGAACTATTGATAAAGTCAGAACATCCGCATTAATTGAAGCAGCTTATCCCATGGGAGTTACATTTCACAGGGCTTTTGACAGATGTAAAGAACCTTTTGAAGCAATGGAACAGTTAATTGAAATTGGTTGTGAAAGAATATTAACTTCCGGACAACAGCTTACGGTAACTGATGGTATAAACCTTATTGCTGAATTAAATAAAGTTGCTGATGAAAGAATAATTATTATGCCGGGCAGTGGAGTTCGTAAAGAAAATATTAAAGCATTGGCTGATAAAACAGGTTGTCTTGAATTTCATTCCTCATTAAGAGAAAAAGTGAAAAGTAAAATGGAGTTTATACACCCGTCCTTTAAAGACTCCGCAGATAGTTATATGAATAACTCAATTAATATAAATGAAGTGAAATTACTACGTCAGGCATTGCTATTTTAAATTTTTGTTTCTTTCCTGATATCCCAACGTAATCGCTTATATTTAAGCTATCTGTTTTTAAAGAAATACAAAACCAACAATAATTTATTTAATGGAGATAATTCCCAAAAAAGGTTTTAAGGGATTAGTTGAGAACTGGCAAAGTGACCTTTTGGCTGCATTAAGTGTTTCTTTGGTTGCATTGCCTTTAGCTTTAGGTATAGCAATTGCTTGTGGAGTATCGCCAATGGCAGGTGTACTTTCTTCAATTATTGGTGGTATAGTAACAACATTTTTCCGTGGTAGTCATATCGCTATTAATGGGCCTTCTGCCGGAATAATTGCTGTAATTCTAACTGCAATAGAAGTAATGGATGATGGAAGCGGACATGTATTGAATTATGTATTTGCAGCTATAGTCGTTTCAGGGTTTATACAGGTAATACTTGGATTGTTAAAATTCGGGAAATTTGCAGATTTATTTCATAGCACAGTTGTGCATGGTATTTTAGCTGCTATTGGTATTATCATTTTTGTAAAACAAATCCATTATGCACTCGGTACACCGATTGAAAACAAACATATTTTAAATACGCTTTTAGATGTTTACCATGAGTTTGAAAATATCAATCCCTTTGTTGCTGTAATTTCATTTGCCGGGTTATTGTTAATGATTTTTCATTCAAAGATCAGCTATAAGTTTTTCAACTTTCTTCCTGCACCTTTATGGGTATTACTTATTTCAATACCATTTGCATATGCATTTAATTTTTTTGAGCCACATACTATTCATTTTTTAAATCAGGATTATAAAGTTGGCCCCTCCTTACTGATAAGTATACCTGATAATATTCTGGATGCAATTATGTTTCCTGATTTTTCAAAAGTCAATACAATACCTTTCTGGACCTCAGTCTTATCAATTACGATCATTTCCAGTATAGAATCTCTTGCCAGTGCAAAAGCGGTTGATAAATTAGATCCATATAAGCGAAAAACAAACCTGAACAAAGACCTGGTTGGTGTAGGTATCAGTACTATGGCCGCAGGTGCAATTGGTGGTCTCCCTATAATAAATGTAATAGTCAGAAGTACTGTTAATGTACATAATTATGCAAAAACGAAATGGTCAAACTTTTATCATGGAATTTTGCTGATCATATTTATATTATTGCTGGCACCATTAATTCAGAAAGTGCCATTAGCAGCATTAGGTATTTTATTAGTTTATACTGGATTTAAACTGGCATCTCCCAAAGTGTTTAAATCAGTTTATAGCCAGGGAATTGAACAGCTGATCTTTTTTATTGGCACACTGATCATAACTTTAATGACAAATTTATTACTTGGCATATTTGGAGGTCTTTTATTAGCATTAGTTACACATTTCTTACTTGCCAAAGTTTCGGTTTTTCAGTTTTTTAAAATGATCTTCAAGCCAGGCTCTTCATTAAAAATGAAAGAGGATGGTTCTTATATATTAAGTATAAAGGGTATTGCTAATTTTTTAGCAACAATCAAAATTGATAATTTATTAAGCAAAATCCCGGAAGGTAAAAATGTAGTTATTGATTTTTCAGATTCAAAATTGGTGGATTTTTCCATACAAGAGCATTTTCATGATTTTCAACGATCTTTTATAAACTCAGGAGGAAATGTAAGAATTATAGGTTTGCAGGAACATAGTTCCTCTTCCAGTCATAGAATGGCACTTAAAATTTCAACTGTCGCATCTAATAGGCTTACAACGAGACAGAGCAAGCTAAAAGAAATGGCTGAAAGACAAAAATGGAACTTCAGTACCGAATCCAGCAATGATATTTATTACTTTGAAACATTTCATTTTTTTAAAACTAGACCAATTGAGAAATGTTTTAATACTATTGATGATGGTAATAAGAAAGATTGGATGATTGTTGAAATTAAATTTGAAGAGGGTGGATATGTATTCCAGGAAGAATTTAAGACAACTTTGGGTTTAATAAAATTTCCTTTCCCGATTCCAAAGTTTACTATTGAGAAGAAAGTATTTCCTGAACGAATTCTAAGCTTATGGAAACACAGGGATATTGATTATGAATTATTTCATGGGTTTTCAAAAAACTTTATTGTAAAGGTTGAAGATAAAAAAGAGATGAAAGAATTTTTATCAGAAGAATTTAATGAATTGATTGAAGATAGTAAATTGATACATCACCTTGAAAGCAATGGTGAGGCAATCCTATTATTTACTGATAATTTGCAACTGGCTGGCTTAAAACAGTATTCTCAAATGGTATCTTTTGCAGAAAAGCTAAAACAAATCGTTATTAAAACTAACATGCCTTCTAAATAATATTTATACGTTTAGGCCTTTCATATAAACAGCATCAGCTTCCACGGCTTTTAATGGGGTAGTGCCGGCATATGCTTCCTGCTCAACTATAAAATATTCCATTCCATTCGCTTTTGCAGTTTTCAAGATCTCCTTGAAATTAATAGAACCGGTACCAAGATTAACAGAATTCAAACTATTGTTTTCTACGGGTGTTTTACTTCGGTCTTTTACATGGCAAAGACGGAAACGGTTTTTATATTTCTTCATCCATGCTTCAGGATCTTGTTTTCCTGTAACTACCCAATATATGTCCATTTCAAAATCAACCAGTGAAGGATCTGTATTTGACATCATTACATCCTGCGGTAATTCTCCTTCCAGTTCTTTAAAGCTATAATCATGATTATGATAGGCAAACCTGATACCGTTTTGTTTACAAATCTTTCCTTTTTCATTGAATGTGTCTGCAAACTTTTTAAAATCATCTAATTTTTTTTGTGGCCCTACCCAAGGGCAAATCAAATACTTCATGCCAATCGATGCAGCATCAGCTACTTTCTGTTCAAAGTTTTTGGCAATATCAGTATGACTTGCAATAATTTTCATATCCAGATCATCCATATACTTTTTAAAATCCATAGGTGTCATTCCCCAGAACATACCATCTTTACCTTCATAACTTTCAATCTGTTTATAGCCAAAACCAGCCAGCTTTTTCAAAACACCTTTCGGATCTTTTGGCATTTCATCTCTAAGTGTATACAATTGAATTCCGAATTCAGACATAGTTTTATTTGAATTACAAGTTTCTAATAATGAAACACCAGCCAGGCTTGATAACATAAATCCTCCTGTTATACTTCCTGATGTTTTGATAAATTTTCTTCTGTTATAATTCATGTTATTAAGTTTAGTATTATTCAGCCCAGGCTTTATCTCCTTTTACATATGGGAATGTGCCATCATATTTGCCCGGAACGGGCAAGTGACGTAATGTTTCAGTCATTCCTGTTTTAGATGAAAAGAAGCCTAATAGGGTCAATTGTTTCATCATTGTGTAATAGTGTTTAGGAGAAGCAATAAAATTATAAGGTCTTCCTTCTTGTTTAAATTCTTCACGGATTGGTTTATCTTTTTCTTCTTGTATTATATTAAATTCTTTTGCTTCTTTTTCTAGATTTAGTAAGAGATTATGTCGCTGCTCTGGAGTACAATTCATAAATGATTTGCTATTTTCTTTTTTGCAAGCTTCTTCAATTCTGTCTATTCCTTTCATAAATGCATCCTGTTGTTCCTTAGTATAACAATCATTTACCATTACTTGCATAAACTCTCCAATCTTTGCTGCCTTAGCACCTGGTGTTGCTGTGGCTGGAATAATTGTCTCTCCAATCTCATCCAATAAGGCAATATCAGAAGTTGTAAATCCAACTTCAGCATTTGTACCAGTTTTGCAACCTGTTAAAAAAACTTCGCCACCTACAACAGCACCGCCTGTAATAACTGCTACCATTTTTAAAAGTTCTCTTCTGTTCATTTGAAATAGTTTTAAAGATTTCCCTTTTTTAATTCTTCAGCTGCAAAAGCAGCTGCTCTTGCTGTTAATGCCATATAAGTAAGTGAAGGATTAACACAAGAGGCACTCGTCATACATGCACCATCTGTAACAAATACATTGAGAGCATCCCAAACCTGGTTGTTACCATTTAATACTGATGATTTTGGATCACGGCCCATTCTGGCTGTTCCCATTTCATGTATACCCATACCTACTTCATAACCACCATCATAAGTATTTACATCTTTAACACCAGCTGCTTCCAGCATTTCTTTTGCATCATTCATCATGTCTACCCGCATCTTTTTTTCATTCTCTTTTATTTCTACATCCATGTCCAATACCGGTAATCCCCATTTGTCTTTTACATTTTTATTTAGACTGATCTTATTTTCATGATAAGGCAACATTTCTCCAAAAGCAGTAATTCCTATACTCCAATTATCAGCAGGTATGCTTAAAGCATTTTTAAGATCTGCGCCGATGGTCATTTCCGCTACTTCAACTCCACGACCACGACCTGCACCTCCCTGGTAACCAAACCCTCTTAGATAATCTCTTTTATCATTATAGATATTTCTAAATCGTGGTATATAAATGCCTGTAGGCCTTCTGCCATAAACATATTTGTCAGAAAATCCTTCTACATTACCGCCTGCTCCACAACGGAAATGATGATCCATTACATTATGACCCAATTCGCCACTGCTGCTACCTAATCCATCTGGCCAAATATCGGTAGCAGAGTTCATAAGTACCCATGTAGAATTAAAAGCTGATGCACAAACGAAAACAATTTTTGACTTGAACTCATACGTTTTATTATCCATCGCATCAACTATTTCAACTCCCGTTGCTTTTTTTGTATCCTTATCATAAAGGATCTTTGAAACAATTGAAAACGGACGGAGTGTTAGATTTCCGGTTTTCATAGCCGCCGGTAAAGTAGCAGATTGAGTACTGAAATAACCTCCAAATGGACAACCTCGCCAACAACGGTTGCGATACTGGCAATTTGTTCTTTCATTGTGTGGTTGAGTAATATTTGCACTACGCCCAATAAACATGTGGCGGCTTCCCTTAAAATGATCTTTTATTTTTTTAGCCACATCCTTTTCAACAATATTCATTTCCATAGCTGGCATAAAATCACCATCAGGAAGCACATCAAGACCTTCTTTACTGCCTTGTATACCTGCAAACTTTTCAGCATGGCTATACCATGGAGCAAGATCTTCATATCTGATCGGCCAATCAATCCCAATTCCTTCTTTCAAATTGGCTTCAAAATCCCATTTGTTCAAACGATAACTTTGGCGTCCCCAGGTTAAAGACCGGCCTCCAACATGGTAACCCCGAAACCATGAAAATGGTTTTGTTTCAGTATAGGGGCATTCATTATCTTTTACCCACATATCGAGAACCGTTTCATTTAATGGGTAATCTCTTTTCAAAACCGGATAATCCTCGATCATTTGTTGTGTTCTGCCACCACGGTGAGGAAACTCCCAACTATCTTTGGTTGCATTTACATAATCTTTTATATGTTCAATATTACGTCCTCTTTCCAGCATAATTACTTTCAAACCTCTCTCGGTTAATTCTTTTGCAGCCCATCCACCGCTTATTCCGGAACCTATTACAATTGCATCGTACATGTTATCCGCCATAATAATTACTTATTTAAATATCACAAATCTTTATTGCTTTTTTTAATGCAGCCAGCTTGTCTATATTTTCTTTTGCTGTTGGTATGAATTCCTGTGCTACATAACCTTTAAAACCGGTTTTAGCTATTGCTCGCATTATTGCAGGATAATTCAACTCCTGAGATTCATCAATTTCATGACGGCCAGGTACACCAGCAGTATGGTAATGGCCGAAGTATTGATGATTATCGCTTATTGTTCTGATAATATCTCCTTCATCGATCTGCATGTGATATATATCATACAATATCTTGAAATTTGAAGAACCAATCCTTTTACAAAGCTCAATGGCCCATTTTGTATTGTCTGCCATATAATCTTTATGGTCAACTTTGCTGTTAAAAACTTCTATATGAATAACGACATTATTTTTTTCTGCAAGACCTATTATTTGCTTAATTCCATCTGTCATATTTCTTAAACCAGTTTCATCATCCATTCCATTTTTATTGCCGCTAAAACAGATAAGGTTTTTATAGCCGGCAGCTGCCACCAAAGGAATTGCTTCCGTGAAATTTTTAATCAGATCAGGATGAAAGGTCTTGTTATTCCATCCTTCTGTTAAACTGATCTTTCCATTGGTATAACACATCGAGCAAGTAAGGCCATGTTTTTTTATTGTTGGCCAGTCTTTTGGTGCTAGCAGATCAATTGCATTAAGTCCGAGTTTCTTTACAAACAGACACAACTCTTCAAGTGGAATGAAACCATATGTCCATTGACAAACAGAATGATTTATATTTCCTTTTAATTTCATTACCTCTTCAAAATTTTTATCAGTTATAAATTTTCCTGAAAGAGCTAAACCTGCTGCACTTGCCGCCATTGATTTTATTGCTTTTCTCCTTTCCATTAAACAACTTTTAATTTTTTCTTGTCATTTCTGAATAATACAAAGAACATTAATGCTACACCTGCAGCAAAAATGCAAGGGAATAACCAGATAGATTTCCAATTATGCAAATTATCACCTATCTGATATTTATCTACATAAATTCCAGCAACATAAAAACCTATATACATTCCGACTCCATAAGTAGCCAAAGTAATTAATCCTTGTGCTGAAGATCTTACTTTTGGCCCTGCTTTATGATCGGTATAGATCTGTCCAGTTACAAAAAAGAAATCATAGCATATTCCATGTAATATTATACCCAGGTAAAGCATCCAAATATCTGGCCCGGCATCACCATACGCAAATAAAGCATACCTGACCACCCAGGCAAGCATCCCGATTAATAACATTTGTTTAGTGCCAAATCTTGCAAAGAAAAAAGGCATTAGAAACAGAAAAACTGTTTCTGCTATTTGTCCCATTGTCATTTTTGCAGCAGCTTTAGCCATTCCAGCCTCATTTAAAAAAACATTTGCCTGGCCATAATAAAATGCAAGAGGGATGCAAATCAAAATTGAAGCTATAAAAAAAACAAGATAATTTTTGTCTTTCAATATTTTTAACGCATCCAATCCTAATACTTCTGACACTGATACTTTCTGTCCGGCTTTCGGAGGTGGGGTATCGGGTAAAAAGAAACTATATATTCCAAAAAATGCAGATACAATTGCTGCCACTTTATACGTAAGATTTAAAGTATTTGGATCTTTTTCCCAGGCCATCCAACCGATAATAAGCCCAGCAACTATCCATCCGATAGTTCCCCACATCCTGATTACTGAAAACTCTTTTTCAGGATTAGATATCTGATTTAATGAGATCGAATTTACTAATGCAAGCGTAGGCATATAAATGATCATATATATAATGAGTAAACTATAAAATGAACCAAATCCATCACTTGTTGCGATAAAATATAAGAGGCCGGCACCAATTAAATGTAAAACGCCAAGAATCTTTTGTGCAGAAAAAAATTTATCTGCAATCATTCCTACTATAAATGGTGCTATGATAGCACCAAGCGATTGTGTGCCATATGCCAATCCTGTTTGTTCGCCAGTAGCTCCAATGTTACCTTTAATAAGATAAGTTCCCATTGTAACGAACCAGATACCCCAAATGAAAAAGTTTAAAAACATCATTGAAGAAAGCTGAAGCCTTGTAGTAAATTTCATATTCAAACCTGTTAGATTGTTCTAAAAAGTGAAAAGCATACGATAGAGAACTAAATGTACTAATTTTAATCTTAGATATATGTTGTAAGGACACATTTTTGTATAATACAAAAAGTAATTAATAAAAATGACCAATAGAAAACTTAGAATGGGTATGATAGGTGGTGGACCGGGATCTTTCATAGGAGCAATACACAGAATGGCTGCTAATCTCGATGGAGAGATAGAATTAGTAAGTGGTGTCTTCAGTAGTGATCCGATCAAATCTAAAATTGCGGGAAAAGAATTACATCTTTCAGCATTAAGAATATATAATTCTTATAAAGAGATGATTCGGTTAGAAAAAAATTTACCGGATAGTGAACGTATAGATTTTGTAAGTATCGTAACGCCTAATCATTTGCATTTTGAACCTGCTAAGTTGGCCCTGGAAAATGGTTTTCATGTAGTATTAGATAAGCCAATGACCTTAAATTTGAAGGAAGCAAAACAGCTTAAGGAACTACAACAAAAAACAGGTAAATTACTTTGTCTTACGCATACGTATACCGGTTATCCAATGGTAAAGCAAGCCAGGCAATTAATCAGGAAAGGTATTTTTGGATCTATCAGAAAAGTTTATGTTGAATATCCACAAGGATGGTTAAGTTCTGCATTGGAATCAACTGATCAGAAGCAAGCTGCATGGCGCACAGATCCGAAAAAAAGTGGTGTTGCTGGTGCAATGGGAGATATAGGAACTCATGCCTTTAATCTTGCTGAATATGTAAGTGCATTAACAACAACAAAGATCTGTGCAGATCTGGTTACTGTAGTAAAAGGAAGAAAGCTTGATGATGATGGAGCGGTATTTTTAAAATTCAATAATGGAGCAAGCGGATTGTTAATGGCAACACAGGTTGCTGCTGGTGAAGAAAATAATATCAAGATAAGAGTATATGGAGAAAAAGGTGGAATTGAATGGAGACAGGAAGATGCAAATTCGTTAATGGTAAAGTGGCTGGATAAGCCTGCAGAGATATGGAGAGCCGGTAGCCCTTATCTTGGCTCATTTGCTAAACATAATTGCCGAACACCGGCTGGACATCCGGAAGGATATATTGAAGCATTTGCAAACCATTACAGAAATTTTGCTTTGACCTTAAAAGCAAAAATGAATAATAAAAAAGTGAAAGAGGAATGGTTAGATTTTCCGAATACAGATGATGGTGTGAGGGGAATGGCATTTATAGAAAATGTGGTAGCATCTTCAAAGACAAAAGAAAAATGGTTTGATTTTAAAATTTAATTTCTCAATAATAGATTATGACAACAATAAAAGGTCCGGGTATTTTTCTTGCTCAATTTCTTGAAGACAAAACACCTTATAATAATCTACATTCTATTTGTACCTGGGCAGAAGAATTAGGATATAAAGCCATTCAAATTCCAACCTGGGATACTCGTTGCATTGATCTTGAAAAAGCTGCATTAAGTAAAACATATGCAGAGGAAATAAAAGGTATTGTAAATGACTGTGGATTAGAGATATCAGAGTTGTCAACTCACTTACAAGGTCAGCTTGTTGCTGTTCATCCTGCCTATGATACTTTGTTTGATGGGTTTGCTCCTGAAAACCTGAGAGGAAATCCAAAAGCCAGAACAGAATGGGCAGTAGAACAAGTGAAGTATGGAGCAAAGGCATCGCAAAATTTGGGTTTAACAGCCCATCCAACATTCAGCGGTTCATTGTTGTGGCATACATTTCATCCATGGCCTCAGCGACCTGCCGGATTGGTAGAAGAAGGCTTTAAAGAGTTGGGAAAAAGGTGGATGCCTATCTTAAATTATTTTGATGAGTGTGGTGTGGATATTTGCTATGAAATTCATCCCGGAGAAGATCTATTTGACGGTATTACCTATGAAATGTTTTTGAAAGAAGTCAATAATCATCCAAGAGCTTGTTTGTTATATGATCCTTCACATTTTGTATTACAACAGTTAGATTATATACAATACATTGATTTTTACCATGAAAGAATAAAAGCTTTTCATGTAAAAGATGCTGAGTTCAATCCAACAGGCAGGCAAGGTACTTTTGGTGGTTATCAAAATTGGTTGAACAGAGCAGGAAGGTACCGTAGCCCTGGTGATGGACAAGTAGATTTTAAATCAATTTTCAGTAAATTAACGGAATATAATTATACAGGTTGGGCCGTTATGGAATGGGAATGCTGTTTAAAGCATCCGGAAGATGGTGCCAAAGAAGGAGCACAATTTATTCAGCAACATATTATCAGGGTTACTGATAAAGCTTTTGATGATTTTGCCGGCGGTAAAAGTGATATAATTACGAATCGAAAAATTTTAGGTTTAGATCAGACTTAATGAATATTGTAAATTGCATCCAAAATTTTAAAATATGAAGAATTTAATATTTCCATTAGCACTAACAATTCTCTTTACATCATGTGGAGGCGGGGATGACAAAAAGAGTGAAAACGAAAAAAATGAAAGTTCAACAGAAACAGTTGATATAACAAAAAATCCTGACTATCAGAAGGGGCTTGGCCTAATAGCTAAAAGCGATTGTCTTACTTGTCATAAAGTTGATGAAATGTTAACTGGCCCATCTTACAGAGATGTTGCAAATAAATATGCAGCTATGTCTGATACAATCATTACTCATCTTGCAGGTAAAATAATTAAAGGAGGTAGTGGAGTGTGGGGAGAAATTGCTATGACTCCTCATCCTACATTAAGTCAGGAAGATGCAGAAGCTATGGTTAAATATGTTTTATTATTAAAAAAATAAAGTTCAATGAATAAACTTTTGACATTGGCCATAGTTTCAATCAGTATTTTTTCTTGTACTTCAAATCAAAAAGCGACAGGACAAAATCAATTGACAAAAAAAGAAATAAACGACGGATGGAAGTTATTGTTTGATGGAAAAACAACCAATGGCTGGCATAGATATGGTGGTGAGCCTGTAGGCAAAGCATGGAAAGTAAAAGATGGAAACTTATACCTTGATACTTCCAGTAAAGAAAATTGGCAGATTAAAGATGGAGGTGATATTGTAAGTGATGAGGAATATGAAAATTTTGATTTGCAATTAGAATGGAGTATTGCCAAAGATGGCAACAGCGGTATTATTATTTACATACACGAAGACAAGGCAAAATATAACTGGCCATGGGAAACCGGCCCCGAAATGCAGGTATTAGACAATAATGGTCATCCGGATGCAAAAATAATAAAGCATAGAGCTGGTGATCTGTATGATCTTATCTCATGCTCCAAAGAAACTGTAAAACCATATGGCGAATGGAACCTGGTAGAAATTAAAAGTATTAATGGAAAGTTGGATCTATATCTTAATGGAGTGAATGTTGTATCAACAACTATGTGGAATGATGACTGGCGTAAAATGATAGCAGCCAGCAAATTTAAAAACATGCCTGGTTTTGGAACGTACAAAAAAGGTAGAATTGGTCTTCAGGATCACGGTAACGAAGTATTATTCAGAAATATCAAGATTAGAAAGCTTTAGTTTGGTTCAAAAAATTAATTTGTATTATGAATTATTATAATTCGTACCTTTTAATTCAATAACCAAAACTAAAATCATGGAAACTTCCTTTTTTTCTGAGTTGAATTGGCTGGCAATTGCAGTAGCTGCAGTTGCTTATTTTATGTTAGGCGCAATTTGGTATTCCAATTTATTATTTGCTAAAACATGGATCAAAGGAACAGGTATTGACATGAGTAAACCTGATGCTAAAAAAGGAGTAGGGGGGATTATGTTCTTTACATTCTTATTAGAGTTTATAACATGTATTGGTTTAGCAATTCTTATTAACAGACTTATGCTAGTAGGTGGGGTACAGTCAGGTATTAAATTAGGATTGTTTACAGGGGTTTGTTTTTCTGCTATCGGCATCTCAATCTCTTATCTCTATCAAAGCAAAGCATTCTCATTACATTTTATAGATGCAGGCTATCATATTGCAGGTAATATTATTGCAGCTATAATACTGTGTGTTTGGATATGAAATTACTAGCAGCTTTTAGTTATAACAAACTAATCAACTGTTGTAATCTTTAAAACATTTGTCTGTAAATGTAAATCTACAGGTGTACTTCCGGTATTGATTACAATGTCTCCTGTTTGTAAAAATCTTCTTTCTTTTAAAATATCGATCTGATCGAAAATGATATCATCCAGACTTTCTTCTTCATCGTAATAGAAAGCCCTTACTCCCCAACTTAATGTTAATTGATTTACCAGGCTTTTTTCTTTTGTAAAAATATAAAGGGGAGCTTTTGGCCTATAACTGCTTAATACAAAACCTGTATATCCACTTTGTGTCATTCCAATTAATGCATTTGCATTAACATCACTTGCAAGTTTGCAGGCATTGTAACAAATAGCATCACTTAAAAAGGAAGGAGAGTGGGGCTGAGGTTCTAATTCATCTTCACGATTGTAATTATATCCTGATTTTTCTACTTCTAAAATAATCTTACGCATTGTTTGTACAACGAGTGTAGGATGTTCTCCAGCTGCAGTTTCTGCACTAAGCATAACCGCATCCGCACCTTCAATTACCGCATTCGCCACATCAGTAATTTCGCTTCTGTTTGGTTTGTTAAATTCGATCATACTTTCCATCATCTGTGTCGCAACAATAACTGGTTTTGCTCTATGCAGACACATCCGGATTATTTGTTTTTGGAGTAACGGTATTTTTTCAACAGCTAGTTCAACTCCCAAATCTCCACGGGCAATCATTACAGCATCAGATTCTACAATAATATCTCTTAGATTTTCCAATGCTTCTGGCTTCTCTATTTTTGATATTATTTTAGTTTTACTTTTTTTATCTACAAGCCTTTTACGTAGTCCTTCCAGATCTTTGACACTACGTACAAAAGATAAGGCTACCCAATCCAATTCCTGTTCAATTATAAATTCAAGATCTTCTATATCTTTTTCAGTTAAAGCAGGTAAAGAGATTTTTGTATCAGGAAGATTGATTCCTTTTTTTGATGATAAAATTCCTCCCATCGTAACTACTACCTGTACATCATTATTTGGAAGCACCCCTTTAACCTTTACTTCAAGTTTACCATCATTGATCAATATCGTGTTATTAATTACAACATCCTCATGCAAATTTGGATAAGAAACATATATTCTATCTTTTGTACCAATTACTTTTTCATTGGTAAAAGTCAGAATATCTCCCGAGCTAATTATCATTTCGCCACCTTCAATTTCTCCAACTCTCAATTTAGGACCTTGCAGATCTCCCAGGATTGCAATATTGTAAGGTTCAGTTTTATTAATTTTTCTGATATGTTGAATTACCTGTAATTTATTTTCATGTGAACCATGAGAAAAATTTAAACGGAAAACATTCACTCCTGCTTTTACTAATTCAAGCAACTTTTCATAGGTATCGCAGGCAGGGCCTACAGTAGCAACAATTTTTGTTTTATGCGTTTTGTGGGCAATAGCGGCTTCCCTGTCCATTGATTTATGATAATATTTCTCAGAATGCTTTGCCATTTTTAATAATTATTTTAAATGTATCTAAATTAAATTTGATTAGTATATAATCAAGATGCCAGAATCTTTACGATTTTCATCCATTCGTCACTTATTTTTCCTTTGTTTTTAACAGCACTTTCTAAAGGGATATAATGCATTTTGTTATTTTGAATGCCTACAAAAACATTATGTCTGCCTTCCATTAGAGATTCTACAGCATGATAACCCATTCGACTGGCAATTAATCTGTCAATACAACTTGGTGAACCGCCTCTTTGTATATGCCCAAGTATACATACTCTGATCTCGGCTTTAGGTAGTTTTTCCTTAAGTACTTTTTCAACCTGATTGGCTCCTCCAAAATCATCGCCTTCAGCAACAACAATAAGGTTTACTAATTTTTTACGACGCTCCTTTTCCAACAAAGAATCTATCATTGCATCCATATCTGTTTTTCTTTCCGGAATGAGAATATTTTCTGCACCTGTTGCAATACCACTGTGCAGTGCTATATATCCAGCATCTCTACCCATCACTTCAATAATGAAAATACGATCATGTGCATCCATAGTGTCTCTTATCTTATCAATTGCTTCTATAGCAGTATTTACTGCTGTGTCAAAACCGATCGTAAAGTCAGTGCCATAAATATCTTTATCAATTGTTCCTGCCAAACCAATACAAGGGATATCAAATTCATTACTGAAATGAACGGCACCCCGAAAAGAACCATCACCTCCAATTATAACAAGACCGTCAATGTCTCTTTTTTTTAAAGACTGATATGCCTTTTTTCTTCCTTCATATTCATAAAATTCTTTACATCTTGCAGTTTTTAAAATTGTACCGCCTCGTTGTATGATATTCGCAACTGATCGGGAATCCATCCTGAAAATATCGTCTTCAATAAGTCCTTGATAACCCCTCATAATTCCATAAACTTCCAGACCATGGTAATTACCGGTACGTACAACTGCTCGTATTGCAGCATTCATTCCAGGTGAATCGCCGCCAGATGTTAATACTCCAATTTTTTTTACTTTCTTTTCCATTATTTAATTTAAACTCATCAAAAATAAGCAATTGTTTTATATGTGTAATAACTACACACTAACGTTGGTTTGTAATATTAACTTTATATTATATTGATTATCAGATAATTTACTCATATACCCATTAGCACGGACAAAACTTGATTTCATATTAAGGTAACTTGTATGATAATTTAATGAATGATAAAAAAAATCGTTTTTTTAATATTAATTGTTCCAATTGTTGGTTTTAGCCAAAGAGATACTTCTTCATATCTAAGGGCATTTCCAATTACTGATTATATCGTTGACCTGAAAGATAGTGTGAAACTCATTCAATTGGAAATGCCTGAAGTTATAAAACTTAAGGAAAAACAAGTAGGGGTTATTTGGGGCATATTTAATGGTGATTTGAATGAAACTGTTCAAAAAGGGTATGGTAAATGTCAACTAATAAAAGGTAATTATTATTATTTTGCAATAAGCAATAATGAGAGTGGTTTCGCATTAAAAAAAGGTGACTTGTTATATACTTTTATGGAGAAATCAACTATTTATTATGGATATATTCCTAAGTTGGCTTCTCACTTCATTCGCTTGCAAAATGTATTTGAAGAACCATTTTACGACAGATATCTTATTTTTTTAAAATGGAATGAAGCAGATGATAAAAAGGTCATTGATTCTATCATCCGTGATATCAGATTCACTGGCAATTACTTTCTTACAAATAATGCTTCAGTTGATAAACCAATTAGTGAAGGTAAATATGCCGGGCAAACTACTTTATTTGTAATGACAAACTGTAATACTTCAGACATAAATGATTTTTTTGACTACATGCTATTTCGACCAAGATTGTACGCAGGCAATGAATGGAAAATTTCAGAAATTTTCGCTACCTGGCTTTCTGAAGGTGCTCCAACAGTAATAAAAAATAATGCTGATTAATAACTTATCAGCTACTTGAACCTTTATTACTAACCTTTTTATTGGTAATAGTTAACATTTTCCAGAATTTAAATTTGATTGTTATAAAAATTAATATGTAAGATGTTATTTTACAAGGCTCTATTAATTTTCAACATAAGGATGAAACAAGTGAAGTGTTTATTATATTTGCACACTTAAAAAACAAGATAAATGCTTAAAAAGTCCTTATTTACTGGTTTACTTTCTTTAATTATCACACTCACTTTCCAAAGTGTTTTTGCTCAGGATTCTTCAGCTCCAGAGGCGTCAATAATATCTAATGAAGGTAGTATTGATGATCTTTTGGTAAGACCAATGCGTCTTCCGGCTTTACAGGAAATTGGTGGTAATCCATTTATGACCTCTGATTATAAAACAGGTAAAGTTATTATGGATAATGATCTTATTGTTACTGGTGTGCCTATTAAATTTAATATTTTCAGCAATGCAATTATGATTCAAAAAGATGGACAAGAAATGAAACTTGAATCATTCAAGCTTGTTTCATATGAAGATGTACAGGATCCTTCAAATATCAAACATGTTGAATTCGGACAAGGGTATCCTGAAGTGGACAATCATAACTCAAAATCAGTATACCAGGTTCTTTCTAATGGTACAAAAGTGAAGCTTCTTAAATATTTGACTCAAAAGATTGAGGATGTAAATTCACTTGGTGAGTACAGCAAAAGAGAAATTGTAACTACTGAGCAGTTATATATCTATATTCCTGGCGGAACAATTAAAAAAATTAAATCCAGTAAGAAAGATATCAAAGATTTATTGCCAGAATTATCAACAAAGATTGACGAGTTCACTGCATCAAAAAATTTAAAAATGAAGAGTGAAGCGGATATTGTTCTTTTAGTAGACGAAATAAATAAGCCTTAATATAATCTTTTTTATTTTATATAAATCCTGTTCAGTTGAGCAGGATTTTTTTTGTTTAGATTGTTATTTTTAACGCATGAAAATTTTAATAACTGGTGCAAATGGGTTTCTTGGATATTATCTATCAGAAGGTCTATTGTTAAAAAAGCATCATGTAATTGCAACAGGTAAAGGGGGATGCCGTTTGCCATTTTTATCACATAAAAATTTCATTTATGAAGAAATGGATTTTACTGATAAAAATCTTGTACAACATATTCTTACTAAACATCATCCGGATATTATAGTACATGGCGGTGCTATTAGTAAGCCGGATGATTGTGAAACAAATAAAGAACTGGCTTACAAAATAAATACTGAAGGCACCTTCAACCTTTTAAATGCAGCCCATCCTTTTGGATGTTTTTTTATTTTCATTTCTACTGATTTTGTTTTTGATGGAGTAAAAGGAATGTATGATGAAACAGCAATTCCATCTCCTGTAAATTATTATGGCGAAACAAAGCTGCTAGCTGAAGAAAAAGTAAAAGAATACAAAGGCGTATGGAGCATCATACGTACCGTTCTGGTTTACGGCAAAGCTCATTCAGGGAGAGATAATTTACTGACGCTGGTAAAAAAGAAAATGGAAAACGGAGAAGCGTATAAGGTTTTTACTGACCAGATCAGGACTCCCACTTATATTGAAGATCTAACCGATGCGATCATCCGTGTTATAGAGAAAAAAGCGAATGGAATATTTCATATTTCAGGCGATGATAAATTATCGCCATATCAAATGGTAATGCGTATGGCAGATCTCTTATATCTAAATAAAGAGCTGATTGGTGAAATTACAGCAGATGATCTTGTTCAGCCTGCAAAACGACCACTCATCACCGGATTTGATATTTCAAAAGCAAGGGAAGTACTAAAATATTCTCCAATATCTTTTGAAGAAGGGTTACGTAAAACTTTTTTAGATCAGAAATGAAAACTGACACCTGCTTTTAAAAACCTTGGTGAACCAGGAGTAAAATGAATTTCTGATATTGGATCTATTTCATTTTTTAATCTTGATTCAGTTTCAAACTGAGCTTCTTTCCAATTGCTGTTAAAAATATTTTCACAACTGATAGAAAAATCAAATTGTTTAATTCGGTATTTCAAAATGATATCTCCCAATAAATATCCATCAGCCTTTACTGTATTTGATTCATTTGCCGGACGGGTATCGATAAACCTATATCTTAACGAACCACTAAAGCCATTTTTTAAATTAGCTGTTAATCCTCCGATGCTGGTAAATAAAGGGGCTAATGGAATATAATTTTCATTTTTAGGCTGATCTATTGATCTTGCCTTTGTAAGATTGAGATCAATATCTCCAAAAAGCCATTTTGTAAATTGATATCGGGCAGACAGATCAATTCCAATTCTTCTGGATCTGCCACTTGGCTCAACAATACCTGCATCTCCAACATAAACAAATTCCTGTTCTGAGATCAATCTCCAGATTGCAGCTTTTAGAATTAAAGACTTACCTGGCTTTATTATTAATCCGAGGTCTGTTCCAAATACTTTTGGTAAGATCTTATCCGCATTCTGCTGAATAATAACCCTCGTATCATTTGAATGAAAGCCAATTCCGTTATTGAGATATATTTTTAAAGTTTGATTTGGTGAATAACTGATATTCAGTTTAGGGCTAAATATTCCCTTTTTTTGTTGCTGGAATGTTCCATTCTCTATTGTCTTGTCATTATAATTAAAAGAAAAGTGATCAAATCGTATTCCGGTATTGATATTTATTTTATCAGATAAAGCAATATCCTGATCTAAATAAATGAACGAATTCAATTCCTTGATATCTCCTTTTCTGATGCTGTTAAAAAATTTAATCCTGCTTTCCTTAGCCAATTCAATATCTTTTATATTATCATATCTGAAACCACCACCAAATTCTATGGAAGCTTTTTTATTACCAATTTGATAATTGTGTGATGCAGTTGTAGTATACCCAAAAATATCTCTTGATTCACTTTGACGTATCATATCCCCGTTAATAGAATCTTCGAGAAAAAAGGTGAAATTTGAGAACAAGTTGAATTTGTATTTACTGTAGTACAAGAGATCGGAAGTTTTCCAATTGTTTTTCCATTGTTTTTTAAATTTAAAACTAATATTGGTTCTTGAAGTGTTTCCACCTTCAGTATCATCAATTGCTCCGAATCTGCTTAATGATCCATTTTGTATGGCTCTCTCCGGTATTTGCCCTGAAGCGTTCCATTTACTATCAAAGGTTGATGCAGCAATTGTAAGCTGGGCTTTTTTACCTACCCAAATATTGTATTTCCCCATTATATTAAATCGATGAAAATTTTGAGGGCTATTAAAATAGCCATCAGTAGAAGAATATTCTGAGGCGAGATACATTTGCTGTCTGGTAGTTTCTGTATTCTTTGTAAATACTTTTAATAGTCCAACTACACGTTGTGTATTAAATAATCCAATTTCAGTTTTGATCGTATTGCTTTCCAATTGATCTTTTGTTGAAAAGTCTACATATGCGGCGGTAGCTAAATTTCCTTTATCAGCAAAGTAAGGTCCCTTATCAAAATCTACTTTTTCTACTGTTTCGGGTATCAGAAAATGAAGATCAGCATACCCTTGCCCATGTGCATGACTTACCATATTTACAGGTATACCATCTACGTTTATGGCAATATCGGTTCCATGATCTATATCAAAACCCCTCAAAAATATTTGTTCAGCTTTTCCACCACCTGCATGTTGAGCAATAAAAAGCCCAGGTACAATTCTTAATACATCCTGAGAATTATTGATGGGCCTTAACCTGATATCGATTCCGCTTATAGTATTTATTCCTTTATTTTTCTTGCTTTTAATTTTAACTTCTGTAAGGTCAAGTTCCGATTTTCTAAGTTTTATCTCAACTGAAGAAAGGGTGTTAGGTTTTACTTCTATCGCTATTATTTCGGTTTTGTATCCTATATGAGAAACGATCATTTCATATTGTCCGGGTGTTATAGAAGGGATAGTGAATTTGCCGAACATATCTGAATTATCACCATTGCCTGTTCCGATATTTATAGATGCACCCAAAACCGGGGTTTGACTATTCGCATCTGAAATAAAGCCCTCAACATTTCCTAATTGAGAGAAGGCAGAGAGTGATAACGTTAAAATTGTTGCAAGTTGAATAATGATATATTTCATGGCTGGAATGGTTGTACATGAACTATACGTTAAATATGGAATTTCAGATTGTATTTCAGTATAAATAAAAAAGGTTTTAATTAATTCAAAATTTTCAATCTAAAGTATACTGTACCCCGTATCTGTTAAAGAATCCCGGAAAATGGAAACTTAGAAAGCAATTAGCCAACAAGTAATTTTTTCTAAATGAATTCTGAAGGGAAATTTTATAAACATTTTAAAAAACAAAAACTTTAGTATGAAAAAGAAACTTCTTTTAGGTAGTTTATTGGGTGTAATGCTGGTGGGTGGAATTATTTTCGCAGCCGACCACATTGATGCACCTGCAGTAACAGGTTCGGGTAGTACAAGCCTTGGAAATGACATAACAGATATTTATGCATTTCAGAGCCCCTCAGACAACAGTAAAATGGTATTTACAATGAATGTACAGGGATTGTTATCTCCAGCTGCCACTGCAGCAGCTACATTTCCATCAAATGTTATGTACGAGTTTAACATTGATAATACCGGCGACAATGTAGAAGACCTGGTAATACAGTGCCTTGTGCAAAATGGTAAGATGAGAGTATATGGCCCTGTGGCAGTTGGTACTCCCGGCCTTTCAAGCACAGTTAAAACAAGTGGTGCTGTAACAGAAGTATCTGTTACTTCTTATGCTTCGTCAACTTCTCCTAGCGTTGCTACGAATTCAAATGGAACAAGAGTTTTCGCCGGTCCAAGAGATGATCCGTTCTTCTTTGATCTGGTACGCTACCTTGATATTCTATCCGGAGCACAAACAGGCTTTCGCACAACTGGGGTAGATACTTTTGCAGGCAGTAATGTAATGTCAATAGTTGTAGAAGTTCCAAAATCTTTATTAGGTACCGCTGCATCTATTAATGTGTGGGGCGAAACAAAGACTAAATAATTTATAACTCTTTAAATAAAATAATCATGATACGTTTTAATAAATTTTCAATCATTGCAATCTTAGCTTTAGGGTTTGTAATAGTAAGTTGCGATAAAAAGGATGCCCCTTCAGATTCTTTTGATACATCGGGTACATACACACAAATCGATCAAATGGGACGACCTGCTATCAATACAGTATTTAGCAGCTCTGCAGATAAAAATGCATTCAACTCGACAGAACCTTCAAAAATGGGTACTGCATTTCAGTCAAAATTTCAGAGCAGGTTGTTAGCATTAAATGCCGGGTATACTACAAATGCTTTAACACAAACTGCTTCACAATTCACTACTTTACTGGCTACTGATGTTTTAAATGTAAAGATGAATGGTACAACAACATTTTTTGATGGTACAAATGTATTGACCGGAAGAGCATTGGCTGATGATGTAATTGATGTTGAATTGCTATTGATTTTTGGTGGACCAACTGGTGGATCAAATCCAGGTCTGACCAAGGATAATGTGAATGCAAATGACAAGTCGTTTTCCAGCACTTTCCCATATCTCGCAACTCCATTTTAAATGAACTTGTTTTCTACATAGCTCCTTTAGCGAAAGCTGAAGGAGCTTCTTTTTAAATTAATCAATAACCAAGACCAATGAATAAAAGTGCAAATAATAAAATTAAAAGAAAAGCAGCTTTATTGTTATTTTTCATATTCATTTCCACAATAACATTTGCCCATGATATTGTTGGTGAATTAGATAATATGTCTAAAGCTGATACGGCTATTTTATATTTAAAACTTGGTTATGAACATATTCTTCCTCTCGGGCTTGATCATATACTTTTCGTTTTATGTTTATTCCTTCTGAGCACCGATCTGAAAAAAGTTTTATGGCAATCTCTTGCCTTTACTGTTGCCCATTCAGTTACATTAGGATTAGCGGCATATAATGTAATTACGATCTCTTCAAATATTGTAGAACCATTGATCGCCTTATCAATAGTATATGTTGCATTGGAAAATATATTATCAGCAAAATTAAAAGCATCCCGAATTGGGATAATTTTTTTATTTGGCCTGATACATGGACTTGGTTTTGCTAGTGCATTAAGCGAACTTGGACTTCCTCCTAATTCATATTTATCTTCATTAATTATGTTTAATGTAGGAGTGGAGCTTGGGCAGGTTACAGTTATAATTACTGCCTTTCTTCTTTTCGGTTTATGGTTTGGTAAAAAACCTTACTATCGAAAGTATATTGTTACACCTCTTTCTTTAGTAATAGCTACTGTTGCATTGACCTGGTTTATACAACGGTCAGTTTTATAAATTACCCCTTTGTTTCCAGGCAGATTAGCAAACAATACATTATTATAATATTGGGAAAGTTTTAATTGAGTTTGATCTTCCTTAAATGTTTAAAGTGCAAATTACTTTGCACTTCAAATTTTATATTAAGGATTAGATAAATAGTAGGAATACAAACTCTTAATCAAACATCAGAGAGAGTTCTTTTTGTTTTGCAGGGCTCAGATCATACCTGTTCTTCCAGGCTGCCTTCAGGAATTGTTTTGCATTGAACCCTTTTCCTAAGCCTTCCATCATCTTGCCCATATAATATAACTCCGGGCCTTCCAGTGGTTGGGATGATACATAACTTTTGAAATACTGATATGCTTTATCTTTTTCATTGTTAGAGTATAAGCTCCACACATACCAGGCATATGTTTGAGGTGTACTCCGGTTAATTAATTCTCTTTCAGCAATTGTAACAGCTTTTATAGGTTCATTCAAAATGCCGGTATACAAATCGATAAGATATTTGTTATACATATTGCCATACTTATAATTGGCAGCTTTTTCTTCAAATTCGGTTGCTAATTTAAAATGTAGGCTATTATCATTTCTTTGTTCAGCTACATATCCAAATTTTAGCAATATATCTGGCGAACTGGTATGTTTTTCTACAAATTGGAAAATACTATTAGCCAACGTATCGTTTTTGTCATGTATAAGAGCAATCCAGCCCATTCCCATTATGCTATGCATATCTGCAGCATCAATATTTATACTTTCTTGAAAAAGATCATATGCTTTTTTCGCTGCCCCTTTGTGTAAACAAAGGTCTGCAGCATTTGATAAGGCTGTTTGCCTTAAATAATTATTATTGCCTGCTATTTCCGCAGCTTGTAGCATGTAAGAGATTGAGCTATCCAATGAGCCGTCATAATGTTCAAATTTTGAAAGCCTGAACAGGTATCCATATGAATTATCTTTTTTTAATGTTGCCAAAAGATTTTTTGCTCTTCTGTAATCACCTTTTTCAAATGATATATCAAAATCCAGAAAGGCATTAGGAAGTGTTTGGCCTTCAATATTTACTACTTTCTTTAATAAAGTATCTGCTCTGTTAAATTGATGTTGCTGTATAGCCAGATATGCTAGCCTTCGATAAAGCCCCGGTTCATTTCCTTTATAAGCGACAATTGATTGTTCCACTAAACTATCTGCTGTGAGCAAGTCATTTATATTACCGCGGAGATGAAATTGAGAAGAAAGAGCAGCGGCATATTCAGGTCCGTTTACATAGTTTTCAGGAATACTATCCATTCTTCGTTTCCAGAATCTCAAATTATTTTCGGAGGTAACCGCTACAGGCGATGTAGTATAGTTTTCAATCAGACTATCAATATAATTTGAATCGACTACGGTTCTATTTTCGTTATTGCAGGAAAATAATAGAATAGCTGCTAAAACAGCTAAAAAAGTTGTTCTCATCTTTAGTTTTTAAAATTTACGAAAAAGTGAACCAAATAGTTGTGCACATTTAATTCATCAAGAGTACATTTACACTACGTTGAAGAATATTGAAAGCAATTTCGGCCATCAGATTTTCTTTATCCAGTGTAGGGTTTACTTCGGTTATCTCAAAACAACAGACTTTTCTGTTCTGCATAAACTTACTGATCAGATCTTCAGCTTCTCTTTCTTTTAATCCATTGCTTACAGGAGTGCCTGTTCCTTTCGAAATAGATGAATCAAGACTATCAACATCAAATGAAATATAAATATCAGTACAATCAGAAAGGTAACGTAGAACAGCTCTTACAACATTTTCAGCGCCTTTACTTCTCACTTCTTTTGTTGTAATTACTTTCATTCCATTTTTTTCAATAATATGTCGTTCCTCTTTTTCATAATCCCTTAATGAAATAAAAACAACATCTTCCGGCAAAACCTTAGGACTGATCTTGCCAATATTTTTCAGATGATCCCAGTATTTTTTTGTTTCAACATCCAATTCATGTACTGCACATTCTTTATTATCGGTATTGATAGTAGCAGCCATTGGCATTCCATGTACATTACCGGATGGGGTGGTAAAAGGAGTGTGCAGGTCTGCGTGGGCATCGATCCAAATTACTCCTAATTTGCTTTTAGGTTTGGCCATTTTTATACCGGCAATTGTTCCTCCAGATGTACTATGGTCACCACTTAATACAACCGGGAAAAAATTATTTTTCATCGAATCGCAAATTGATTTGCTTAGTTTGTCATAAATAGCTGCAATGCCTTTAATTCTTTTGGCATATGGGGATTCAATTGGCTCATACAGTAGTTTATTTTCAACCAGAATTTTCTCTGAAGGAAAATGTATAAAGAAATTACTCATAAAATCAAGTGCGGCAATTTTAATAGCTTCAATGCCAAGACTTGAACCCCGGGTTCCGGCACCTATTTCGGAGGGTACTTCAATAATTTTAATATTCTTCATAAAACAATCGTTAAAAAGAATCTTTTCAATATGAAATGAAAAGATAAGGGTACAAATAATATATGGCGTTTACAATTTACGCTTTTATAAGTGACGGGTCTCAATGTCTCTTATAAAGTTAGCTATTTGTAATTTAGGCGTCAAGAAAAGTTAACATGAAATTTGAACTATTCATGTGCTGCGAGAATTGGTATGTGACTATGGTAGGCCAATCTTTTTGTGTGTGAACTTTTGAACAGGGATGTTGAATTACTTTGATGTTTGGGAATTGTGATCATAATATCAATTTTATAATCACTTATAAAATTATCAACAGCAGAATAGAAATCATTCATTGTTATAAAGTAGAATTCTGTATCATATTTAATGAACATTTTCTGTAATTTACCTTTCTCTTTTTCCATTTCTTCATTGATAGATATATAGACATCTTTATTAACAGTAAAAATATGGAGCTTAGGGTTAAACATTTCTAAAACGGAACAAATTAGATCCGCCGGGGTAGTGTTTTCTACATTTTTAAAATCAGATGCAAAAGCAACATTATTTATGCCTGTAAATTCAGCATCTGGCGGGATGATCATTACAGGATAAAGGTTCTTATCAATCAGCTTAAGTGTATTACTTCCAAACATAACCTGTCGTATAGTAGACTTCCCGGTAATACCCATTACAATTAAAGTAGCTCGGATGGTATGTGCAAGTCTGCTGATATTATCTATAAGATCACCTCCCATTTCACCTTCACACTCAACTGATTTTACGCCTGCCCGAAGAAACTCCTGTTTCAGACTTTCCTGGTAGTTGAGAGAAATATCATGATCGTCATGACTTTCATAATTATGATATAAAATAGCGACAGAATCATCAATGCCTGCAAGCATTTTTGCAGTATAACGGGCTGCATTCAATGAAGTCTCAGAAAAATCAACTGGTATAATAACACGGTGCATATTGATGTATTTTGTTCAATTGGCTAAAGTTAATGAAATGAGAACGATATTGTAGATGCTATCAGAATAAAAATATTAATCAAAAATATGCTTGGAAATGAGTTCTTAATAAGATGCCATGTGCTTGAAAAATGAAATAAAAAAGCTCAATTTATTATATAAAAAGTAAGTCCCACTGTAGAAACAGCAGGACTTATGTAATGGTTCTGATTAAGCTTTTGAAATATGGCTTTACGCCTTATTAATTATATTTTACAGTATTACTTTTATTTATTTCTGCAACGGGTAGATTCTTTATTTCAATTTTCTTCTCCACTTGCGTTGTTGAATTTTTATTAGCATCAATTTGTGCAAGGGTAGGAGCTATTACTAAAGATACAATGGACATTAGTTTAATCAAAATATTCATTGATGGACCAGATGTATCTTTAAAAGGATCACCAACAGTATCTCCAGTAACTGAAGCCTTATGAGGATCAGAATTTTTATAATACATCTCACCATTTATCTCAACACCTTTTTCAAAAGATTTTTTAGCATTATCCCATGCACCTCCTGCATTATTTTGAAACATTCCCATTAATACTCCACTTACTGTTGCACCTGCCAAAAAACCTCCTAAGGCTTCAGGCCCTAATGTAAATCCAATGATCAGGGGAGAAATAATTGTGATTGCACCAGGTAACATCATTTTTTTAATAGAAGCCTTAGTGGAGATAGCGACACATTTTTCATACTCTGGTTCTCCAGTTCCTTCCATTATTCCAGGAATAGTACGAAACTGACGACGAACTTCTTCTACCATAGCCATTGCAGCTTCACCAACTGCTCTGATTGCAAGTGATGAAAATATAAAAGGTATCATACCTCCTACGAATAAAGCTGCTAATACATCCGCTTTATAAATATCGATGTGTTGATTTTCTGGCATGGCCACACCAACAAAAGCTGCAAATAATGCCAACGCTGTTAATGCAGCTGAAGCAATTGCAAAACCTTTTCCTGACGCAGCGGTAGTATTTCCTACTGCATCCAGAACATCCGTTTTTTCTCTAACGTCTTTTGGTAATTCACTCATTTCTGCAATACCACCGGCATTATCTGCTATAGGACCAAAAGCATCAATTGCTAATTGCATAGCAGTCGTTGCCATCATTCCTGCTGCTGCTATGGCAACACCATATAAACCTGCAAATTGATATGAACCCAGGATACCTCCGGCTAAAACCAGAATTGGCAGAAAGGTAGATTCCATACCTACAGAAAGACCACCGATGACATTGGTGGCATGACCAGTAGAAGATTTTTTGATAATTAAATTAACAGGTGGTTTGCCCATTGCAGTATAATATTCGGTGATGATGCTCATCAGGGCACCAACAACAAGTCCAACACCAATTGCACCAAGTACACCCCATTTAGTAAATACAACCCCTCTTAACATCATTGCTTCAGGAAGTATCCAATAAACTAAACCTGCAGCAGCAATAGCAGTAAGTATCATTGAACCCCAGTTACCCATGTTCAATGCCCTCTGAACATTATGAGTATTAATACCTGCACTGTCACTAACCTTAACAAATAAGGTACCCACTATTGAAAACAGTATTCCAATTCCTGCTATAAGCATCGGCAAAACAATGGGAGAGAAGCCTCCAAGCATATCTTCACCATCAAATACGGTAGTTTGTTGTCCTAATACAATTGTTGCTAAAACAGTTGCTACATAAGAACCAAAAAGGTCGGCACCCATACCAGCAACATCTCCAACATTATCACCTACGTTATCAGCAATAGTTGCAGGGTTTCTTGGATCATCTTCAGGTATACCTGCTTCAACTTTACCTACGAGGTCAGCACCTACATCAGCTGCTTTTGTATAAATACCGCCACCTACTCTTGCGAAAAGGGCTATTGATTCTGCTCCCAATGAAAATCCGGTAAGGACTTCAATGGTTTTAAACATCTCATCAGAATTTACTGCGGCTCCTGGTGCAAAAATTTGTTTCAATATAATATATAAACCACCTAAACCCATTACAGCAAGACCTGCTACACCAAGTCCCATTACTGCACCACCTGTAAAAGAAACATTCAGTGCCTTACTCAAACTTGTGCGGGCAGCTTCTGCAGTTCTGACATTCGCTTTTGTAGCTGCTTTCATACCGATATAACCTGCAGTAGCACTTAATACAGCACCAATAATAAAAGCAATAGCTATTGACCAATGTGAATGTGGATTAGCCTGAGCCATTACTGCCAGTAAAATACCAACAATAACTACAAAATATCCCAACACTTTCCACTCGGCTTTTAGAAAAGCCATTGCTCCATCAGCAATATGCTTACTGATATCTTGCATACGGTCGGTTCCTGCATCTTGTTTAGAAACCCAGTTAAACTTTACAAGAGTGTAGAGTAAACCAATCAGGCCCATTATAGGGACGAGATAGATCAAATTATCCATAAGAGTTGATTCTTAATCAATATTTAATAAAAAACGGCTTTATAGCCGGGCGGCAAAGATAGGGGATGGAAGGGAATATTGTAGCCCCCCATCAAGAATTTAGAAAATAGAAAAAATAGCATAAATAGCTATCTGGCAATCGATTATAAGAACTATAGATGCTTTGTTTTAAAACCAGTTACTTAGTTTTTAAAACAAATGAAAGCTGACCCTATATTATTAATAATATCGCCAGCAATCATTGCCTCCTCCGAATTCTTATTGGCTGCCATGTCTCCCGCTAATCCGTGTAAGTAAACACCAAGTATTGATGCATGTATCGAATCATATCCCTGTGCTACTAAACCTGTCAGTATCCCGGTTAAAACATCACCGCTACCGGCAGTCGCCATCCCTGCATTACCAGTAGCATTAAAATAAACCTTTCCTTCTGGTGTTGCAATGATTGTGTAATGCCCCTTTAAAATTATTATGCAATTTTTTTCTATGGCTTTTTCAGATACGAGATTTAATCTTTCAAAATCATTAACCGATTTTCCAAATAACCTTTCCAATTCTTTTGGATGTGGTGTAAGAATAGATCCATCAGGTATTACTGTAAATAATTCTGGTTCCCCTGCTATACAATTCAAGGCATCAGCATCTAGAATTACAGGTTGATCAATAGATGATAGTAACTCCTTCATCATCTTTTTGGTTTCTGAAGCAGTTCCAAGACCCGGGCCAATTCCAATGGAGGAGTATTTTTTTACATCTTCTTCAATTGCTGTTATGAATGATGAATTGAAATCTGTAATCACCATTGCTTCTGGTATTGTAGTTTGCAAAATATCATATCCGCATTTTGGTATATGACAAGTAAGTAAACCGGCACCGCTTCTTAAACATGCCAATGCAGCTAATACTGCAGCACCTATTTTACCATAGCTACCGGCAATCATTAAGGCATGACCAAAATTTCCCTTATGAGAAAATCTGTTTCTTGGTTTATAGATTGATCTGATAAAAGTAAAATCGACTAATTCATTTTTACAGATCAACGATTGGTAAAAGTCTTTATGTAATCCGATATCGAGAATATGTACATTCCCAATAGATGCAGCATTCTCTGCAAACAAAAAGGCCATCTTGTAACACTGAAAACTGAGTGTATGCGTTGCTTTTATGTTCTTACAATCTTGCGAAGACTTATCTGCAAAAAGGCCACTTGGAATATCAATTGAAATGACTTCAAATTTTGCCTTATTAATATGATCTATAAGATCAGCGGTAATTCCAGAAGCCTCTCTATTTAAACCAGAACCAAAAATTGCATCAATTATGATCTGGCCATCAGGAATAGGATGCAGGTTCTGCTTTGTTTGTATAAAATGAATATCTGCCTGAGGTAAATGTTGAAGGAGTATAAGGTTAGTTTGAAAATCCTCTGTACCGAGATGGCCAAACTCAAGTATATGAACAGTAACAGTATAATTATTTTCAATCAGCATTTTTGCAATTGCTAATCCATCGCCTCCGTTATTGCCTTTTCCACAATAAATACTAAAAGAAACATTATCCGGATATTGTTCCATGATCCATTGGGAACATTTTATTGCAGCTCTTTCCATCAAATCAATTGATGAAACAGGTTCATATTGAATAGTGTATTGATCCCACTCCCTTATTTCTTTTGTGGAAAGAATTTTCATGATCCCTTAAAGTTGAGAAACTTATTCGAGAATAAAAATGACAGGCATTAGTTTTTTATAATTGATTATACTAAGATTTAACTTAATAAGATCTGGGCACTCACTTTTTCTCAGATTCGGGATTTTCATTTTCATCATTTTGAGTGCTATCCTTTTGAAAGTAGTTCCCGAATATGTTAAAACTCTGATGAGCTACATTATATATGCCTCTGTTGAATTTATTTCCCAAAATAATAATTGTAACTTTTTCATCGGTTAACCTGGCAAAGGCTGCATTGAACCCATGCCATTTTCCGAAATGGTAAACTATTTTTTTTTCGTTTGGCAACAATTGTAATCGCCATCCCAGGCCATAATTATGAATGGAAGGCTTCTCAAAACTATAAGGTGAAAAAGCTGAATCAAGCAAAGTGCCGTTTAGTAATTGATCTGTATATAAAGCCTGATCCCATTTTAAAAGATCTTCAGGAGTAGAATAAATATTCTTATCACCATAGGTGGCATCAAGGAAATCCAATTTCCAATAAGTGCCATTTATATTGAAAGATGGAGTTGCAGTAGCCGTGTCCTTTAATTCAAAAACAAAAGTATTTTCCATTTGTAAAGGCCTGAATATTTTTTCCTGCATATATATCGGGAATGGCGTTCCGGTTACTTTTTCCAAAATTAATGCTAGCAGCACATAATTTGTATTGCAATAGCTGAAACGCTTATCCGGGGAATAGTACTTATTCGGTTTTTTTTCTATCATGAATTGGAGCATATTATTATTGGAGACAAATTTTGTTTTATCCCAATCACTTTCCGACATAAAGTATAAATAGTTAGGTAATCCGCTTCTGTGATTCAATAATAATTTTACTGTTATACCCTGATAAGGAAATCCGGGAAAAAACTTTGTAATAGTATCGTTCAGCGATAATTTACCTTCCTGTACCAACCTCAAAATTGCAACAGCAGTAAATGTTTTTGTAGTGGAAGCAATATGGAAAGGAGTACTGCTAGTAATGGAATCATTTTTTCTGAGGTCAATTGTTCCCTTATAATTTTCATAAATGATATTACCTTCCTTTGCAATAAGTATACCTCCATTAAATCCGGTTTTTAAAAGTGTTGTATCAAAAAAAGTGTTGAGTTGACGATAGTAGGACCGAAACTCTTCTTTATCCATTTTTCCGGGTGTTGGAGGATAGTACTCAAGAGAATCATTACTGATTTGCTTCTTTTCAGAAGAAGTATTACAGGCAATGAGAATGCAAAGGATTATTGTTGACAGCAATAGGTTTTTCAATACAATCTGATTTAAACAAAAGTAATAGAGTAAAACGGCCTAAACAAATACCATGTTTACCGAATAATGAATAGTCTATCATATTGATCTCCGTTTTATATTTGCATCATGGTAAAATCAGAGAAAACCAGTTACCCCAAAGAAAAGATCAAGATATTATTTCTTGAAAATATCAGCGATCAGGCTGTAAAAAATTTCAAACAACATGGTTATGTTCAGGTAGAGAAAATTTCAAAGGCACTGACTGAAGAACAATTGATAAAAGAGATAAAGGATGTGCATATCCTGGGTATCCGTTCAAAAACACATATCACAAAAAATGTGCTTGATGCTGCAAAAAAACTTCAAGCAATAGGTTGTTTTTGTATTGGAGTAAACCAGGTAGACCTGAATGAAGCCACAAAGAATGGGGTAGTGGTTTTCAATGCACCTTATTCAAATACAAGATCAGTAGCTGAATTGGTAATAGGTGCAGCAATAATGCTGATAAGAAGAATCCCTGATAAAAATAAAGCAGCACATGATGGTGTATGGTTGAAAGATTCAAAAGGGAGTTACGAATTAAGAGGGAAAACGATTGGGATAGTAGGTTATGGAAATATAGGTTCACAGGTAAGTGTACTGGCAGAGGCGTTAGGCTTAAAAGTTATTTTTTATGATGTAGAAACAAAGTTACCATTAGGAAATGCAGAAGATGCAAAATCATTAAAAGCACTTTTGGGTAAATCAGATATTATTACTTTACATGTACCTGATAATTCTCAAACAAGAAACCTGCTGGGAAAAACAAATTTGAGGCATTGTAAAAAGGGCGCCATTCTTATTAATTATGCCAGGGGTGAAATTGTAGATCTGGAAGTTTTACGGAGCATGGTACTTGATGGGCATATCAGTGGTGCTGCCATTGATGTTTTTCCGGAAGAGCCAGAAAAAAACGGGGATCATTTCAGAACTCCTTTACAGGATTGCCCAAATGTGATATTAACTCCTCATATAGGTGGCTCAACCGAGGAAGCTCAAAATAATATAGGAGAGGATGTGAGTATCAAACTATTCAATTACCTCGAAAAAGGGATAACTTTTGGCTCACAATCAATACCAGCACTTGCTTTACCGCCACAGGAGGGAAGTCACCGTATTTTACATATTCATAAAAATGTACCAGGCGTACTTTCTGAGATCAATACACAACTATCTAAAAATAAAATTAACATCCTGGCTCAGTATCTAAAAACAAATGATGAAATTGGTTATGTAGTATTGGATGTGGACAAGCAGATATCTTCGAGGGCTTTGCATTTATTAAAAGAGGTAAAAGAAACGATTAAAGTAAGAATGCTTTACTAAGTATTTTTTATTTATGAGAAATTGATAAGTTTGAATATAGGTCGCAATGTTTTCAGTATTTATTGAAAATATTGTAAATTCATCTTGCAAAATAAATAAAATGAAAGTCGTAATAATAGGTGCAGGATTTGGTGGTCTTAGATTGGCAAGAAAACTAAACAATAAACCTGGTTTTGAAGTGATGCTTATTGATCGGTTTAATTATCATCAATTTCAACCCTTATTCTACCAGGTAGCTACAGCCGGACTTGATGCCAGTAATATCTCATTTCCCCTGAGAAAAGTATTTCAAAAAAGTAAAAATGTAAGGATCCGACTTTGTAATCTTGAAGAAATATTACCAACTGAAAATAAGATCATAACAGATAAGGAGGAGTTTAATTATGATGTTTTAGTGCTGGCAACAGGTGCCGATACTAATTTCTTTGGAAATAAAGAGTTGGCAGCACACTCTTTTCCTATGAAGTCAACTGTAGAAGCATTACAAATACGACACAGACTGTTACAATTATTTGAAAATGCACACAGTAATGATAATGAAGAGACTCTTCAACGTTTGATGAATATTGTAATCGTTGGAGGCGGACCTACAGGTGTAGAAATATCAGGGGCGTTAGCTGAAATGAAAAAATATATCCTACCCAAGGATTATCCTGAACTTGATTTTTCAAAAATGAATATTTACCTACTGGAAGGAGCTGATAAAACTCTTGCAGCTATGAGTGAAAAATCATCCATGCAATCTGAAAAATATCTTAAGAAACTGGGAGTGGAGGTTTTGACAAATACAATGGTGAAAGATTATGATGGCCAAAATGTTGCTTTACAAAGTGGAAAATATATTCCTGCTGCAACTGTTATTTGGGCAGCCGGTATTAAAGGTAATATTCCAAATGGCATTGATAAGTCATTGATAGCGAAAGGAAATCGTCTTAAAACGGACCGACATTGTTTGCTTCATGGGTATAATAATATCTATGCAATTGGAGATCTTGCTTATATGGAAACTCCTGATTTTCAAAATGGGTTACCTCAACTTGCACCAGTTGCCATGCAACAGGCAGCACTCTTAGCTGATAATCTGAAATTGATTGAGAGAAAGTCAAATCCTTCGAAACAAATCGAATTTGAATACAGAGATAAAGGATCAATGGCAACAGTAGGGAGAAATCTGGCGGTGGTGGATATCCCAAAACCAAAATTACATTTCGGAGGATTTTTTGCGTGGTTGATCTGGATGGGATTGCATCTGATGTTAATACTTGGAGTGAAAAACAGATTATTTGTCTTTTTAAACTGGGTATACAATTATATTACTTATGATCAGAACCTTCGATTGATATTTAAAGAATTTAACAGGGATGATATGCCTAAAGGCGCTTAAGGATATGTCTGGCTCTGGCGTTAAATGCTGCTGATTCAAAATCTTGTCTGTCTTCGATAATTGTCTTTAATTCCTGTTGAATTTCAGGATACTGTTTTGATAGATTATATAATACTGCCAAAGAAAAAGCCTTTATAGCCGGTTTTTCTACATTTGATTGAATATAATCAAAACAAATATTCATAACATCTCCCTGGTATTTTTCAGGTATTGTTACATTTTGTAACAAACGGATCGTATTTCGCTTTACAGCAGCATGAATTCCTTTTTTCTTTAGATTCTTTAAAAGCTTTCCGATATGTTTTCTGGCAAGTTGAGGATTTTCAATTGCAATATAACTTAGTGGCCAGCCGGATCTTTGTGCAATGATTTTATCATTACTTACAAATAAATCGACTAGTTCATCAAAACGTTTCTGATCTATGCCAACCCAGTTTATTATTTCTTCGCAGTTGGCTTTGGTATGATCAGCTAATATTTTTGAATTAAGGTTCATATATGGCCTCTTACAATTTATGGATTTTAAAATTACTCATTTTCCTATAATTTATATTATGTTAAATAGATTCTAGCAATTAAACCCCAATAGGTTAAGTATTGGGGTTTAAGAATATTTTATTAGTGCCCCTTTTTTAAAGTGGGAATATCATTTATTGTATCATAAAGATCATTCCACTTCTTTTCTTCTGCAGAATATTTAGCTATATCAGCAGGTTTTCCTTTTGATTGAATTCTTTTATAGGCAAAAATTTCAGCCAGGTAATTGATCGCCTTTTTATATTGCTCTTTATCTCTGATCTCTAATCCATTTTCAGCTTTTGCTCTTGCAGCAAGAATTGAAGCTGCTGATACATAAGGTTCCCTTGCCTGCTCTAATTCTTCTCCATATTTTTTATCCAGCAAATCTCTTTTAGCTATATCTTCTTTCGAAGCCATTGTGCCAGGCTTTGTTCTTGCTTTCATATCATTTACATGTGCTGCTCTTGCATCATTAGTAGTTGCTGCTTTATTAATAAAATGATCCCCTATATATAAATAAGGTATTTCAAAATTTGGTTTTACTGCAGCAGCCTTTTTAAAAGAACTTACCATCTGCTTTTCCAGTTCATCAGCATTTGCAGGTAATACAGCGCCTTCTTTGTCTGAGTTCAAAGTATCATATAACAATTCACCCATAATCTGGTTAGCTTTATAATTATTGGGATCAGTAGCTAATACTTCCTCTAATGCTTTTGTTTTATTAGTAAATCCTTCTGCAAGTCCAACAGCGAAGTCGACTTTATCATAACTAAAATATTCACTTGCTGGAAACAATTCACTACCCAACTTCTTATACTTTTCGAAAGTTGCCATATCCTTCTTTCCAAAATAATAACTTACCAGATAGCGATAAATACTCTCAAAGCCTTCTCCGGCAACTTTTGCATCAGCCAACCGACTATAATATTTTGCAGCATCATCTTTATTTTCACTTTTTTCTGCTGTTATTCCTGCCAGTATTAGTACATTAGTATCAACCGCTGAATTAATTAATTTCAAACCAATTAATATATCAGACATTTCAACTGCATTCTTCAGTTTCTTATACCCTTCAGCCCAATTGTTTTTTGAATAATCTTCGTAACCAGAAGAATAAAAATTTGAGTAAAGGTTTACAGGACCGTTTTGATAGATTGGGTCATTAACCAAACTCATTTCAGGATCCATTTCCTTGTACTTCTTAAAAGCTTCAGCAGCATCTTCAGCCAGTTTATTTCCTGTTGCAGTATTTTTATTTTTGTCAGCCATTGAAAGACCAGCATAGATAGCTGTCTTTAATATATATGCTTCTGCATTCCCGGCAAATTTTGTATTTGTTATAGCTTTATCGAAATCGGTCTTGGCTTCTTCGAACTTATTAAAAACAAGAAGATTTTTAATGTTTTTATAGTTCTGTGCACTAACACTAAAAATTGACAAGCTGATCGTAAGTAGTAAAATGATTCTTTTCATTACTGAGTTGTGTTGATTAATAAATATAAAATTCTATTTTGCCCTACGTAGATGGATTTTCATCTGTCTGCGTTGCGTTATTGTCTTCAATTTCTCCATTTTCTCCGCTTTCATCATCGCCATTCTGGTCATCCAATTTAGTGATAGCAGCTATTTCGTCTTTTTCATCTAATCGGATCACTTTTACACCTTGTGTAGCTCTTCCTTGTTCACTTATTCCGCTCACCGGCATCCGGATGGTAACACCACTCTTACATGTGATCATGATATCCTGTGTTTCTTCTACTCCAAGCATACCAATCAATGCACCTGTTTTTTCTGTAACATTAATGGTTTTTACTCCTTTTCCTCCCCTGTTTGTGTACCTGTATTCATCCACTGCTGTTCTTTTACCATATCCTTTTTCACTAACCACCATTACAGTTTTGGTTGCATCCGTAACCGGGTTAAGACAGATCATTCCAACTACTTCATCATTATCATCATCTACCTGTATTCCTGCTACACCGATAGCCCCACGACCAGTTGCCCTGACTTTTTCCTCAGAAAAACGAATAGCTCTTCCACTTTTTACAGCCATCATTATTTCACAATTTCCATCAGTCATTCTTGCTTCGAGCAGTTCATCACCCTCAATTATATTAATTGCATTTACACCCGTTTGTCTTGGACGACTGAAATCCTCTAATGCCGTTTTTTTAATAATTCCTTTTTTGGTACATAGTACAATATTGTGAGAATTCACAAACTCCTCATCTTTTAGATCCTTCACATCTATGATTGCTCTGATCTTATCATCAGGAGGTAATTGCATCAGGTTTTGAATGGCTCTGCCCTTACTGGTCTTCTCTCCTTCCGGTATTTCATACACATTCAACCAATACACTCTGCCTTTCTCAGTAAAGAATAACATTGTATGGTGTGTAGAAGCAACAAAAAGATGTTCGATATAATCTTCTTCTCTTGTTTTTCCTCCTTTTGCTCCTCTTCCACCCCTACGTTGAGACCTGAATTCATCTGCAGGTGTACGTTTAATATAACCCAGATGTGATATCGTTATCACAACATCTTCTTCTTTAATCAGGTCTTTTATTTTTACTTCATCATCCAGGAAAGTGATCTCTGTTTTTCGCACATCACCAAATTTTTCCTTTATCTCTAATAGCTCTTTTTTAATAACATCAAACCTCATTCCTTCGTTACTTAATAATTCATTAAGGTGTGCTATCAGTTTCATTAATTCATCAAACTCTTCTTTGATCTTATTTCTTTCCATTCCCGTCAACCGCTGTAAACGGAGTTCCAGAATTGCTTTTGCCTGAATTTCATCCAAACCCCAACCTGCATTTATTAATCCTTCTTTTGCAGCATCGGGAGTTGCAGAAGCCCGGATCAATGCAATTACTTCATCCAGGTGATCGAGAGCTATAAGATATCCTTTTAAAATATGTGCTCTCTTTTCCGCTTCTTTTAATTCATATTTTGTTCTTCTTACTACTACTTCATGTCTGAATTCAACAAACTCACTGATCAGATCTTTAAGATTCAGCGTCCTTGGTCTACCTTTTACAATAGCAACATTATTTATTCCATAAGAGGTTTGCAGATCAGTCATTTTATATAACTGATTAACAATTACATTAGCAATAGCATCTCTTTTGAGGTCAATAACCAGCCGTGTACCTTCTTTATTATTGGATTCATTGTTAACATGAGCAATTCCTTCAATTGCTTTATTGTTGACCAACTCCCCGATCTTATTGGTCAAAGCATCCCGGTTAACCTGGTATGGTACTTCTGTTATAATAATTTGCTCTCTTCCACTTGGTTTTGTTTCAACTGTTAATCTTCCTCTCACTACTACCCTTCCACGGCCGAAATGAAATCCTGCTTTTACACCTTCCATTCCATATATGATACCGCCGGTAGGGAAATCAGGAGCTTTTACATGTTCAATTAATTCATCTATTGTAATTTCTTTATTGTCGATATATGCTATACAACCATCAATAACTTCTGATAAGTTATGCGGCATCATATTCGTTGCCATACCAACGGCTATACCACTTGATCCATTAATCAATAATTGCGGTATCCTTGAAGGCAATACTGTTGGTTCAGACTCTGAATCATCAAAATTTAATTGAAAATCGACAGTATCTTTTTCGATATCATCTAACAGATGCTCAGCCAATCTGTCTAACCTTGCTTCTGTATAACGCATAGCAGCAGGTCCATCACCATCCTGGTTACCAAAGTTACCCTGGCTGTCAATGAGTGTATACCTCATATTCCAGTCCTGTGCCATACGTACCATTGCATCATAAACAGAGGTATCACCATGGGGATGGTACTTACCTAACACTTCACCCACAATACGGGCAGATTTTTTATAAGGCTTGTTATAATGAATTCCCAATTCATTCATCGCAAATAAAACACGGCGATGTACTGGTTTTAATCCATCCCGAACATCTGGCAATGCCCTGCCAACAATAACTGACATTGAATAATCAATGTAGGCAGTCTTCATTTGCTCTTCAATGTTGACGGGAATAATGCGATTACTGTCGTTCGTTTCCTGCGGCTTTGAGTTCTCTTCCATCGTAAATGATCCTTCTTCTTTTTAATTGAATTTATAGGCTTAAAAATGGTTTTTTTTATTAGATTTTTAAGGTTTGCAAATCTAACTTTTTAAGTGATGAAAACCTGAAAAAAAGCATGTTTTTTGGGGCTATTTATCCACGAATGTGAAATAGTTAAATTGTTGAAATTCAATAGATTTTTCCCTGTTGAAATTACCTTTCATTTCTGGATAATTCGTATTAATTTCCACCTATTACAATTTTAAGAAACATGAAGACCGTTTTATTATTTGGAGCAGGAAAATCAGCAACAATACTAATTGAATATTTACTCGAAAATGCATTCAATGAGAACTGGCATCTGGAATTAATTGATGCTGATCTGAAATTGGCAGCTTCTAAAATTGGCAACTCCAGCTATGGAACTGCTTATTCATTTGATATTAAAAACGCTGAAGAAAGGGCAAATCATATAAAGAAGTCTGATATAGTCATTTCCATGCTTCCCCCTTCATTGCATATTGAAGTTGCAAAAGATTGTGTCAAACTAAAAAAAAATCTACTTACCGCTTCATACGTAGATGATGCTATAAAGAAACTGCAATCAAAGATTGAGAAAAATAAATTACTATTTCTATGCGAAATGGGATTAGATCCGGGAATTGATCATATGAGTGCAATGAAGATCATTGATGAAATCAAACATAAAGGTGGAAGAATAACTTCTTTTAAATCACATTGCGGAGGATTAGTTGCGCCGGAAAGCGATGACAATCCCTGGCATTATAAAATAAGCTGGAATCCCAGAAATATATTAATGGCTGGAAAAGATGGAGCTCATTACAGAGCGGATGGAAAAGAAATTAATTTAAAGTATGAAGATCTTTTTACACCTGAACGACAGGTATCAGTTCCTGATATTGGTGATCTAAGCTGGTATCCAAACCGGGATTCATTAAGCTATACTCATCTATATGGCTTAGATGATATTCCCACCTTTATAAGAACAACTTTACGTCATCCGGAATTCATGTTTGGATGGAGAAATATTATTGAATTAAAGCTGGTAGATGAAAAAGAGCAATATGAAACGGATGGAAGGTCTCTCCAGGATGTTTTTAAAGAACATATGGACAGAGTTGGTTTCAGCGAATGGTTAACCGAACAATTATCAGAAAGATTCAAAGAGACAAAAGGGATGATGGAGAATCTGATGCAATTGATGGAAGCAGAAAAAGAAGCTACTGAAAATGGCAAAAAAATTCCCGAATCATTTATGACAGCTGACGAAAATGGCAATTTAGAAGAAATTGAAATAGACGAAGTAAAGAATAAAGCAGCAGAAATACTGGCTTACAAAATGCAGGAAGCTAATTTAAAACTGAAACAGCTTTTCTTTTTAGGGCTTGATGATTCGGATACAATAATTAATAAAGGGCTATGCAGTGCGGCGGATGTTTTACAGTTTGCCCTGGAAAGAAAACTAGCTTTACGTCCTTATGATAAAGACATGGTGGTTATGCTTCATGAAATTGACTTTGAGCTAAATGGTAAAAAACAAAGTATTAAAAGTTCAATGATTGTAAAAGGTGAAAACAATTTGCATACTGCTATGGCTAAAACAGTAGGTTTACCATTGGGCATAGCTGCAAGAAATATCCTGAACGGAACAATAAAATTAAATGGACTGCATATTCCAACAGAAAAAGAAATATATGTTCCTGTATTAAAAGAACTGGAAAAGTATTCTATTAAATTTAATGAGGAAAAAAAATAAGTGACCAGTTATATAAGCATTGCAAAAAGATCATTCATTCCTATCGTTGCAGGCTTCTCAATAAGTGTAAGATTTCTTAGCGAAGTCGTGTAAGGTATTTTTTTATCAATAATATATTTTGGTGTTTTAGTTGAAACAAAATCGACAAGACCTGCAGCAGGATAAACCGCCAATGATGTGCCTATCACAACAAATATATCCGCAGCATGAACTACCTGAACTGCCTCTTCCATCTTAACAACAGGCTCACCAAACCAAACTATAAAAGGACGTAACTGTGAGCCATCAGTCGCTTTGTCACCAATATTAATATCCCCTTTTATATCAGTGATGATATTATTATTTCTTTCGCTGCGCATTTTAAATATTTCGCCATGCAGGTGTAAAACATTTGAAGACCCCGCCCTTTCATGGAGATCATCAATATTTTGAGTAATTACATTTACATCGTACTTTTTTTCGAGCTCGGCTATTCGTTTATGAGCATCGTTTGGTTGTGCAGCTGCAACATTCTTTCTTCTTTCGTTATAAAATTCTAAAACTAATTTCGGATCTTTTACCCATGCTTCAGGTGTAGCTACATCCTCAACATTATAACCTTCCCAAAGACCACCACTATCCCGAAAAGTTTTTAAACCACTTTCAGCACTTATACCTGCTCCGGATAATATGACAATTCTTTTTTTCATTTATATAAGATCACTACTTCTCCCCCGCCAATTCCATGATAATTTTCCATTCTATATCACTCACTGGTTGCAACGATAAACGACTGATGCGAACCAGGGCCATTTCTTTTAATTGTTTTTCTTTTTTGATCGCATCAAGTGAAACGGGTGTCTTTAATTTTTTAACAGGTTTAATGTCTACTGCCACCCATCTGTCATCATCAGTTGTTGGATCCTGGTAAGCCTCTTTAATAACTTTAGCAATACCTACAATTTCAACTCCTTCATTGCTATGATAAAAAAAGACCTCCTCTCCTTTTTTCATATTACGCATATGTAATCGGGCTGCATAATTTCTTATACCGCTCCAGCATGTTTGTTTTTCTTTTACGAGATCATCCCAGCTATAAACAGAGGGTTCAGATTTTGCGAGCCAGTAAGCCATACTAGTAATTCGTTTGATTGTTATCAAAAATACAATGATGTGAATAAATCTTTTTTCTTTTTTTAAATCTGAAATAATAAAAGCTATCGTATCTGTTTCCGTTAACCTTAATAAAACAATCAATAAAATCAAAAAGAATGAAATCTTTAAAATCAATAGGCCTGATGCTTGTAACTGCACTTGCCTTTAACTTTTCTTTTGCACAAACAATGATGAATGAAAAAACTGTAGAAGTTGGTGGTGCAGCCATGTATCCTTCAAAGAACATTGTGGAAAATGCCATTAATTCAAAAGATCATACTACACTGGTTGCCGCAGTAAAAGCAGCAGGTTTAGTAGAAACTTTAATGACAGCAGGACCATTCACTGTATTCGCACCTACAAATGATGCTTTTGGAATGTTACCTGCAGGTACAGTTGAAGCTTTGGTAAAGCCAGAAAATAAAGCAAAATTAACAGGCATTCTTACTTACCATGTTATCGCTGGTAAATTAGATGCAAACTTATTAAAAGCTAAAATTAAGGAAGGGAATGGAACAGCAGCATTAACTACTATTGCAGGTGGTAAGTTGTATGCAATGAAAAAAGGAAATAACATCATTCTAAAAGATGAAAATGGAGGTATGGCAACTGTCACAATCAAAGATGTTTACCAAAGTAATGGCGTTATTCATGTAATTGATCATGTGGTATTACCTAAATAAAATATTTTATATAAATCTGTAACAGTACAGTCTCGCTAAAACCGGTATCTTCAGGTACCGGTTTTTTTATTATTAATTACTAATTTGTACAGCAAGCAATACCAAATCGCTTTCAAAAAGCATGATACAAAAAAAGATCATAAAAAAACACCCATTGGCAATACGATGGTTTCATTGGATCAATTTTCCAGTTTTAGGTGTTATGATCTGGAGTGGTTTATTAATTTATTGGGCGAATGATGTTTATAAA
>JAHEMN010000079.1 GCA_024643645.1 Chitinophagaceae bacterium | reverse complement strand
TTTCGAAAAGCTTTTCTTTTACTGTTTAAATAGTTATCAAGTAAAAATAAACCCAGTACAACATTTAGCATCATAAATGCATTAACAAATGTGTTATTGAAAAATTTACTGAAGTCAATCTTATCCAGATTTTTTGCAATACCGCTTTCAGTACCACCTGACCATTCCATTTGTCCAAATCCATAAATCAGGAATCCGACTATTAATGCAATAAAGAAAAATCCAATCCCCCAGATTATCTTTTTATTTATATAAGATTTTGTTGCCGGTGCAATATGCAGTCTCGAAATCTCTTCCATCACATTTTTTGTAAACCGCATGGATGGAGCTTCCAGTTCAGATGACCTTAATAATTCATCTACCTGCAACAATTCATGATATTTTATTTTCCAGGCAACATCGTTTTCCAGTAATTTTTCGATCACTGTTTTTTCGTTTACTGTTGCAGAACCATCTATATAGTTCCAAAGACGTTCGTCTATATTTTGTTGTGCTTCCATACAACTGATTTTAAGTTAAATTTTTTACTTCTTCTACAAAATTCGTTTCCATTTTCTCTTTTAATCTTGCTCTGGCACGGTGAAGCCTGACTTTTGCAGCATTCACTTCTATGCCTAATATATGTGCTGTTTCTTCCAATGATTGCTCTGCTTTATAAAACAGCGTAATAATTTCTGCATCCGCAGGATTTAATAAGCCTATTGCATCATTTACCATTGATATCCTGGACTTTTTCTCAACCTGGTTAGCATTCATTCCAGAATCCTGATTATTAGCAACTTCAAAAACATTCTCTTTGTCTAATGAATGCACATTGAGTTTCTTTTTCCTTAAAAAACTGATACAACTGTTATTAACGATCGTATAAAGCCAGGTTGTAAATTTCGAGTCACCCCTGAAATCTGCCAGGTATTTATAAGCTTTTATAAATACATCCTGAGCTACCTCTTCTGCATCTTCCCTGCCCTTTACAATACGTAATGTTAGGGTAAAGACATAGTTCTGATATCGGTTCACCAAGCTTGCAAAAGCCTGATGATCCCCACTTAGCACTTGGCTAATGATCTCATTATCATTCAGTCCGGTAGACATTCATTATATATGACTACATGAAAATCAATAAGGTTACAAATTAATTTTCGATCAATTAAAGGTATATTAATATATACTACTTAAGACCGCAAATATGTCTGTAACCTCTTTTAACCCTGTGTAGTCTAAGTATTTGTAAACAGTTTTAAAAAAGTTCTTTAAGTCTGTAACCTAATTTTAAAACCGGTAGTCTTAAAGAGCATTAACAAAACAAATTATTAAAAAATATAAAATCACAATTATGGACGCAGGAGAAGCTTTAATACCGATTACAATGTTTGCAGGTGGATTTGCAATGGTCTTTGGTATTTATTACCTTAAAACCCGCCAAAACCTGGCGATGATCGAGAAAAATATGAACCCCAAGGAATTTGCCAACAGGCCAGCTCCTTATAAAAATCTTAAATGGGCATTGCTTTTAATTGGCGCAGGGATAGGTTTGTTTCTCGCTTATGTTCTTGATAATTATATTCTGCCCGTTCAACTAGATAGATTTGGAGATCATGGAGATCGGAATGTGCCTATTTATTTTGCTTTGATAGCTATCGGAGGTGGACTTGGACTTTTTGGTTCATACAAAGTTGAAAAGAAATGGTGGGATGATAATAAAGATAAAGTTTAAATAAAGATCCCAAAACCTATTAATAGCCATCTATACTCCTAAAAAGAGAATAGATGGTTATTTTATTTATTTATTTTTTCAATTGCACTTTTTATAGTTTCATCTTTGTTATTCATTACCTGGTAAAAGCCTTCATTCCTCCATTTAAATCTTGCCAATTGGGCTACCATTCTTTGCTGCAATAATTCTTTTTCTTTAGCAGTGATACTTTTAAAATCAAAGCTGCCATTTGCTGTTTTTACAAGTTCGTCCCAAAGCTTTGATGCATTGAATTGTTGAGAAAAATTAACGGCAGTATTGAATTGTATTAATTGATCTTTGTGCTCTAAATAATAATTATAAATTATTCTGCTGATATTGGTTTCATTTAACAGTCTTACAATTTTTTGTTGAGAAAGGCTTGTATCTAATGGAACAAAAATATTAGGTGTTATTCCTTCTCCTCCATATAGTGTGTCTTTGCATGCTGTTGTAAATTTCTTTCCATTCACATGCTTTTTAGTTGAATCGCCAGAAAGCAATTCTCCACTATTAAACCGTTCCCAAAGTTCATCCATATATACTTTCTTTCCATTCTCATATGATCGTTGAATACTTCTTCCAAGTGGTGTATAATATCGGGCAACTGTCAGGCGAATTGCTGATCCGTCGCTTAATGGATATTGTTCCTGTACCAATCCTTTACCAAATGTGCGCCGACCAATAATTGAGGCCCTGCACCAATCTTGTAATGATCCTGCTAATACTTCACTGGCACTTGCCGACAACTCATCTACCAGTAATACTAATTTCCCTTTTTCAAATAATCCGGGTCTTTTACAACGATATTCTCTTTTTTTACTATTAACCCCGTTGGTATAAACAATGAGTTTATCACTATCCAAAAATTCATCGGCCATATCAACAGCTTCATTCATAAATCCTCCACCATTTCCTCTTAAATCAAATATCAAACTTTGCATTCCCAGTTTTTGCAGATTTTCCATGGCTTTCATGAATTCTTCATAGCTGGTTTCAGTAAACTTATTGAGCTTAATATAACCGATAGTTTTGTCAATCATATATGCAGCATCTACCGAAGGAATTGGAATAGTACCTCTGATAACTGTAATCGTTTGCTGTTTATTATTTCTGATTATTTTCAGATCAGCTTCTGATCCTCTTTCACCACGGATATATTTTTTGATACTATCAACATCAAAATTTTTTTGCAATAAATTGACCTTATTCACTTCAATGATCTTATCTCCAATTTGTAATCCTGACTTATCGCTTGGACCTCCCTGAATTACAAAAACAACATTAACTGTGTCTTTAAATACATTGAACTCAACACCGATTCCTTCAAAATTTCCGGCAAGATCTTCATTTGCCCCTTTTACTTTTACAGCGGGCAAGTAAACGGAATGAGGATCCAGTTCAGTCATTATTTCCTGTATAGCACTCCCTTCCAGCATGCCAATATTCACTGAATCAACATACCTTAACTTTATTAAGTCTATTGCTTCCTGTAATGAGCCTCTATTATTGGATGCAAAAAACCCATTCTTTTCTCCGCTGTTTCCATTCAGATTATACCCTAAAAACATTCCAGCTATTAAAATCAATGAAAAAATCAATGGTAACCAAACTTGTAACTTTTTATTCCTCATCTTTATGCTTAATTATGTAATTTGACGCAAAATACTTGATTTGATCGGAACAGATGTTTCTGTTCATCAACTTCAACAATTAATTATGCCTGGAATAAAATTAATAGCTGACAGTGGGGCAACAAAAGCTGAATGGTGCCTTCTGAATGGGAATAAAAAAAAGACCATTATTACGCAGGGTATAAGTCCATATTTTTTGAACACTCAACAGATCACTGAGTTGTTAGAAAAGGAATTAAAGCCAAAATTGAAAAACATTGTAGTTGATGAGATTTTTTATTATGGTACGGGATGTGCAAATCCTGCAAATGCTAAATCCATTAAAAAGGCCTTAACTGTTATATTTAACGAGGCAAAAGTGGATGTAACACATGATCTGATGGCTGCTGCCAGAGCATTATGTGGAAATGAGAAAGGGATTGCAAGTATTTTAGGTACAGGTTCTAATTCATGCTTTTATAACGGGAAGAAAATTGTTAAGAACAGTCCGGGATTAGGATTTATACTGGGTGATGAAGGAAGTGGGGCCTATTTAGGAAAGAAGGTGCTTCAGTATTATCTCTATGGAACTTTTGATTATGAGCTAAGGGGACGATTTGATCTTACTTACATGACCAATACCACTGAGATTTTGGAAAACGTATATAAGAAGCCTTTGCCAAACAGGTATTTGGCGGGATTTGCAAAATTCCTGGCAGATAACAGAGGTCACTATATGATAGAAAATATTATTGAAGATGGTCTTAACGATTTTTTCTTTTATCACTTATGCAAGTACAGTGAATCATGGACCTTGCCGATTCATTTTGCAGGGAGTATTGCATATGGGTTTAAGGATGTAGTAAAACAACTTTGCGACAGTTACGAATTCGAATTGGGAAATGTTATGAAAAATCCAATGGAAGGATTAATAGCTTATCATAGCTAAATTATTAAAGTAGTATGCCTTTTGAAAAAATAACAGAACAGCCAAGCCGTTATCATCATTTGGAAAAAATGACGATCGGCGAAATCCTGATCAATACAAACATTGAAGATAAAACTGTACCTATAGCGATTGAAAAAGCGATCCCTGCTATTGAAAAATTAATAGAAGTAATAAGTGATAAGATGCTAATGGGTGGTCGACTTTTTTATATTGGTGCAGGTACCAGCGGCAGATTAGGGATACTAGATGCAAGTGAATGTCCGCCAACATATGGAGTTCCTTATGGACTTGTAATTGGTATTATAGCCGGTGGGGAAAAAGCAATAACCAATGCAGTAGAGTATGCTGAAGATGATAAACAGCAGGGATGGAAAGATCTCGTTAATTACAATGTGAGTGAAAAAGATGTAGTGGTAGGAATTGCAGCTAGTGGTACAACACCTTATGTAATAGGTGCATTGGAAGAGTGCCGGAAAAGAAAAATAGTAACCGGAAGTATTTCCTGTAATCCTCAATCCCCGGTAAGTGCTGCTGCCGATTTTCCAATTGAAGTTATTGTGGGACCTGAATTTGTAACCGGTAGTACCAGGATGAAAAGCGGCACAGCTCAGAAATTGGTATTGAATATGATCTCAACGACGGTCATGATTCAATTGGGCAGAGTGGAAGACAATAAAATGGTCAATATGCAATTGACCAATGAAAAGCTTGTTGACAGGGGAACTAAAATGCTTATGGAAAGAATAAATGAAACAGATTATACTACTGCAAAAGATCTGCTTTTAAAGTATGGCAGTGTCAAAAAAGCTGCAGATTCTTTCAATAAATGATTGACCTTTTAATTTTTTATATCTATATTGTGGTACTTACAAATCAATAAGTGATAAAAAGTTATACAAATATTATTTCCTCTTTATTAGTAATAGATCGTATTACAACAACTTCTACTACAACAACCCGTTAAGGGTTGTATATTACCATATTATAAATCGGGCAATCAGCTGTACTAAGATAAAATCTTCAGTCCAGTAAAATTATTTACAATTTACAATTAAGAATAATGCAGGTATTAAAATTTGGGGGCACTTCAGTAGCAAATGCTGAAAATATAAAGAAAGTAATTGAGATAGTTAAAAACAGATCAGCAAAAAATAAAACAATTGTTGTGGTTTCCGCATTAGGAGGGGTCACTGATTTGTTACTTACAATTGCAGCCCTGTCAGAAACAGGAGATGATGCATATAAAGTAAAGCTTAATGAATTTGAGCAACGTCATCTTGATGCAGTCAAGCAGTTACTACCAGTTGCAAAACAAAGTCAACTTTTAAGCCTTGTAAAGAAAAGTTGTAATGAGTTGGAAGATATTTGCAATGGTATTTATTTATTGGGTGAATTAACACCCCGATCTAAAGATAGAATAAGCAGTTACGGTGAATGGCTGTCATCACAAATAATCGCTGAAGCCCTTTCAGCAAATGATGTGTCTGCAATATGGAAAGATGCTAAAGAATTGATCGTAACAAATTCTGCTTTTACTGTAGCAGAGGTTGACTTTACAGAATCCGAAAAGAAAATCAAAGATTATTTTTCATCACAATCAGCTTCATTATTATTAGTGCCTGGTTTTATTGCAACAGATAAAAATGGAATAACTACAACACTGGGCAGAGGTGGTTCGGATTATACTGCTGCAATTATAGCATCAATAGTTAATGCTGATACTTTGGAAATCTGGACGGATGTAAGCGGAATGATGACGGCTGATCCCAGGCTTACCAGTAATGCCCGAATCATTCCAAATATTTCTTACCAGGAAGCAATGGAATTATCACATTTCGGAGCAAAAGTGATTTATCCACCAACGATACAACCGGTAATGAATAAAGGTATTCCTGTCTGGATCAAAAATACTTTTGCTCCCGCTGATCCCGGTACTTTAATAGAATCATCAGCATCAGTTAATGGTAGTATTGTAAGAGGTATATCCAGTATTAACAATATTGCTTTGATCAGCCTTGAAGGAAGTGGAATGGTAGGAATTCCCGGATTTTCAAAAAGATTATTTGAAGCACTGAGTACTGAAAAGATAAATGTGATACTTATCACTCAAAGTTCATCAGAACATTCAATTTGTGTTGGTATTAATTCAAATGATGCTTCAAAAGCCAAGTTTGCAATTGACTCAACTTTTTCAAATGAAATAGCATTAAAGAAAGTGGAGCCTCTGATCGTTGAAACTGATCTGTCAATAGTTGCGCTGGTTGGTGAGAATATGAAAAATCACACCGGTATAAGCGGTAGAATGTTCAGTGCAATGGGCAGAAATGGTGTAAACATCAGAGCCATTGCACAAGGATCTTCTGAAAAAAATATTTCGGCTGTTATTGGAACACACAATGTAAGAAAGGCGATCAATGTATTGCACGAAGAGTTTTTTGAAACCACTTTCAAGCAGGTGAACCTGTTTATTTCCGGTACAGGCAATGTGGGAAGTAAACTATTAGGACAAATTCACCAGCAGCTTGACTTCCTGCAGGAAAAAATGAATTTACAGATAAAGATCATCGGGTTAAGTAATAGCCGGAAAATGTTGATCGAGGAAGATGGTATTAATCCGGGTAATTGGAAAGAAAAACTTGATGGAGGTTTGCCTGCTGATTTAGACAATTTTATCAAAGAAATAATAGATCGGAATCTTCGAAATTCCATTTTTGTAGATATTACAGCCAATGACAAAGTTGCTGCCGCATATGACCAGCTATTAGAAAAAAGTATATCTGTAGTGGCATGTAACAAAGTAGCTGCATCTTCTGCACATAAATATTATAAGCGAATAAAGGATATTGCCAGAGAATTCAATAGTCAGTTTCTGTTCGAGACAAATGTTGGTGCAGGGTTGCCGGTTATAGCTACATTGAATGATTTGATACATAGTGGTGACAGGATACATAATATTCAAGCAGTACTGAGCGGAACACTCAATTTTGTATTTAATAACTATGATGGTACCCGCAAATTTGCTGAAGTTGTGAAGCAAGCTCAGGAGGAAGGTTACACAGAACCGGATCCAAGATTAGATCTGGGTGGTACTGATGTAATGAGAAAAATAATGATTCTTGCAAGAGAATCAGGAGAAAAAATTGAAATGGAAGATATTACCAATAATTCATTCATGCCACCGAGTTGTATGCAGGGAACTGTTGAAGATTTTTATAATGAAATGGCAAAGGAAGAAGCTCATTTTAAAAAGTTACTGGAAGAGGCTAATTCCTCAGGTTGTAAGTTGAAATTTGTTGCTTCGTTCAATAAAGGAAAAGCTTCAGTGGGGTTACAGCATATTGATCCGATGCATGATCTATATCATTTATATGGAAAAGATAATGTTGTTTTGTTTTATACTGACAGGTATAAAGAGCAGCCACTGGTAATTAAAGGGGCTGGGGCTGGGGCAGAAGTTACAGCAAGCGGTGTTTTTGCAGATATAATCAGGGCCAGTAAAGTTTAAATAAATGAAAAAAATTAAGGTACATAGTCCGGGTACTGTTGCAAACCTTGTTTGTGGTTTTGATATTTTAGGAATGGCTTTATCAGAACCTTTTGACATAATGGAACTGTCATTGATCGATGAACCAAAAGTGATCATTCATAATAAGGACAATTTTAATTTGCCTGTTGAAGCTGAAAAGAATGTTGCAGGGGTTGTTCTTTTATCGGTCATAGAAAGATTGGAAAATAAGGTTGGATTTGAAATTGCAATTGAAAAACATATTAAGCCGGGTAGTGGTATTGGTTCAAGTGCAGCCAGTGCTGCCGGTGCAGCAGTAGCAGCAAATCATTTATTGGGAAAAATATTTTCCAACGATGAGGTAGTACAATTTGCAATGAATGGCGAAAAATTAGCTTCCGGTGTTAAACATGCTGATAATATTGCTCCTTGTATTTTAGGTGGAGTAAGTTTGATCCGTTCAATTCACCCATTGGATATTATTCCTCTTTCCTCACCCGATTTATTTGTAACTATTGTACATCCACAAATAGAAGTAAGGACTTCAGATGCCAGGCAAATTTTACGACAGCAAGTGTTATTAAAGGATGCTATACGACAATGGGGTAATATTGCCGGACTGGTAACCGGATTTTTAAAAAATGATGTTGAATTGATTGGACGATCATTGGAAGATGTGATCATTGAGCCGGTCAGAAGTATTCTTATTCCCGGATTTGATGAGGTTAAAGAAAAATGTAAAGAAGCCGGTGCATTAGGAGGAGGAATTTCAGGTTCCGGACCTTCCATGTTTATGCTGAGCAAAGATAAAAATACAGCTATTGCTGTTGAATCTGTAATGAAGGAGGTGTATACAAGAATTGGCATTGATTTTAATACTTATGTTACTACTATTAATAAAAATGGTGTTGAAGTGGTAGTTTGATTTTAATAATTAAAAAAACCCTGTTAATTGAAACAGGTTTAATTGGCAGTGAAATATTACAGTACAAATAAAGCATCAGGTTTAGTTGATTTTAAAGAAGCCACTATTAAAGGGCAGGCTATAGATAAAGGATTATTCTTTCCGGAAAAAATCCCCCATATAGAAAAGGATCTTATTGATAATATTGAGAAGATTTCGAATGAGGAAATTGCACTTCGAGTAATCAGACCATATGTTGGAAACACTATTGCAGAGGATAAACTATATGAAATTGTTTGTGAAACAGTAAACTTCCAAATTCCCCTTAAGAGAGTCAATGAAGAAATATCGTCACTTGAATTATATCATGGACCAACACTTGCATTTAAAGATGTAGGAGCAAGATTTATGAGTCGTTGCTTGGGTCATTTTGTACAGGATGATACAAGAAAAGTAACCGTTTTAGTAGCAACATCAGGTGACACGGGTGGTGCTGTTGCCAATGGTTTTTATGAAGTGGAAGGTATTGAAGTGATCATACTTTACCCATCCGGAAAGGTTAGCCCTGTTCAGGAAAAACAATTGACTACATTAGGAAAAAATATAAAGGCACTTGAAGTAAACGGAACATTTGATGATTGCCAGCAAATGGTTAAACAAGCTTTTGCAGATGCAGACATCAATAATAAATTATTCCTAACATCAGCCAATTCAATAAATGTAGCAAGGTGGTTACCTCAGCAGTTTTATTATTTTTTTGCGTACAAACAATGGCATGATAAAAATAACCCGCCGGTTATCTCTGTTCCAAGTGGTAATTTCGGTAATATTTGTGCCGGCATCCTTGCTATGCAATCAGGATTACCGGTAAAACATTTTATTGCTGCCTGCAATGCCAATGATGTTATTACGAAGTATCTGGTTTCAGAGAAATATCTACCTCAGAAATCTGTAGCTACATTGTCTAATGCGATGGATGTGGGTAATCCAAGCAATTTTGTACGTATACTTGAGATATTTCATCACCAGTTTCCAGAGTTAAAAAAGAAATTAAGTTCATTCAGTTTTACAGATGAAGAAACGATCAAGGCAATTAAGGAAGTATATAAAAAAGAGAATTATCTTTTAGATCCACATGGTGCCGTGGGATATTTAGCTTTGAAAGAATACCAAAGTCAAAATAATAATTGCAATGGTATCTTTCTTGAAACTGCACATCCTGTCAAATTTCCTGAAGCTGTGGAAACAGCAATAGAAAATAAAATAAAAATTCCTGATGAGCTGAAATCTTTAATGTACAGGAATAAACAAAGTATTCTTCTGGATAATAATTATCAGCAATTTAAAGAATTCCTTTTGAAATAATAAAGTGATTTTTATCATTTTATCTTTTATTGCAAAACTTATATTTGCAGAGAAGTGACAAGTTATGCAAGACATTGAACCCTATTATAACTGGCAGCATATCTATATTAGTGAAGAAGACGAAAGATCGCCATTCTACGGAAGAGCTTATTCTGAATTTGAATATTCCCTTACAGTATATAATTATTACATACATCCTCAATGGGATGATTTTGGCAGCCGGACATTATACCTGAAAGTATTGATGGCAGATTATGACGAAAAGTATGCAGTAATTGAATTGATCGGCGAATGGAATGATGCAATCGAAAATGACATCATGGAATTAAAAAGAGAGGTGCTGGAAAAATTTATGGAAGAAGGCGTCTATAAATTTATTCTGGTTGGTGAAAACGTATTGAACTATCATAGCGACGGTAAAGATTACTATGAAGAGTTGTTTGAAGAAGTTACTGATGAAAAAGGATGGGTTGTTTGTTTAAACATGCCGGAGCAAACACAGTATGATTTTAAACAGGCTCATTTAAATCAGTTTATTGAGTTGATCGAACTGGATAATTGGAGAATATATAAGCCTTTCCATTTATTTAAAAAAATTGATACAGAGATTAATAACCGGCTGGATATATAACTTATTGCTGTTAGTATATTGATTGAACAACCTATGGAAAACTTTTGTTATTATATGAATATTGGATAGTACTTTTGCGAATATTGATTACACCTAAGAACGATTTATATGAAATGGTCTGAACTATTTACTTCTTCGATTGGCAAAAAGTGGGTGATGGCATTGACGGGTTTGTTTCTAATTATTTTTTTGGTGGTACATGTAAGTATAAATGCCTGCATCTGGGCAAATGATGGCGGTGAGATGTTTAACAAAGCAGCTCATTTCATGGGATCCACTGTACTGATCCGTATTGCTGAAATTGGTCTTTTCCTGGGTATCTTTTTGCATATTATTCAGGGTTTGATGCTTGAATTCCAAAACAGAAGCAAAAGAAAAATCGGTTATGCCGTTGCCATGGGCAACAAAGGCAGTAAGTGGTACAGCAGAAGTATGGGCTTGCTCGGTACCATTCTATTGTTATTCTTTATTCTGCATTGGTGGCATTTCTGGGTGCCTGCCCGTTTTATTGGTCATGAAGAGCTCACTGAGATTACATATAATGGTGTTGATATGCATAATATGTATAATCTTATGCAATTTACATTTCAGGAGTTATGGGTAGTGGTTGTCTATGTAATTGCCTGTATTTCCTTATGCTGGCATTTGATACATGGGTTCCTGAGTGCATTCAGAACTGTAGGTGTTAGCAACTCAAAGTATGTAGCCTTGATTCAAAATGTGGGAATTGGGTATTCAATGATTGTTTCATTGGCTTTTGCAATGATGCCCGTGAGTATGTATTTGGGTTGGGTTTAAAAGTTCAAATTATTTTATTCCAATAGTGGGATTAAAAAGATGAATATATAACAGAAAGTACAAGAGTGCGACGCAAGGGACGATGATAGTAGTACTAAAGTTTGGTAAATAATAATTATACATTTCAATAGGCGAATATGTTGAATTCAAAAATACCTGCTGGTAAATTAGAAGAAAAATGGACAGATTATAAAGGCCATTGTAAATTAGTGAACCCGGCTAATAAAAGAAAGTTAGAAATTATTATTGTTGGAACAGGTTTAGCTGGTGCTTCAGCGGCGGCAGCCTTAGGTGAACTTGGTTATAAAGTAAAAGCATTTTGCTTTCAGGATTCACCCCGCAGGGCTCACTCTATTGCAGCGCAGGGTGGTATCAATGCTGCCAAGAATTATCAAAATGATGGAGACTCCGTTTTCCGTTTATTTTACGATACAGTAAAAGGAGGTGATTACCGTGCAAGAGAATCCAACGTACACAGATTAGCTGAGGTAAGCGTAAATATCATTGATCAATGTGTTGCACAGGGGGTGCCATTTGCCAGAGAATATGGTGGGTTACTAAACAACCGCTCTTTTGGTGGAACTCAGGTTAAAAGAACTTTTTATGCGGCAGGACAAACGGGTCAGCAATTACTGATTGGTGCATACCAGGCATTGGAAAGGCAAGTGGCATTGGGAAATGTGCAAATGTACAGCAGGCATGAAATGCTGGATGTTGTGATGATTGATGATAAAGCAAGGGGTATTATTTGCAGAAACCTTATTACAGGTGAACTTGAACGTTTCTTTGGTCATGCTGTTTTATTATGCAGTGGCGGATATGGTAATGTATTTTATCTATCGACAAATGCCATGGGTAGCAATGTAACTGCGGCCTGGAAAGCACATAAGAAAGGGGCTATGTTTGCTAACCCTTGTTTCACCCAAATTCATCCAACATGTATACCTGTAAGTGGAGATCATCAATCTAAACTTACTTTAATGTCTGAGTCGTTAAGAAACGATGGACGTATATGGGTGCCAAAACAAAAAGGGGATAAACGTAAGGCTAATGATATTCCTGAAGAGGAGAGAGATTACTATTTAGAGAGAAGATACCCGGCATTTGGAAACCTGGTGCCAAGAGATGTGGCATCCCGGGCTGCAAAAGAGAGATGTGATGCCGGATATGGAGTGGGTACTACCGGACAAGCAGTTTACCTTGACTTCAAGTATAACCTGATGTATAAGTATGGTAAGACTGAAGCTGGTAAATTAGGAATTGAAAATCCTGATGAGGAGACATTAAAACGCTTGGGTAAAGAAGTGGTAAAAGAAGAGTATGGTAATCTTTTTGATATGTATGAAAAGATCACCGGTGAGAATCCATATGAAGTGCCTATGCGGATCTATCCTGCAGTACACTATACAATGGGCGGCCTCTGGGTAGATTATGAATTGATGACAAATGTAAAAGGGCTTTATTGTTTAGGTGAAGCAAACTTCAGTGATCATGGTGCCAATCGTTTGGGTGCATCTGCATTAATGCAGGGCCTTGCTGACGGTTACTTTGTAGTTCCATACACCATTGGAAACTATCTGGCTGATGATATTTCTACCAAGGCCATACCTACAACACACGAAGCTTTTGAACAAACTGAAAAAGCTGTAAGAGAAAGGATTGAAACCTTGATGAACATAAAAGGTAAACAAACTGTTGAAAGTTTTCATAAACGTTTGGGCAAAATAATGTGGGAGAAATGTGGAATGGCCCGTAATGAACAAGGTTTAAAAGAAGCAATTTCTGAAATACAACAATTAAAGAAAGAATTCTGGAGTGATCTAAAAGTACCGGGAACTACAAATGAAATGAATCCGGAGTTGGATAAAGCAGGCCGTGTTGCTGATTTTATCGAATTAGGAGAACTGATGTGTATTGATGCGCTAAACAGACATGAAAGTTGTGGTGGCCACTTTAGAGAAGAGAGCCAAACAGAAGAAGGGGAAGCAAAAAGAGATGATGAGAATTATGCTTTTGTTTCAGCTTGGGAATTCAAAGGGGAAAGCAACTGGGAGCTTCATAAAGAAAACCTGGAATTTGAAATTGCCAAGCC
>JAHEMN010000078.1 GCA_024643645.1 Chitinophagaceae bacterium | reverse complement strand
CTTACACCAACTGCATAGCTGGCTGAGTCGGTCAGGTTTTTCAATACCGGGGCTGGATTTGTAGCAGGTTTCGCAGTTGTAGTTTTTCCGGGCTGGGCAAAAGCAACACCTGTTAATAAAGATACTGATACGAAAAGGGCTATTTTTTTCATTTTTCTTATTTAAATTTTAAGTGGCCAAAATTACAGGATGAATCCCAAAGAAAGAAGGATGCGTCCAAATAGTTAATTTCGGTTATAATTTATCAGAATACATGGAAATCTATTCAATTCCTGTTCAGCTCAGATGGTCAGATCTTGACCCAAATTTTCATATACGGCATTCTGTATATTATGATTGGGGTGCTATGTGTCGTATCAAATTCCTGGATAGCCACGGCCTTACACCGGCTTTTATGAGTCAGCATAATTTTGGTCCAATCATTTTAAGAGAAGAATGTGTTTTCAGAAAAGAAATTAAATACGGGGATGAGCTATTGATCACTCTTAAATTGATAAAAGGCAAGAGGGATTATTCCCGATGGACAATTACTCATGAAATAAAAAAGAATGATAATATTCTATGTTCATTAATTACTATTGATGGCGCCTGGATAAATAGTATAGAAAGAAAGCTGTTTAAACCATCTGCAAAAGTAGAAGAGGTATTTTCTCAAATGCCAATAGATGAAAATTTTCAGTGGCTTGATTGAGATTCTTCATGCTCCAGGTAGATCACTTTTTCCGGAAAACGGGCAGCATAGCCTTTTATAAGATTTCTTGTAAAGCTGCTTTCTTTATAAACTGTTAACTGCTCTTTTAAAATATTTATATCAGTAACAGGATTATCCAATGAAATATATCCCATACCATAAAGATTTCCATTCAATACTAAAATACAAGATTGGTCATCACCATTTAAACCTGTGTCTTTTATTATAAAGGAGGGCTCATTCTTCAATGAAGCGGCGGCTTGTTTTATTCTTTTGTTATAATCAGAAGGGGTTTCTTTTTTGTTACAAGCACCGAAACAATACTCCTCTTTTATACCAACACAGTCTTCATTATCATTTTGTATAAAACACAACTTAGGGCACAAATTAAACTCTTTTATCAGTTTTCTTATTATAGCATGTCCATCTACCAAATAGTGAAAAGTATAAACCGGTTGCAATCGTTTCCTGTTTTTATCAATTGCTAACCGGTGATAACCATTTTGATCTTCGTAGATATAAATGCCATACACATCTTCCCATCTTTTTTGGGATGAATTAAAAATGGGCCACCGTTTTTTTATTTCTGTTGATTCTAAAATACAGGCCATCAATTCTGTACCACAACTTTGAAAACTGATAGCATGAACATGCTTCATAAAGTTTTGCTTCTGCCTGCTTTTTGAGTTATTGCTGAAATGACTATTTACACGGTAACGTATATTATTTGCTTTACCAACATAAACGATCTTTCCTTTTTCATTGTGAAAATAATAGACGCCGGGTGTATAGGGCAATTTTTCAAAATGCTCTTTTGGTACATTGGGTGGTAATATCGATTCTTTGGAATTCCGTTGTAAAGCTTTTTGAATATGTAGTTCCTTATCGTTTTGTAATAAAAGCTGAAATACTTTAACAGTAGCAGCGGTATCACCACCGGCCCGGTGCCTGTCATGAATAGTTATGCCTAAAGCATGGCATAATTTACCAAGACTGTAGGAGCTAAAACCAGGAAATATTTTTCGGCTTAATCTAACAGTACAGAGTTTTTTACAATTAAGATCAAATCCTGCAACTTTTAAATGTGCATGCACAAATGAGTAATCAAAATTTACATTGTGTGCAATGAAAACACGGTTTTGTAAGATGGTATGAATTTTCTCAGCTACTTCATCAAATTTTGGAGCATCAGCCACCATTTTATCTGAAATGCCGGTCATGGCCTGAATGAAATAGGGGATAGGTTGTTCCGGATTGATCAGTGTCTCAAATTTCTCTACCACTTTTTCACCATCAAATACATGAATAGAAATTTCTGTTATACCATTCGCAGCAGCATAGCTTCCTGTAGTTTCTATGTCAACAATTGCATACATGAAAAGAAATATTCAATTTATGAACTACGAATTTCGGAAAAGTTAATGACTGATCAATTGAAAAGTGTTATTATGAAAAAAGCCTTTCAAAAATTGAAAGGCTTTAAACAATTGTGAAAATTATTTTTATAGTGTTTTTAAAACATCATTCATTGCTCTTACAGCTTCTGCACTTTTATTAAATGCTGCTTGTTCTGATTCATTCAATTTAAAGTCAAGAATTTTTTCCCAACCATTTTTTCCGATAGTAACCGGTACACCAAGGCAAATATCTTTCTGTCCGTATTCGCCATTTAAAGCAACACAGCAAGTAAATAATTTCTTTTCGTCTCTAATAATAGATTCTACCAAAGCTGCTCCTGCAGCACCGGGAGCATACCATGCCGAAGTGCCGATCAGTTTTGTTAAGGTAGCACCACCTACCATTGTATCGGCAACAATTTTATCTTGTTGTTCTTTACTTAGAAAATCAGTAACAGGGGCACTGTTCCATGTTGCTAATCGAATTAAGGGGATCATAGTAGTATCACCATGGCCACCAACTACAACTGCATTCAGATCAGATGGGCTACATCCCAAATGCTGGCTCAACTGGTATTTAAAACGACTGCTATCAAGTGTACCACCCATTCCGATTATTCTGTTCTTTGGTAAACCTGTTGATTGTAATGCCAGGTATGTCATCGTATCCATCGGGTTACTGATAACGATGATAATTGCATCAGGTGAATGTTTAAGAATATTTTCACAAACCGTTTTTACTATTCCTGCATTAGTACCGATCAATTCTTCTCTTGTCATTCCGGGTTTACGTGGAATACCAGATGTAATTACCACCACATTACTACCCGCAGTTTTTGAATAATCATTAGTAGATCCAACAACTTTAGTATCAAATCCAAGTAAAGTAGCCGTTTGCATCATGTCTTGTGCTTTTCCTTCGGCCAATCCTTCTTTAATATCTAAAATAACCAACTCAGTAGCGAGTTCTTTACGGGCAATATTATCAGCACAGGTAGCTCCAACAGCACCGGCACCTACTACAGTAACTTTCATATTTTTATTTTTAAAATGGGAAATATTAATTTATTCTTCCATTGCAATCGCTTTTGTCAGAACAGGGCAAAGGTAGAGGAATCGATTATTTTAAAAGATGAGGAATTCTATTATTTTCCAAATTCTTCCAGTATTTTTTCAATCGGCATTGTACCGCTGAATTCTGAAATAAGTTTATGTTTTTTATTGTAAAATGCGAGGTGAGGTAGATTATGAAATTGAAAATAGGAAGGGAGAAAATAGCTTACATCCTTCACAACAATAATATTTTTATAACTATCTAACTTATATTTTTCAATGAACATTTTCATTTCATTCATAGGTGCCATGGTTGACATGACTATCTGAATGCCTTTGAATTTATTGATGCTTTTTGTTAATTCTTCTGTTTCATGCTGGCAATGATCGCATTCAGGATTAAATACCATTAACATTACTGGTTTATTCTTTTGGAGGTCTTCTTTCGAAAAAATAGTAAGGCTGTCAGACGATAGAAATTTTGCTGGAGGAAATATTTTAAATCTGGCTGAAGGCGAAAGTGTTGAATCGCTTTGTGCAAAAGTGATAACATTAATGACCAGGAAACCAACTAATACAAAATATTTATTCATTCGATTTATTGAATTTAAGATCAAAGAAAGGTTATTCTATTGATTTAACTTTTGATTGACGTATTGCATAATAAACAGGTTGTTTTATTGAAATAATATTGACCATTCTTTCCTATTGCTATAAATCCTTGTCGCCTTATCTTTGCCGCCTCAAATTTTTATTATGGCAAATACATCAGACATTAGCCGGGGATTGATCATTAATCTTGACGGTAGTCTTTATACAGTTGTAGAATTCGGTGAAAATAAAACAGCAAGGGCAGCAGCGAAAGTATGGGCTAAGCTCAAAGGTGTTGACAATAACCGTTCTATAGAAAAAACCTGGAATTCAGGAGATACAATTTTTCCTGTTAGAGTAGAAAGAAGAAACTATCAGTTTCTTTATAAAGATGATACTGGCTATAGTTTTATGGATACTGAAACTTTTGAACAGATGTCATTACAGGAATCTACAATTGATGCTCCACAATATTTAAAAGAAGGACAGGAGGTTGGAATTTTAATAAATACTGAGAATGATCAGGTTTTAGGAGCAGAATTACCAGATAAGATCGTTTTATTGGTTACCTATACTGAACCCGGACTAAAGGGAGACACAGCTACCCGTACATTAAAGCCGGCAACTTTAGAAACCGGTGCTTCAATAGGGGTGCCTTTGTTTGTAAATGAAGGCGAATTAATACGAATTAATACAAAGACAGGGGAGTACGTTGAGCGGGTAAAAGCATAAATCATGGTTTTTATGAAATTGGCTGAAACTCCTATTTTTTGGCCATTTTTAATTAAAATCTGTCCTATTTTACTCGTTTTCATGAAAAAATCATCATTTTTCTGAAATCTATTTCACTAACTTAGCTATACATTTAAACTGCATATCTACTTCTAAAACCAAAACAGAATACTAAATTGAAAAACATGGATTTCAAGCAAATACAAGAATTGATTAAGATGGTCAACAAATCTAATATCGGTGAATTGACTGTTGAACAGAAAGATTTTAGAGTAACTATAAAACAGAAAGAGGAACAAGTAACACATGTTGTTTCTAATGCACCGGTTCATCATGTTCCAGTTCAAATGGCAGCACAACCCGTAGCTCCGGCTCCACAAGCTGCTGCTGCCCCTGCTGCCGAAAAAGCTAAAGCTGCAGAAGCACCTGCATCAAATACTGTTACTATTAAAAGCCCGATGATTGGTACATTCTATCGTAAGTCTTCACCAGATAAACCTAATCTGGTTGATGTGGGTTCTGATATTGCTCCGGGTTCTGTTGTTTGTATTATTGAAGCCATGAAACTTTTTAATGAAATAGAAAGTGAAATAAAAGGAAAGATTGTAAAAGTTCTTGTTGAAGATTCTTCTCCTGTTGAATATGACCAGCCTTTGTTCTTAGTTGAACCTGCATAACTTTCAATTTAGAAATTAAAGGATTGTGAAAGGGTTTTAATTTTCACAAGTACCGTATTAATTCATTCATCTCATTTTAGATCTATGTTTAAAAAAGTTCTGATAGCTAACCGTGGCGAAATTGCATTAAGAGTAATTCGTACTTGTCGTGAAATGGGTATTAAAACAGTAGCTGTTTATTCAACTGCAGACAGAGATAGTTTACATGTGAAATTTGCTGATGAGGCCGTTTGTATAGGGAAACCAAAGAGTGCCGATTCTTATCTCAATATTGCACATATAATGGCGGCAGCAGAAATTACCAATGCCGATGCTATTCACCCTGGTTATGGCTTCCTTGCAGAAAATTCAAAATTTGCTCAGATATGTAATGATCATGATATAAAATTTGTCGGGCCTACACCCAGTATGATCAATTCCATGGGGGATAAGATCACTGCAAAAGAAACAATGATAAAAGCAGGTGTGCCTGTAGTACCTGGTGGGGAGGGATTATTACAAAGTGTAGATGAGGCAAAAGGTTTAGCAAAGAACATGGGCTATCCTGTTATATTAAAAGCAACTGCTGGCGGTGGTGGAAAAGGTATGCGTATAGTTTGGGAAGAAAGTGAAATGGAAAAGGCTTATGAAACTGCTAAAGCAGAAGCAGCCGCTTCTTTTAAAAATGATGGAATTTATATGGAGAAGTTCGTGGAGGAGCCACGACACATCGAGATACAGGTTGCCGGCGATCAGTTTGGTAATGTTTGTCATTTAAGTGAGAGAGATTGCTCTATACAGCGACGTCATCAGAAGTTAGTGGAAGAATCTCCTTCACCATTTATGACAGATGAACTCCGCTATAAAATGGGAGAGGCGGCGAAGCTGGCGGCGCAGGCTATTAATTACGAAAGCGTAGGAACAGTTGAGTTTCTGGTGGATAAGCATCGTAATTTTTATTTTATGGAAATGAATACCAGAATTCAGGTAGAACATTGTGTGACTGAAGAGGTAATTAATTTCGATCTGATCAAAGAGCAATTGAAAATAGCAATGGGTGAGAAGATCTCCGGGGTAGATTATATACCAGCAAATCATGCTATAGAATGCAGAATTAATGCAGAAGACCCATACAATGATTTCAGGCCATCTCCGGGAAGGATCACTTCATTAAATCAACCCGGCGGGCATGGTGTTCGGGTCGATAGTCATGTATATGCAGGTTATGTAATTCCTCCTTATTATGATTCGATGATAGCAAAGCTTATTACAATAGCTCAAACAAGGCAGGAAGCAATTCAGACCATGTACAGGGCATTAAGCGAATATGTAATTGAGGGTATCAAAACTACAATACCGTTTCATTTACAATTAATGCAGGATGAGCGGTTCAGAAGTGGAAACTTCAATACAAAATTCATTGAAGGCTTTTCATTGAAATAATTTCTGCGAAAGACTTATTACTCAAACTTCATTTGAAGATGTATTGAATATTTTTTATATTCGGTTATTAAAACAATTGCTATGCTAAAAATCGGGAATCTTAAGTCAGGCGATATTATAATGGTAAATGATGATGGAGTAAAGAGAGAAGGCACAGTTGTAAAAACAAGCCATGAGGAAAACCAGGCTTTAGTGAATAACGGAATACAGGAATTTTGGTATAGCCCGGAAAATATGGAGCCACTTCCATTAGATGAAAGTCGGTTAATTAAATTTGGTTTTACAAAAGAAGACCTGGATGGGTTGGTAAAATATAAAAGGGATTCTTTCAGGGTAGTAGCTCCAAAAAACGGTGATTTTTCAAAAATAGAAATGTGGTGGAGAGAAGATATCAGAAATTTTGACTTCCCTTTAAGTGTTCATGAATTTCAGAATTTATACCTGGATATGACAAAAGTTCACCTTGATTTGCCTTAAGAGCCCCAAACTTTGGGCCTGAAGTACAATAATAGCATTGGTTTTCCACATTTTCCTTAAAAATAGTCAGGGTTTTTTCTTTTTTCACCTTGATACTCCTACCTTTGCGTTCCCAAAAATTATATGGCGAAACAACCACTTATTAAACAGGATGGAACAATAGTTGAAGCTTTATCTAATGCTATGTTTAAAGTAAAACTTGAAAACGGGCATGAAATATTAGCAACCATCTCTGGTAAAATGAGAATGCACTACATCAGGATTTTACCTGGTGATAAAGTAGGGGTTGAATTGTCACCATATGATTTAACAAGGGGAAGAATAAATTTTAGGTACAAGTAATTTGATAATCATGAAAGTAAGAGCATCTATTAAAAAGCGCAGTGTTGATTGTAAAATAGTTCGTCGTAAAGGCAGACTTTATGTTATCAACAAAAAGAATCCTCGTTTTAAGCAAAGACAAGGATAATATAATTTGCAATAAGCAATATGCCTGTTGTCAATTGCATATTCTGTATTTGAGAAAAAGAAAAAATTAAATAAAATAAATTATGGCTCGTATTGCCGGTGTTGACTTACCAAAAAATAAAAGAGGCGAAATTGGACTTACCTACATCTTCGGAATAGGTCCTTCTACTGCTAAATACATTCTTGACAAGCATGCTATTGACAGGAATAAAAAAGTACAGGAGTGGAATGATGATGAATTAACTGCTATCCGTAATACAATTACTGAAGAGTTAAAAGTAGAAGGTCAATTAAGATCTGAAGTACAAACCAGTATTAAGCGTTTGCTTGATATTGCATGTTACCGTGGGTTACGTCATCGTAAAGGGTTGCCTGTTCGTGGTCAACGTACCAAGACAAACAGCCGTACAAGAAAAGGAAAGCGTAAGACAGTTGCTGGTAAGAAGAAAGCAGCTAAGAAATAATTCCTCACTTTTTCGGTACGACAAACTATTAATTTGTTTTACCGGGTGAAGCGTAGGATGCACCATCAATACTGAATTAATTACGGATACCCGGTGCAGGAGTAGGATTAATTCAGGTTTCGCCAAAAGCGGAATTAATTTTTAACAAGAAGATTACCTGAGTTCAAAAATTATGGCAAAATCACAACAACAAGCTGTAAGTGCAAAAGCAGCAGCAAAAAAAAGAGTAGTAAAAGTGGATGCATATGGAGATGCACATATATCTGCTACTTTCAACAACATCATTATCAGCCTTACCAACAAAACCGGACAAGTAGTTGCCTGGAGCAGTGCTGGTAAAATGGGTTTCAGAGGTTCAAAGAAAAACACTCCTTATGCAGCTCAGATGGCAGCAGCTGACGCAGCAAAAACAGCATTGGATGCAGGTTTAAAGAGAGTGGATGTGTATGTGAAAGGTCCGGGTTCGGGCCGTGAGGGAGCTATTCGTTCTCTTTCACAAAGTGGAATTGAGATTGTGATGATCAAAGACGTAACTCCATTGCCACACAATGGTTGCCGTCCTCCAAAGAAAAGAAGAGTATAAACCCACATCCCCAAAAGGGGAGAAAGGAATATAGTTATAATTGTTCTGAAAGGATCAGAACAGTTCATTTTAAAAAAGGGTGCCTGATTGATTTTTTAACGCTTTTACTGATCAAAGCACCGTTACAAAAAAGCGTAAATGAATAAAAACTATGGCAAGGTACACAGGTCCAAAGACCAAGATTTCCCGTCGTTTCGGTGAACCAATTTTAGGTAACGGCAAATGGCTGGATAAAAACAGCAACCCTCCCGGGATGCATGGTGATAAGAAAAAGCGTAAAACTTTAGGTGAATACGCTTTACAGCTTCGTGAAAAACAAAAAGCAAAATACACTTACGGTATTTTAGAGAAGCAGTTCCGCAAAACTTTTGAAGAAGCCTCCCGTCGTGGTGGTGTTACAGGTGAAAACCTGATCAAACTTTGTGAAGCCCGTCTTGACAATACAGTTTATCGTATGGGTATTGCTCCTAGTCGTCCAGCTGCACGTCAGTTAGTAAGTCATAAGCACATTGAAGTGAATGGCGAAGTTGTAAACGTTCCATCATATCAGATGAAAGCTGGTGATGTTGTTACAATTAAAGAAGGTAGCAAAGGAAGAACTTCTATAACAAGTGTTGTAAGAGCGAAGAATCCTAAGTTCAGCTGGTTAGACTGGAATGAAACTGAAATGAAAGGTACATTCATCACATATCCTGAAAGGGAAAGTGTTCCTGAGAATATCAAGGAGCAGTTGATCGTGGAATTGTATTCTAAGTAATAGCTTAATAACGGTCTGAACGTAAAAGTTCCGATGGTTATCGGGAGCAATGCAACAGACGGTAATAGTAGCACAGAAGTTTGGTAACAAAATTTTTAAAAAAAATAAATCTGAAATATGGCAATATTAAATTTCCAGAAACCCGATAAGATCATTTTGCAGAAAGCAACTGATTTCGAAGCTCAGTTCGAGTTTCGTCCGTTGGAACCTGGTTACGGTGTTACTATTGGTAATGCTCTTCGTCGTGTATTACTGAATTCACTGGAAGGCTATGCGATCATAGGTGTAAAGATTGAAGGAGTAGAGCATGAGTTTGCAACAATGAAAGGGATAAGTGAAGATGTAGTTGAGATCTTTCTTAACCTGAAGCAGATCCGTTTTAAAAGAGTTGTTGATCATGATGTAACAAATGAGAAGATCATTTTGTCTATTAAGAATAAGACAGAATTCACAGCCGGTATGTTAGGCGAAAGCACTCATTCTTTTCAGATCATGAATCCTGATTTACTGATCTGTACATTAGATTCTTCTGCCAGAATGGATATTGAACTAACTATTGGTAAAGGCCGTGGTTATGTTCCTGCAGAGGAAAATAAATTAAAAGATGCTCCATTAGGTTATATTCCAATTGATGCCATCTTCACACCAATAAAAAATGTGAAGTACACTATTGAGAATACCCGTGTAGAACAGCGTACAGACTTTGAAAAATTGATCATGGAAGTTTCTACAGATGGTACAATCCATCCTGAAGAAGCTGTAAAGCAGGCGTCAAGAATATTGATTCAGCACCTGATGATCATCACTGATGAAAATATCACTTTTGACAATAAGGAAGAGAAGAAAGAGGATATGGTGGATGAGCAGACTTTACAATTACGTAAAGTATTGAAAACGCCATTAGAGGATCTTGATCTTTCTGTTCGAGCCTTCAATTGTTTGAAAGCTGCAAAAATCAATTCTTTGAGTGAGTTAGTTCAATACGAACAAGAAGATCTGATGAAATTCCGCAATTTCGGACAGAAATCATTATCTGAAATTGAGCAGGTGCTTACTGAAAGAGGTTTGCATTTTGGAATGGATCTTATTAAATTAGGTATAGATCCAAGCGAATTCTAATTAGATGGCATTCCGTTTTTATTACGGGATGCTTTTTTATTTAATAATGTAGGTTGTAATTCCTGACACGGTACAACTGAATAAAATTAAACGTCATGCGTCACGGAGATAAAGTAAAAAATTTAGGTAGAAAGAAAGCACACAGAGATGCTTTGTTAAGTAATCTTGCCTGCCAGTTGATTCAACACAAAAGAATTGTTACTACAACTGCAAAAGCGAAAGCTTTAAGAGTGTATGTAGAACCTTTGATCACAAAAGGAAAAGAGAATACAACACACCAGCGTCGTATAGTATTCAGTTATTTACAGGACAAAGAAGCCATCAAGGAATTGTTTGGTAATGTTGCAGAAAAAGTAGGTGGTCGTCCCGGTGGTTATACCCGCATCATTAAGTTGGGAGCAAGAATGGGAGACAATGCGGAAACTGCAATGATCGAGTTAGTTGATTTCAATGAAATCTATGGTAAGGGTATCGGTGAAGAAAAAACTGCTGCCAAGAAAACCCGCCGTGCAGGTTCTAAGAAAAAAACTGAAGCAAAAGTTGCTGAAACTAATGAAGAAGCTACTCCGGAAACTGAGGAGACTTCAACAGAAGAAAAGGCTGCAGAATAAATTCAGGTTAGTAAATATTTTTAAACTCCCCGCTTGCGGGGAGTTTTTTATTTTAAAATGTTTTATATTCAATCAAAACGAAGTAAGCTTATTTTTTATGGATATAACAAATGATACATTACAGCAATTCAAAGAAGAAGTTGGAATTAAGTTTCAATTATACAATAGCCTTTTTACGGCATTACCGTTTCACAAAATAGAAAAGACAGGAATATTGTTATCCTTGTTCTTATCAGTTTGTGAAGACGGGTATGCTAATAAAAAAAGTCCTTTAGTGATAATAAGTAATTTTTTTAAAAAGCATACAAATTATACAACTCCTAAAGAAGAGCTGGATCTGTTATTTCGTTTTGTACAATATGCGGAAAGGCAGGTTGTACTATTTGATGCTTTGGAAGATGCGGCTTTTCAACTGGTTCATGATATGAACGGACCCGGTACATTAAAGCATCTTGAATCTGAAGTTGTTCAATTGAATAAAGAAAAAGAGCTGTCTGAAAAATTAAAAGAGTATTCAGTAAGACTGGTTTTAACGGCTCATCCTACACAGTTTTATCCCGGTCCTGTATTAGCCATCATAAATGATCTTTCCAAAGCATTGATAAATGACAATACAAGCAGGGTGAATATGTATTTACAGCAATTGGGGAAGACAGCATTTTTTAAAAAGAAAAAGCCTTCACCATATGATGAAGCAATTAGTCTTATCTGGTTTTTAGAAAATGTTTTTTACCAGGCTGCCGGTCAAATAACGAATTTTTTAAAAACACATTTCCCGGAGGCTTTGCCAGCAAGAAACCCTGTGATAAAAATGGGATTTTGGCCTGGTGGTGACAGGGATGGAAATCCTTTTGTAAATACTGAAACTACATTACAGGTAGCCGATGCATTAAGAAGCAGTATAATTAAATGCTATTATCTGGATGTAAGAAAAATAAGACGAAGGTTGACTTTTGAAGGAGTAGAAGAGTTGCTAATGTTATTGGAAAAAAAATTATACAATAACATTTTTATTCCAGATCAGCGTACAGACCTGAATAAAGATGAAATACTTGCGACTCTGGAAGAAATAAGGGATGTGATTATCAAGCGGCATAATGGCTTGTTTGTTCATTTAGTAAATGGTCTAATAAATAAAGTAAGGGTATTTGGATTACATTTTGCTTCACTTGATATTCGTCAGGATAGTAGTATACATAAAAAGATCTACCAATCATTATCAAAAAAAGTAAGATCATTGGGAAAAGACTATTCAAACGCCAATGAAGAAGAAAAGATTGACCGATTATTAAAATTAAAGCCTTTAAATACCACTATCACTTTACCTGATGCGATTGAACAGGATACTATTAATGTAATAAGAGCATTAAAAAAGATTCAACAATTAAATGGTGAAGAGGGATGCAATAGATACATTATAAGCCACTCCACAAGTGCTATAAGTGTATTAGAAGTATATGGATTGTTTTTATTAGCCGGTTGGAAACCATCAGAAATGACCGTTGATCTGGTTCCATTATTTGAGACCATTGAGGATCTGCAAAATGCAGCCATGGTGATGCAGCAATTATATACAAATCCTGTATATAAAAAGCATCTGGCTAACAGGGGCAACCAACAAACAATTATGGTTGGGTTTTCTGATGGCACGAAAGATGGTGGTTATCTGATGGCAAACTGGGGTATTTATAAAGCGAAAGAAGAATTAACGAAAATTTCCAGAGAGAATGGTGTTGAAGTTATATTCTTTGATGGACGGGGTGGACCTCCTGCAAGGGGTGGTGGAAAATCTCACAAGTTTTATGCTTCAATGGGGAATAATATTGCAAACAAAGAAATTCAATTGACGATACAGGGACAGACAGTGAGTTCTAATTTTGGGATGACCGATGCTGCCCGATATAATATAGAACAGTTATTACATGCAGGTATCTCAAATGATTTACTAAGTAACCATAAGGATACTCTTGAGGGAGATGAGGAGATATTACTGCAAGAATTAGCTGAAACTAGTTTCAAATCCTATGATGCTTTAAAAAGGCATCCAATGTTTCTGGAATACCTTGGTCATGCCAGTCCATTAAATTTCTATGGACAAACAAATATCGGATCCCGCCCGGCAAAAAGAGGTATATCAAAAAAACTTTCGCTGGATGATCTCAGAGCTATCCCTTTTGTCGGTGCATGGAGTCAATTAAAACAAAATGTAACCGGATATTATGGTGTAGGTACAGCTCTAAAGGAGGCAGAGAAAAATGGTAAATTAAAAGACTATAAAAAACTTTATAAGAATTCATTGTTTTTCAGAACGATGATAGACAATTGTGAAATGGCAATGAAAAAATGTTTCTTTCCATTAACAGCTTATTTATCAAAGCATCCTGCTTATGGAGAAATATGGAAAATCATTCACAAAGAGTATTTACTGACCGAAGAATATCTTTTTAAGATAACAGGTAGCAAAGAATTAATGGCTGATTATCCTGTTGAGAGATTGTCAATTCAAATGCGGGAAAGAATAGTGTTGCCATTGGTTACAATTCAGCAATATGCTATTACCCGTTTCAGAGAATTGGATAAAAGTAATAGAAGTGCAAAGTTGAAAGAAACTTACGGGAAACTGGTTATGCGTTGTTCATTTGGTATTATTAATGCCGGCAGAAATTCGGCATAAAGTTTTTACATGAAGAAACAAAGCGGCAATCATTTATTTTTGTGTTCTAATTATTTACTATGAGTAATGTAAAAGTCGGATTGGT
>JAHEMN010000215.1 GCA_024643645.1 Chitinophagaceae bacterium | reverse complement strand
TTTTTTTATTGCCGGAAAATAAGTTCCCAAAAACACCCAGACCGATTAAGCTGAGAGATGAATTTTTTACAAAGGTTCTGCGTAGCATAATATTTCTATTTAAGATGGTTTTGGTTTTTTTTTGCCAGTTTTCATCCGGGTAGTATGTTAGTTGTGCCTGAATTATAGATACATACAGGCAAAGAAAGACGACACAATTTTTTTTTCATTATTTACTTTTTAAATTTTCCATACACCGCCTGCCCGGGAAAAGTATTATCAACTGTTTTGCCATTCTTCAAAACAATAATACCATTTACCATTACATATTCAACTCCTTCCGAAAAGGCAAGACCTTTTTCAAATGTTGCTTTATCAGTTATAGTTGCGGGATTGAATATAGTGATATCTGCATCGGCACCCACTTGCATCCTTCCTTTGAAACGCATGGAGGGAGCAATATTTTCTAATCGTTTTGCAGGCAGTAGTGTTATTTTTTCAATAGCAGTCATTAAGTCAATCACTTTATCTTCTCTCACATATTTTCCCAGTACTCTTGAAAATGTTCCGGCAGTACGGGGATGTGCCAACGGAGCATACGGCATACCATCCGAAGCAATGATTACACCCGGCGCTGAAATGCCGGTTTTAATCCATTCGGGTTTCATCACATGTAAAATAACAACGCCACCCTCCTTTCTATATTTTTCAAATGTTTCTTTTGTAAGCCGTTCACCGGTAGCAACCCATTGCAAGTCGCCATAACTGATGCCTAATCGATCTTGCCAGCCATCTGAGAACATGGCACTCTGCAAGGCGGTAGAACCAGCAGTATATGGATAGAGTTCGGTGGTAATGTCTGATCCGTTTTTTTGTGCAGCTTGTACCATGTCGAGGCTTAATTGAATATTGCCCAGCGACATACTATTGATATGAACAATATGGAGTGGTGCTTTTGTGAGCACAGCATCGGCTATTGCTTCCTGTATGGATATAATATCAGGATTTCTTACATGGCTAAATACCAATGCATTCAATTCGCCAGCCAATTTATACACCTGATACATTTCATTGGGATTTGTTTTGGGTAAATAACCAATGGGTGCGCCGATGCCAATACCGCCTTCATCTAATGAAGTTTTGATATTAGCTAATGTTTTATTGATTTGAGATTGTGTCAGCACTTCATCTTTGGCAGGCAGTATGCCATCCGTAAGTCCTTCAATAGTGGACTCTCCTTTAACACTTATCTGGTAAAGTGTATTGACGTTTTCTTTGAATTTATCAATCGTTTTAATTCGTTCATAGGGCCAGCATACACTGGCGCCATAGTTGATCAATGCTTTTGACTGCCTGGATGCATACCATACTTTTAAATTTTCAATTCCCCATTCCAGTTCCAATGAAGTGGTAAGCCCATCATGTAATTGATATTCCTGCTCTTTATTGCTGCGGCCATGTACATGCAGATCTATAAAACCGGGTGCAACTATTAAACCTCGTACATTAATTTCCTGTTTACCCTTTAATGGCTCAGAAGAAATCTGTGCAATGCGATTGTTATTGATACCAACATTCCGGATAGCATCGAGTTTTGTTTCGGGGTCAATCACTCTGCCACCAGTTAATACAATATCGTACTCAGTGGTTGATTGTGCATAAATGAAAGCAGTAAATAATAAAAGAACGAATAATGTTGAGATGGACTTCATGATAAATTGATTTTACAGTTGATTTATTTATTGGCTCCCATGCCTCCGATTATCAGCCATCCTGTTTCTGTTTTTTTCCAGGTATGTATGATTTTAAAGCTTCCCGTTTTTAATATTTCATTTTTCTCATTGGTAAAATTGTGTGTTACATCGTAGAATACGATTGCAATATCACCAAACACATTTTCTACTTTACGGGTAAGGGTATAATTAAAAACTCCGGTCTGCTGGTACATTTCTGTCATCCAGTCGGTGATATGAGCTTTGTCACCGATTGTATTATTACTGGGATAGCCAAGAAAATTTTCATCCCATAAGGTAAGATACGATTTGAAGTCTTTTTCCTTTACATATTTCCAGTAATTCTCTTCCAGTTGCCAAACCTCATCTTTTATTTTTTCAACAGAAGTATTAGCACTCACATCATTTATTTCTATCCAGTAACCATCGGGATCCTGTAAATAAATCTGTTTTACGCCATCGGCTCTAATTGTTACCGTATTTGGTTTGCCCGGCCAATCGGAATAAGGAATCTTTAGATCAGATAATCTTTTTACAAGTGCATCAATATTATTTGTGTTTAGTGCGAAGTGAACTGCTTTATTAATGGTAACCGGTTCTTTTAGAATGGAAACAAGATGCAGTTCTTTTCCTTCTCCCAACGAAAACCAACGGATGCCGTCCATTTGGGTGCGATTGGTTATTTCAGAAAGCTGTAATACTGTGGTATAAAATGCTGCCGATCGGTTTACGTCTTTTACAGAAAGAGCATTATGGTTATAGGCGAAACTAAGTTCCGGAGTATCCTGTGCAAATAAAAAGCTGTAAAAAAATATTACAGTAATAAGAAAGATTATTTTTTTCATTTTTGTTTTTTAGATTATAAATAACTCAACCACCATTTTTCTCTGTGGTTTCGTTTATAATTATCGTACCATTTACATAATGGATATAAGAGAACGACAACTCCGAGCCACACTCCATAAACGATCCAGAGATTATATCCTTCGCCTGGAGCCACAAAAAGAAAAGGATATTGTTTTCCTACATTGGCCACATCGGCCAATGAATGCCCTCTTGCAAAAAAACAAATAGCAGCTATAAAATGAATCAGGTAAAGATGTATGATATAATAAAAGAATGCCGTTCGTCCGTATATCGTCATCCAATTGGTAAAGCGGTTCTTTATATTTTCCACGAAGGCCAATAAAATTAATGCAGGGCCAATGAGTATACAGATATATAATAATGATGGTGGATATTTATTAACTTTTATAAATGAAAGGAAAGTGTAGAATGTGTTTTTTTGTTCGCTCCAGTCAACCGGATCACCATAAGCATTTGTAAAACGTAGTGCTATAAAAAATACGATTAGCCCCAGTCCTGTAAGAACCAATATTTTTTTCCGTCGTACCTCTGTAAATTTTGTACTGTATAAAATACCCGTACAATAACCGAGTATCATCACACCTAGCCATGGAATGAACGGATATATCATCATAAAATAATGACCCGGAGCAAACTGATATGGAACAAAGAAGCCATGATGAAACAGATCCCACCAGAAACCGGCTTTAAATCCGTCTGCAGATTCAGGAATATCCAGCAAGTTGTGACCAAAGACAATGATCAGTCCCAGTATTAGAATCAGTTTGTACGGGAGATAAATCACTACTCCTAATAGTACCATACATATACCAATAGCCCAGATCACCTGTAAAGGAATTAAATTGTATTGCGGATTAAATGTCCAGGCAAAACTGATGATCACAATTTCCACGACAATTAACCACAAACCTCTTTTAATTAAAAAGGCACTCAGTTCTTTTTTTGTTTTACGAAGACTTTGTAAATAAATTGATGTGCCGGAAAGAAATACAAAAATGGGTGCACAGAAATGAGTGATCCACCTTGTAAAAAATAATGCCGGTGATGTGCTATCAAGATTCAAAGGATCATCGAGGTTGGC
>JAHEMN010000214.1 GCA_024643645.1 Chitinophagaceae bacterium | reverse complement strand
AAATATTTTGTGTTGAATTCTAATTTATCTCTAAGTTCCGTTGTTTCCGTTAGCATATCCAGCACCGCAATTGAAGCACCTACAATAGAAGGGGCTAATGTATTGCTAAACAAGTAAGGTCTTGATTTCTGGCGAAGCATATCAATAATTTCTTTTCTCCCAGATGTAAACCCACCACTGGCACCACCTAATGCTTTACCTAAAGTGCCGGTGATGATGTCAACTCTTCCCATCACCCCTCTGTATTCATGAGTGCCTCTACCTGTTTTTCCAAGAAAACCAGACGAATGACATTCATCTATCATTACAATTGCATCATATTGATCAGCCAGGTCACATATTTTATCTAACTGTGCAATTGTTCCGTCCATGCTGAATGAACCATCGGTAACAATAATGCGGCTTCGGAGATTAGCTGACTCTTTAAGTTTTGCTTCCAGATCTTCCATATTGTTATGTTCATAGCGGAATCGCTGTGCTTTACACAATCTTACACCATCAATAATACTTGCATGATTTAATGCGTCTGATATAATAGCATCCTGCTCATTTAACAACGGCTCAAACACACCGCCATTCGCATCAAAAGCGGCAGCATATAAAATAGTATCTTCTACTCCCAGAAATTTTGAGATTTTTTCTTCCAACGCTTTATGAATATCCTGTGTACCGCAAATAAATCGTACACTACTCATACCATAACCACGGTTGTCGATAGCTTTATGTGCCGCTTCAATTACTTTGGGATGAGATGATAAGCCGAGATAATTATTGGCACAAAAATTCAATACATTTTTTCCGCCAACTGATATTTCTGCACCTTGCTGACTGTCAATTATCCTTTCTGATTTATACAATCCGGCTGCTCTTATTTCTTCTACTTCTTTTCCAATTCTTTTGACAAGGTTTTCGTTCATATTACTTTATTTATCCGCAAATATACAGTGTACAAAAAATGTTAGCTTCAGATCGAAATGGGTAGATTTTACATTAACTGTAACAAATCAATCAATACATTCGTCAAACTACATAAACCAACTCCAATGCATCAAAAAAAATGGATACTGCCGGGCTTTGTTATACTTGTTGCAATAACCTGTTTGACATTACTAAGTAGCTCATCTTCAACAGATAGGATATCTCCAACTGATAATACAACTTGCAATAAATCGCCTTTTTTAGAATGTTCACAACAGAATGACGATCAGGAAATTATTCAAGAAAGTATGTCGAGACAGTTTTTACTTTTTCTTAGTTATTGATTATCAACCAGTACTGATAAAATTTATATTTTGTAACTTTTTGATTGACCAGCCGTTTAATGTAAAAAGCAGGTCATATAAAGTAATTTTAACTACACCCCGGCTGTTTATGACTGAACAAGAGTATAATCAATGTGTAACTACGTATGCAGATAATGTATATAGGTTCATCCTGAAAAATCTTCGGCATGAAGAAGATGCAAGGGATGTGGTACAGACTGCATTTGAAAAAATGTGGCGCAACCGTGAAAATGTGGATGCTCAAAAATGTAAGTCATATCTATTTACTGTTGCTTATCACCAAATGATTGATCATATTAGAAAAGTGAAGAGGATACAATTAAGAGAAGATTTTAGTGATGAAGCAAAAGTTGAACATAAGCCCATAAGTAATTTAAAAAGGATTTTAGACGAAGCATTGAACAGGCTGAATGAAACTCAAAAATCGTTGGTACTTTTGAAAGATTATGAAGGTTATAGTTATGAAGAAATTGGGGAGATCATGAGTTTGAATGCCAGTCAGGTAAAAGTATATTTACACCGGGCAAGAGTACAATTAAAAAACTATTTGGTAAAAATTGAAAATGTAATTTAAATCTGGTGTAATGCCATTTAGATACCGATAACTTACAAATGAATATTAACCGCCATAATTACGAAGAATTCTTTATCCTTTACGTGGATAATGAATTAAGCAGCGAAGATCGCCGCATGGTGGAAGCATTTGTACAACATCATCCTGATTTAAATGAAGAACTGGAATTGCTGATGCACTACAAATTGGTGCCAGATGAATTAGTTGTATTTGAAAATAAAGAAGCCTTAATAAAAGGTGATGCAATAATTAATGTAGCCAATTACGAAGAGTATTTTCTGTCATATATAGATAATGAATTAACAACAGCACAAAGAGCAGCTGTTGAAAAATTCGTTGCAGCTAATCCTGTTGCAGCTAAAGAGCTTATACTATTGCAAAAAAGCAAGCTACAGCCCGAATCAATTGTCCTTGCAAATAAAGAATCATTATACAGAACAGAAGAAAAAGTTCGTCGCTTACCAGTTGGCTGGTGGAGAGCTGCTGCCGCTGTATTAATTCTGGCACTTGGCCTTACTACATTCCTTGTTTTGAATAAAAAATCATCTACAGAAGTTGGCCCAATCGTTAAAACTCCGGGTACAGAACAAAATAATCCGGTTGTAAATACAGTTGAGCAGCCATCTAATGAAGCGATTGTTGCTGATGTAAATGAAAAACAAGATCCTGTTGTTCCCACTCCTGAAGAAAGGAATAATATTCAACAAGCTGTTTCTCCCATAAAAAAAGAAGACACAAGGAATATGGCTGTTACAAATGCAGTTGTTAGTCCTAAGAATTTACCGGAGAATAAGAATTTGATTCCATCTAAAAAAGAAGAGCAAGTACTTATCACTGCAAACATTCCTCCTGTTACTAATAATAACCTGCCTCAGCCAATATCTAATCCGAATGTAAATAAAAATGATGCAGCTAATAATGCGATAGCAAACGTCAATGTTCCTAAAGAAATAAAAAAAGTGGACGCATTAACAAATCCTGTTGTAACAACTAAATCCCCTCAACCGTCAGACTATACAAATGCTTCATTTATTGAAGAGGAGAGCCAGCAAGCTGGTAAGAAAAACAAACTCCGTGGATTCTTCCGGAAGATTACACGGACCTTTGAAAAGCGAACCAATATTGATGCTACAAATGATGATGGGAAATTATTAGTAGCCGGGCTGGCCATCAAATTGAAATAGTCCTTATCTGCGATAAGCAGATTGACAAAAAACAAAATTTATAATATTAAAAAATGAAACAAATGAAAAGGATACTTACCCTATGTGTAGCATTATGCACAATGACGTTTGCTTTTGCTCAAACAGACACAACAATTAATCCTAATACCGCACCCGCCTACGATACTATCCGTATTGGCGGGATGGTTATCATCCGCAAAGCAGGTAGCAAAGGAAAGGATGGCGATGGCAACTCTGAAATTAAAATATCTAAGCGTAACCGTACAAAACAATCAAATTTAAAAACCAATTGGTGGATCTTTGATCTTGGCTTTTCTAACTATAATGATCAGTCAAACTATACAAATGCAGCTGCAAGTGGTTTTGTAACTTCTGATGTTGGCAAAGATGAAATGAAATTGAAAGCAGGAAAATCAAGAAATGTGAATGTCTGGATTTTTATGCAGAAACTTAATGTAGCTAAACATGTTGTAAATCTAAAATATGGCCTTGGGCTTGAGTTGAATAATTACAACTTTGACGAGAACATAGTTTTCTCTAAAAACCCAACTCAGATCAGTGTTGGTTCAACCGATTTGAAAAAAATAAAATTGGCTGCAGATTATCTTACAGTTCCTATTATGCTCAACT
>JAHEMN010000213.1 GCA_024643645.1 Chitinophagaceae bacterium | reverse complement strand
CTTCCGTATCAGAGTTATGGCTTCCTTTTGTATATGGAGGATGATGCCAGTAAGCAATGGTCCATTTTTTTGTATTTGCTGCTAAATCGTTTTGAATCCATGCTGCCTGTGCACTGCCTGCGTCGTAAATTCTTTTATTACTTTCTTCACCATATGCATCTAACGCCAGAAAATGTATATTTCCTACATCATAAGAATAATACTCCTCTTGTCCAGATGAAAGGCCTCCGCATTGTCCTGCATTTGGCAAATCAAATATTGATAAATATGGAATATTATGATCGTCCTGTCGAGTAGCATTATTTCCATAATCATGATTACCCGGCGATGGATATAACTTATGATTTTTTAGAATATTATCGCCATATGTTCCAAAGAAATTACTTGTATATTCTGCATCAGTACCTGAATTATAGGCATTGTCACCTAATAGCAACCATGCATCCGGGGCTTCTATACTATTAGTAGTTAAAAATGTTTGATATTGAGAAAGTGTTTGACTTTGATAAGTTGCACTATTTTTTCCACAATCGCCAAAAGCTACAATCCTTATCTTTCTTGTGGTACTTGATAATGGTTGGGTAGTAAAAAAGTTAGTAATATCTGGCGCCCCCATATTGGTAGTGTTACCAATTCTATAATAATATTTAGTATCTGCGATTAATCCGGTTATTCTTACTATATGCTCCGTTGTGTTAGTTACATCAGTTACTATCGTTGGATATGTTCCGAATGAAGTTCCCACTTCCACTTTCGAATTTTGGGACGTAGAGGTTCTCCAGTGAATTGTTATCTCTGTTTGATTGCCCATCTGTAAATAAGGCCCTCTTGTTAAAGTACTGGAAAATGCATCCATACCTTTTAATTCAAAATCAAAAGATATATCGGAACTATTGACTGCTTGCTGATGAATCTCAACAGCAATTACATTATTACCACTTACAAAACTCGAAGTTGGGATTGAAAAATTTGTAATCGTTTCTTCAATTGCGGGACTATCAGCTAGTGTATTATAAGCAACAACACCTGTCATTCTTGCCCTTGCTACTTCAACACCATTTACATAAATGATGGCTCCATCATCATAAGCAATGTTTAATGAGAAGCTGCTAAACACATTTGGGTCAGCAATATTGATGGATTTTCGAAAATAAGTAGTAATAAATTTATTATTAGCATCTGAGCCATAACTGACAACAGTAGTTTCATCACCATCGCCATAACCTAATTGGGCATTTCCGCTGGACCAACCGGCATCATTAAAACCGGTTGCTCTCCATGCAGTACCCTGATTTGAACCGTTATCAAGGTATTTCCAGGAACTACCATAAGATATAATGGTGGTTTGAGCATATAATACATTTGCAAAAACGATAAATAAGAACAGGAAACCAATTCTACTGAACTGAATGTTAGGATTTTTCATGCGAGTTAATATTGGACTTTTTTATGATGGTTTTTCAAATATAAAAATGGGAATAAATACCTTCAAAAGCAACCCTGAATTAAAAAAAGTTACCATGACTTTTGTAAAAACTTTCGTAATTCTACATTATCCTCGTTAAATTAGCTACTACAGGCATTTACAGTGTTATAGCCATACAAATTCTTTTTTTTCTATGCGTAAAATTTCTCGGATTATTACTATCACTTTTGCAGCATTTATCATGCTTGTATCTTCTGCTTACGTTCTTATGTCTACGAAAAGCATAAACGAAGATTTTAATAATTTATACACAAACCTGCTGAATCAATTAAAAAATGATCTTTTAATTTTAAAAAAAGACGCACAAAAGAATTCTGTTGTAACCAATTTACAAGACGATTTTTTTACTGCCAGGTGTACTTATAAAAAACTAGCCATCTTTACTGAGTATTTTAATATTTATGACACTAAATTCATCAATTACCCTGCTATTGATCGTGTAGAAGAAGATCATCCAGATAGGGTTATTCCTCCAAGCGGATTTCAGGCAATCGAACAATTACTTTTTAGTGATTGGCAATACAACTCATATAAAAAGCTTGATACATTTTTAGATCAAATGTTTGTAGTTATAGATAACTTAAAAAACGAAAAAGAACGGTTAAATAAATTTAGAGATTACTTAGTTTGGGATGCGTTAAGAATATCACTCATAAAAATAATTACAATCGAAATAACCGGGTTTGATTCACCAATTGCACAATATTCCATAACTGAATCTAAAGCAACTCTCGAAGGAATAAAACATATACTTGATATATTTCAAAATAATCATAAAAAAAACAACAGTGATTTCGCTTCGCTGTTTTCACTACTGAATAAATCCTATACATATCTCAATAAGCACAATAATTTTGATAAATTAAACCGATCAGGATTTATCATAAATTATCTGAATCCATTATACAAAGAGATTATAATTACCCGAAATAAACTGGGAATTACTTTTCCAGACGGAATCAACCCTATTAACTTAAATGCTGAATCTTTGTTTGATACTGGCGCATTTAATATAAATTTTTTCTCTCCGGGTAAGAATTATTATGTTACTCCTGATAGAATAAATCTTGGCAAAAAACTCTTTTTTGACCCAATACTATCTGAAAATAATAGCCGGAACTGCGCCTCATGTCATCAACCTGCCAAAGCTTTTACTGATGGGGTAGCTACTCCTTATGCTCTTGACAAAAGAACATTGTTATTACGCAATACACCTACACTTTGGAACTCCGGTTTACAAACAAGGCAATTTATGGATAGCCGAACCGATATATTGGAAAATCAATTGGACGAAGTGGTTCATAATGAAAAGGAAATGAAAGGTTCACTAATAAAAAGCGCAACTTTATTAAAAAACTCAAAAGAATATTTTCCACTTTTTCAAAAGGCATATAGCAATGAAAAAGAACCGGTAACTCCTTTCAACATTGCCAATGCAATTTCTTCGTATATCCGTTCCTTAATAAGTATGAATTCCCGGTTTGATAAATATATGCGGGGTGAAAAAAACATGTTATCAAAAACAGAAATAAAAGGATTTAACCTGTTTACAGGAAAGGCAAAATGTGCTACCTGTCATTTTATGCCATTGTTTAACGGGCTGGCGCCTCCTTTTTTTACCGAAACCGAGTCTGAAGTGTTAGGTGTTCCGGCTACAAAAAAAAGAAACCCTTCTATACTAGATGAAGATTTAGGTAAAAATAATTTTACAAAATCTGTTATCCATAAGCATTCATTTAAAACTCCCACTTTAAGAAATGTGGCATTAACAGCACCCTATATGCACAATGGTGTGTTTACTACACTTGAAGAGGTAATGGATTTTTATAATAACGGTGGTGGTAAGGGATTATTTATTGCCCCGCCTAATCAAACTTTACCCTTTGATAAATTGAGCTTATCGAAGAAAGAGATTAAAGCAGTAATTGCATTTATGCAAACACTTACAGATACAACAAGTCTTTACAAATAACAGACATACCTGGTATCCATTATAATAATGTATTTTTACAAGCTAAGAATAAAAGCATGAGTCAGAAAAAGCCTGTTATTGGTATCAGTTGTGGTGATTTGAATGGCATTGGTATTGAAATAATTATCAAAACATTTTCCGATCATAGAATACTGGATCATTGTACCCCGTTAATTTTCGCATCCAATAAAGCCATAAATTTTTACAGAAAATCGATACCTGAAGTAA
>JAHEMN010000077.1 GCA_024643645.1 Chitinophagaceae bacterium | reverse complement strand
TTAAAGGTGTCAAGCCGGGCAGCACCGTAAAAGTAATTGCAGCGACAAGTTACCTTAATTATTTAATCGCTAATAATGTCGTTATCACAACCAAATACTGGAAACCAGGCGGAAAAGAAGCAAGCCGAATAAAGGATGCAAAAGTGTATGAAATATTTTCTAGAGCATTCCCCGGAAAAAAAATAGTGCAGATAGATATGGAAGGTTATAATACTGAGGGCGGTGGAATACATTGCAACTCTTTTAACCTCCCTTTTGGTACATCATTCGCTGGCAATTAAGTTACAAATCATATTTAATTATCAAAAAACTATACTTACAACATTGTTAAACAGGTTTGGCAATAATAACACGGCAGCCAGGATGTGACGTTGTGTGTAATACATATGCGAAACACTAAATTTTACTGATTAATAAACCATGAAACATTCACTAATATTTCTACTCATTCTTTTTTATTCATGTACTCAGCATAAAAACATAACAATCAGCAAACCTGAAAAACTAAATGATGGAATAGAAACTGCAACATTAACAGATGTTGGGATAAATGATAAGCTGATCTATGCGATGCAAGACTCAATTGATAATGGAAGCTATTCAAATATTCATAGTGCATTAATCTTTCTCAACAACAAACTGGTTTTTGAAAAATACTGGTCAGGACAAGATGAAAACCGTATAAAAGAATGGACCGGCTTTACTGTTCATCATCGTGATAGTCTTCATGACATCAGAAGCATAACAAAAAGTATTACGAGTGCAGCAGTAATGATCGCCTTAGATCAGGGTAAGATAAAAAGCCTTGATCAACGCCTCTTTGACTTCTTTCCTGAGTTTTTAAATTTTGCAGAAGGAAAAAAGAAGGATATAACGATCAGGCATTTATTGACAATGTCCTCAGGTATGAATTGGCATGAATCCTATAACGATTCATTAAAATTGCATGATGTATCCCACGCCATAGGTTTTATTTTGCGTCAACCATTGGTTGAAGTTCCAGGATCAAAGTTTAGCTATAACAGCGGAAGCACTCAATTGCTTGCACAAATTTTAGAAAAAACAACTGGCCTGAACATAGAAACGTTTACATTAAAGTATCTATTTGAACCCCTTGGCATAAGTGCTTTTGAATGGACTAAGGAAAAAAATGGACTTATTAGCGCCTGGGCAGGGTTACGAATGCGATCAAGGGACATGTTAAAGTTTGGGATACTTTACCTTAACAATGGTAAATGGAATGAAAAACAAATCATACCAAGCAATCTTGTGGAAGAATCAATGCGTACACATGTCTATTCAGATGAACCTTATGGCTATGGTTATCAGTTCTGGACTTTGGCTGATAGCATTCAAAATCAAATTGTAAAAACAATCGAGGCTTCTGGTAACGGGGGACAAAAAATAGAAATAAATAAATCCCAAAAACTAATTATGGTGATCACAGCGGGCAACTATGATTTGCATAATTTAAGTAAGACACCATTTGACCTGTACCTTGACTTTGTTTATCCTGCAGTTATTAAATAATCTTAATATAAATTGCACGAACGCACAAAATGGGGCTGTGCGTCAACATAAAAAATCGAACAGTCAAACTAAATAAAACTTGCAATGACAAATACAAAGGAAAACGTTGTTTGGATAACAGGTGCTTCGTCTGGTATTGGTAAAGCGATGGCCTTTGAGTGGGCAAGATTAGGATTTAAAGTAGTGCTTTCCGCCAGACGTAAAGAATTATTAGAAGAGATTGCTCTTGAAATTAGAAATTCGGGTGGAGAAGCATTGGTTGTTCCTGTTGATATTATGGAAGAAAAATCGATAGAAGATGCTGTTCAAAGAATTATAACTACATGGGGACGTTTGGATATTGCTGTGGCCAATGCCGGCTTTGGTGTTTTCGGAAGTATAGATAAATTGACTGCAAAAGATTGGAACAGGCAATTACAAGGTAATGTCACAGGGTTAGGCTTGACGGTAAAATATGCCCTTCCACATTTAAAGAAAAAACAGGGACGTATTGGTTTAATTGGCAGCATAGCAGCTTATCTTCCTAATCCTTATGTTGGTGCCTATGGCGCTTCAAAAGCTGCTGTACATTCAATTGGTTTGACATTGCAAGTTGAACTAAAGGGTACCGGTGTGAGTTGTACTACCATACATCCTGGATTTGTTGAGTCTGAGATTGCCAGAATTGATAATGAAGGCGTATGGCATCCTGAACGTCCAGATCCACGTCCATCAAATTTAATGTGGCCAACGGATAAAGCTGCGAAAGTTATGGTGAAGGCCATAATTAAGAGACGAAGAACTTATATTTTCACAACCCACGGGAGAGTTTTTGTTTGGTTGCAACGTTGGTTTCCTGGCTTGATAAGAACAATTGTATCAAAAGGTCCAAAACCAGAATAAAAAAAGTTTAGTCGTAATATTATTTTAATCAATGAAAAAAGGAAATTCTTACGCACAACAAAAGTATAACTGACCTCCCATTATTAACTAATTTTGACAATGAAAAGATCAATCATATTCTCACTTATACTTGTGGCAACTTTTTGTCTTGGTTTCGCTTTCAAATCAATTATTACAACAAATAAAAATTATAAAATGAAAAAAGTTACTGGAATTGGCGGCATTTTTTTCAAATGCAAAGACCCCAAACAAATGAAAGAGTGGTATAAAACACACCTTGGTTTAAACACTAACGACTATGGGGCAACTTTTGAGTGGAGAGATGAATCCGATTCAACTATAAAAGGTTCTACTCAATGGAGTCCTTTTTCAGAAACAACAAAATATTTTGATCCCTCTACAAAAGAATTTATGATCAACTACAGGGTAGCTGACCTGGAAGCACTTGTTGAAGAACTAAAAAAAGAAGGTGTAACCATTGTAGACAAAATAGAATCATATGATTACGGAAAGTTTGTTCACATCATGGATATAGAAGGGAATAAAATTGAACTATGGGAACCTAAAGACTAAACAGCAAGACAACCAAAATAAAAATTATTTTCTTTGTGGTAATGCAATTAAGCCTTGATTGTAGTGTAAAAATTTAAGCCGACATGTAAGATTGATAATAACAATTAATGTAATACTCGTCTGTGAAGAATATTATTAATTATTTGTCAATTCCAAACAAACCTCATCCCCTATATTCAATCCTTTCTTTTCTGTTCTTATCCGCAACATCTGTTCATTCATCAATACTTCAACTGCATAATAACTACCAAAAAAATAAACAGCCTGCACAATTCCTTTTACACTTTTTCCTTTTTCGGTCACTAAGCTGAATTGTTCCGGTCGTACAATTAATTGTTCTTTGCCAGTTCCATTAGGGAAAAACTGTTTCTTATTTTTTTCATTCAGCAGATTGTATTCGCCAAATAGCCCGGCACAATATTCATCAACCGGCTCATAGTAAATTTTTTCAGGTGTTCCCAGCTGTATAATTTTTCCATCTTTTAAAACAATGATCGTATCTGCCCAGGAAAGAGTATCCGCTGCATCATGCGATACAAGAATGCAACTGGTATTTAATTTACTTCCAATATCCAGCAACACCGATTTAATGATGTTCTTATGAATAGCATCCAGATTTGAGAAAGGTTCGTCCAGCAATAATAATTTTGGAGAAGTAGTTAGTAACCGTGCCAATACAATCCTCTGTCTTTCACCACCGGAAAGCTGATCTGTTTTTCTTTTTAATAAATGCTCGATCTTACAGATGCTATAAATTCTGTTAGCATCCTCTTCTGTCAGCATGTTTTTACTTTCCAGTTCTTCTTCTACCCTATAATTATTTCGTAATTCAAAATGCTGGCTTAAGTATGCAATATGCGGATGGCCGGGAATTAATCTTTCATACGGGCCTAATACCCTTTCACCTTCAAAGTAAATATTTCCTTCATCGGGTTGTACCAATCCTCCGATCATTTTCAGCAGTGATGTTTTACCAGAGCCGGTTTCGCCTGCAATGGCAATTTTCTCTAACGGTTGTTGTGAGAAATTAATATCCTTAACTGTATAGTTATCCTTTTCCAGTTTACCTGCACCAACTACTTCTAATAAAGCCATGCCCGAAAATAAATCTTTCATTAATGTGCAACAGATACTATTTCTTCCGGTTTATGCTTGTATTTGAACATAAACAGAAAGGCAATTGCGATAACTAATGCATAACCTGCAAAAGTGAACCAGATATTTTGCCAGTCTTTCACACCTTCTGCATTGGTAAATATATCGACCACTTTTCCTGCAAAGAGACCACCAAGGATTGCACCTAACCCGTTTGTCATAAGCATGAACAAACCCTGTGCACTGGCTCTTATCTCCGGCTTTGCTTCACGGTCTACAAACAAGGAACCCGAAATATTAAAGAAGTCGAACGCCATTCCGTAAACGATCATAGAAAGTATCAACAAATATAATCCGCCACCAGGATCGCCAATTCCAAATAATCCAAACCGTAATACCCAGGCAACCAAACTTATCAGCATCACTTTCTTTATTCCAAATCGCTTCAGGAAGAATGGGATGGCAAGAATGAACAGTGTTTCAGATATCTGTGATAAGGAAATAAGAATATTGGTACGGGTAACAGCAAAACTATTTGCATATTCAGGATTGCTTCCAAAATCTTTCAGGAACGGAAAGCCAAACATATTGGTGATCTGCAAGGCTGCCCCAAGGAACAAAGCAAACAAAAAGAACTTTGCCATCATCGGAGTCTTGAATAACTTGAAAGCATCCAATCCCATTCGGGTAGCCAACGATTTTTTCTCGATATCTTTTACTATCTCAACTCTTGGCAATGTAAAACAGTACAAACCCGTACATATTCCGGCAACAGCAGCAAAATAAAACTGGTTGCTGTTTTGTGTCCAGCCTAAAAGATCAACCGCCCACTCTGCAACAATAAAACCAACGGTACCCCACACACGGATTGGTGCAAATGCCTTCTGAACATCAAAATTATTTTTACTGAGAATACTATAAGTAACAGAATTACTCAATGCAATAGTTGGCATGTAAAAGCAACTTACCATAAAGATGGCCCAATACATATCACTGGCATTGGTAACTGTGCTGGCATAATACAAAGCAGCACCACCGAAAATGTGACAAAGGCCCAATACCACTTCGGCTCTTAAATATTTATCGGCAAGGATACCCATGAGGGCAGGCATAAATAAAGATGCCCATCCCATCGTTCCGTATGTATTCCCCACTTTGGAACCTAATGAAGGATCGATCGGATCATTGAAACTGGCGAACATATATCCGCCCAACGAAATGAGCCAGATACCCCAAACAAAGAATTGCAAAAAGCTTAAGCCTGTCAGACGGAATTTTAAATTCATGAGCCCTTTTTTATTTAGTACAAAAATTTAAGTGGGGAAGATAAGGATTAATGTGTTTTGAACCCCAGAGACTCAGAGTGATATTTTTTTCCTACTTGTCTTGAATCTTTCTTTTCCCTGTTTCTTTGTGCCTCCCTGGTTCCATAGTTCAAAAAAAGTCCCCCGTAGAGTCGTAACTTTACACCCAATTAATTGTTATATAATTATGACCGATACAGATATAACTCCAACGCTTAATTTGATAGCTGAAAAAGTAAAAGCAGGACAACGTATCACTGACCAAGAAGGCTTATTTCTATTTGAAAAAGCCAGCCTCGGCTTTGTGGGCAGTCTGGCTAACGAAGTAAGGGTTCGGAAAAACGGGGAAAAAGTTTACTTCAACAGGAATTTCCATATTGAACCTACCAATGTGTGTGTATTCAGTTGCAACTTCTGTTCTTACAGTAAACTTTATGCAAAAAGAGAAGAAGGCTGGGAAATGAGCATTGAACAGATGCTGCACATAGTAAAAAAATATGATGGCCAACCCATTACTGAAGTGCATATTGTGGGTGGAGTACATCCAAAAATGGATCTGCAATTCTTTGCTGATCTGCTGAAAGCCATAAAAGCTCATCGCCCCGAATTACACATAAAAGCTTTCACTGCGGTGGAATATGATTATATGTTCCGCAAAGCAAAAGTGAGTGTGGAAGAGGGATTAAAATTTTTAATTGCAGCCGGATTAGATAGTATTCCCGGTGGTGGTGCTGAAATTTTTGATGAGGAATTAAGAGAAAAAATATGTGCTGATAAAGTAGATGCCAAGGGTTGGTTATTGATACATGAAACGGCACACAAACTCGGTCTTCACTCAAACGCTACGATGTTGTTTGGCCATGTAGAAACCTATGCACATCGTATTGACCATATGAGAAGGCTTAGAGAATTGCAGGATCAAACGAATGGCTTTAACACCTTTATACCGCTTAAATTCCGTAACCAGGATAATGACATGAGCCATGTACCTGAAAGCAGTGTGGTAGAAGACATGAAGACCTATGCTATTGCAAGGATCTACTTAGATAACTTTCCGCACATCAAAGCTTATTGGCCGATGCTGGGAAGACAGAATGCACAACTCTCCCTTTCATTCGGTGTAGATGATATTGATGGCACCATTGATGATACTACAAAGATCTATAGCATGGCCGGTTCAGAAGAACAAAATCCATCAATGACAACAGAAGAGTTGGTTACATTGATAAAACAAGCCAAAAGAGAACCGGTAGAGAGAGATACGTTGTACAATGAGATAAAAAACTATGCAAACGAATTAAGTGCTGAACTGAATTAATTACTTTTTATGGCAGAAGATCTGGCAATTATAACAGGGGATAAGATAGAACAATACCGATCACTCATTCCACAGATCAAAGGTATTTTGGAGGGAGAAACTGATCTGGTAGCAAATATGGCGAATGTAGTAGCGGCATTAAAAGAACAGTTCGGCTGGCTATGGGTTGGATTTTATGTAGTGAAAGAATCATCCTACGCTACTCCATACGCTAAAGCTTCGAAAGTTGAAAAAGCTACGGATGATAAAAATGAATTGGTACTTGCTCCTTTTCAGGGACCAATTGCCTGTACCCGTATAAAAAAAGGCAGAGGTGTTTGTGGTACCAGCTGGGCCGAGGCAAAGACCTTGATCGTACCTGATGTAGAAAAATTTCCCGGTCATATTGCCTGCAGTAGTTTATCAAAATCGGAGATCGTTGTTCCTGTTATCCGAAATAATGAAGTGGTAGCAGTGCTGGATGTTGATGCTGATATTTTAGACCATTTTGATACGAACGACCAGCAATATCTTGAAGAAATTGTTGGATTGATAAATTTCTAATGCAAACTCTTTCTATAATCGTTACCGGAAAAGTACAGGGTGTGTGGTACCGCCGATCAACTGTAGATAAAGGAATTGAACTTGGCCTTACCGGAGAAGTAAGCAATCAACCTGATGGAACGGTAAAAATAATTGTGACCGGAGAAAAAGAACAATTAGATCAATTTACTTTGTGGTGCAAACAAGGTCCGCCAAAAGCGGAGGTAACAAACCTGGATATCAAAGAACTTCCATTGCAACAATTTGAATCATTCCGTATAAGAAGATTTTAGTTTCTCTTCTTTTCAATGCGTCAAGTGTAAGAAACTGATATACAAAACAGCAGCATGACAAAGAAACAACAATAGCTTGCTCAGGAATACTGACTTTTTAAAATGTCTTTTTATTTTTTTCAACCTGTTATGATGAAAGTGATGAATATGAGCCAACTCATCCCATGTTGGAATATGTGTATGATCTTTTTCTATAGGTATGTGAGTTTTTTCACCGATCGGCAAATGGTTCGCTTTAACCGGCACTTCATTTTCAATTATTGAATTTGAAGTTTGTTCAGTAATCGCATTACTATTATGTTGTGTTCCTGCGAAACTCTGTGTAGAACTTGCAAAAACAACTGCAAGTATTAAAGCGGTGGTGGTGAAAAAATGTCTCATAATAAATTGTTTTATGATTCAAATTTTCATTCAACAACACCCTGAAAACAAGGTAGGAAATGCGGAAAAACAAAAGAGGGAGTATATACTTGTAAAAGGACTTAACAACTGCGTGGATATGCCTTATAGCATACAATCCGTACATATACCTTCAACTACGTGTAAATACGCAATCTTAGTTGACTCCCTTTGAAATTTCATTTAGACGGCATAAATTGAGATAGAATTCTTCCCCGGAAAACTCCCTGCCGCTATTCTTTACCATTAAACCAACAATTATGAAAAAGATTATATTCTCTTTCAAAAAAGACCTTACATTTTATTTTATTTTATTCTCTTTTCTACTAATTGCCTTTTTCCCTTCTTGCAAAAATGAGGAGAAGCCAAAAGAAATTGCCGGAGTATGTGCAGTATTATTAAATGATGATATCCAGAAAAACTGGGTAGACAAAGATTTCACAAAACCAAATTCCAATAATCAAATTACCACTCTTGATGTTATTGCCTTTTATAATTCAATTTCATCTGAATTCACCATTTATATTCAGGGTGTGACAAAAAATGGTGATATAGTTCCTGGGAGTGAAATTAAAATATTAGAAGGCACCAGTTGTTCACCAATAAGATCTGCGTCGATACCTCAACATAATTATTATAAAATAGCCGACCTGGATATTCTGGAAAAGGACGGAAAATTGAAGAGTTTTAATTATATAAGCTTTACTCCATCACTTTATGCATCGGAAAAATATTTAATGAATTTTGAACTCAGTGTTGTTTTAAACGACAGAACTTCATCAATGAAAGGAGGCACTTTGCCTTGCCCGCCTTGTATTAATTGTGAACCAAGCTGTGCAACATGGTGTACCCCACCTTGTCCAAATATAGATTCGACTATTACTGACTCAACTGGTAATTGAAATACCGGCAAGAGCGGCTTATTAAAAACTTATAATGGATCTATTAAATTTTCTTAAAGATTGGTCAGAGGTATGGGCACTGCTTATACCTCTCATCATTATTGTGTTATTTAAGCCTGGGAGTAAACAAATCCGCCCTGTAATTCTCTATGTCATTTTAGGGCTGATACTCAATTTTATCGCAACATTTATGTTAAAATATCATTACCTGGTCCCATCCTATTTGTATGTAAATAATATGTCGAATAATAATTTACTATACAATCTTCATTCAATGGCGAGGGTACTCCTATTGAGCTGGTATATTATAAATATTAAAAAATATAAGGCCTCCATTATTTTAAAAATATTCCTTATTGGCTATCTAATTTTTGTTCTGCTAGATTTTACACTAATTGAATCTCCCCTATTTTTCAGTACCCGGATTTATTCAGCTGAGAGTATTGTACTGCTGATTATGTGTATTTTTTATTTCTTTCGATCAATGGAAGACGAAAGCAGGACCGATTGGTTAAAACATCCTTCCTTTCCTATCTGTACAGGTATCATTTTATATGAGGCTATCACATTTTTTATTTTCCTTTTCTTTTATCCGTTAAGTGAAAAAAATCCGGAATTCTTCGTGGCTACCATGCAGATATACAGCTTAGCCTTTATTCTTTTTTGCATATTACTTTCATTAGCCTTTTACAGGTATAGCAAACAATTAAATCAAACTTCCGAAAAACTGTGATAAACTTAGACTCTTCTTAATAACGTTTAAAACAGACCATTTGAGAGCTACGTATAAATACGCAATCTTGTGAGTATCTACGTAATCTGAGTATCAACCCTTTGAAAGTTCGATTCTCATCAATAGTTTAGATAAAATTTTTTTATTCAACAGATATATAATCAAAAAATCTACTTAAACCACTAAAACTAAAAATTATGAAATTTCCAATCTTGTATATCGAATTCAAGAAAATTCAAGATGCTTTTGAACTTTTACCAGGTAAGCAAATTAAAAAGATTGTATTTCAATTTGAATTTAATGAAGAAGGCGAAAATAATCAACCTACCCTTACCGGATATGTTGCAAAACAACAAGGAATATTTACACCATCAACACCTGTACTTACATTATTAAAAAGCACAGCAATTGAACCAGTTTCTCTACCTATTCCACTTGATTTAGGCAATATTGAATTTTCAAGAACAGAATTTGAAGATTTACAAAATCCTCAAAAATATCTTCTATTCATCCCCTTAAAATATACAAAAATTCAAAACTCAAACTCTGTTACTTATAAAACTGATTGGAGTGAAAATTTAGCGACTATAAGCAATATAGACATTATGGCAATTGGCGATGAACTTAATCCTTCTCCTCCAAAAAATCCAGTTCTATAAACAAACGAAAAAAGTTTCAATTTAATTAGCCAATAGAATTCATGTCTTCATTATATCATACAATATTAGACTGGTCAGAAGTTTGGGCTCTGCTGATACCATTTTCTTTTATGCTTGTATATAAAAGTGAAGACCCTTATTTGAAACCCGTCCGGATCTTTATATGGTCTTTTCTGATTCTCAATCTATTTATTGATCTTATAGCAGAATATAAATGGAAATTGGGAATAAGGGAAGGTGATTTTCTCTGGAGCAACAATTTCATTTATAATATTGAATCCATACTTCGTTTGTTTTTATTTGCCTGGTTCTTTAATGGCTTGAACTATCAATTCATGCACCGTGTAAAAAAAATCATCCCTTATGGTTTTACTCTTTTTGTCCTTATCAATTTCATTTTCTTTGAAGATCTTTTTTATCAAAATTCATTCAGCAGCCGGCTATTAGCCACTGAGGCCGGAATTTTACTTTTTTATTGTTTACAGTATTTTATTTACCAGATCATTGAAGAACGAACAACATCTATCAAAAATCATAAAGGATTCTGGATTGTAACCGGTCTCAGCATTTATGTAGCAGCCAGTTTTTTTATCTTTCTTTTTTATGTATACCTCTCAGATGTAAGACGGAATTTCGCTGTAAGTATCTGGGATGTTCATAATATTGTATTCATAATCTTCTGCATCTTTATTGCAATTCAATTTTTCCACGATGCTAAAACGGAAAAGAAATGGATGTAACCTATCTGGTCATAGTTGGTATTGGTGTAATGCTGCTGATGGTGGTCAGTATTTTAATGGCGGTAATTTATAACCAACGCAAAAAAAACCAGCATCGTACAGCTTTGGAAAAGCTAAGGGAACAACAGCAAAATCAATTGATCGAAGCGGCTGTACGAAGTGAGGAACAGGAACGGCATCGCATCGCTGAAACATTACATGATGAGGTAGGTGCTATACTTTCATCAGCCAAATTACATTTGCTCGGAATAAAATCCGATGTTTTAGATGAAAGAGATCAGAAGTTACATGAAAAAGGAAGAGAGTTGCTTAATGATGTTATTCAAAAAGTAAGAGGCATTTCTCACAACCTGCATTCAAATATTCTGAAAGAATTTGGATTGAATGAAGCCATCCGTCATTTTATAAAGAAAGTAACGGAAGGTACTATAATCAAGTCTGAAACAGAACTGGATGATAATTATCAAACAGAGAATCCTGACAACGATATCAGTATGTACCGTATGATCCAGGAACTGGTAAACAATACTTTGAAATACGCCAATGCAACAGAATTCCTGATAAGCTCTGTTTTGACAGGAAATGAATTAGATCTTGTGATATTTCATAATGGCAACGGCCTTACACAGGAACAATTTGAAGAACTTCGTTATCAAAAAGAAGGCCTGGGATTAAAAAATATACAAAACAGAATTATATTGCTAAAAGGTTCTATCTATTTTGCAGGTAGTGATGAAGGCTATCGTATCAATATACATGTACCGGTAAAATCAAATCAATCATGAGTAAAATAAAAATTGCAATAGCTGACGATTACAAAATCTTTCGAGAAGGACTTAAAGTAGGGTTTTCTTCTGATGAAAACCTTGAAGTAATCTTTGAAGCTGACAATGGCGAAGAATTGCTGAAAGCATTGGAAACAAATACCCCTGATGTTATCCTTATGGATCTTAAAATGCCCATTATGGACGGCATGGAGGCCACGAAAGTTATTCGTAAAAAATACCCTGATATTAAAGTGCTGGTAGTAACGATGTATGATGATGATAAATTCATTATTCACCTTATGGAGAATGGAGCAAATGGCTATTTATTAAAGAACACTGAACCGGATGAGATAATAAAATCGGTATACATTGTATACGAGAATGGTTATTATTTTAATGATGTGGTAAATAAGGCACTCTTGAAGAAACTGGTATTGAAAAATAATTTGAAACCTTCATTCAATCAAAATGTGGAGTTGACTGAAAGAGAACTGGAAGTGCTCAAACTTATCTGCGAAGAAAAAACAGCAGCAGAAATTGCGAAAGATATTTTTTTAAGCCCCCGCTCTGTAGAAGGTATCCGTCAACGGCTGATTGAAAAAGTTGGGGTACGTAATACCGCCGGCCTGGTAATGTTTGCAGTAAAAAATAATATGGTAGAATAGATCTTTTTTAAACCTGCCCGTCAACAGAAAGATTTGTCAGCATATCTTTTGTCATGGCTGCCAGATCATATTCTTCTTTCCATCCCCAATCTTTTCTTGCTATTGAATCATCAATACTTTGCGGCCACCCGTTGGCAATCTCCTGTCGGTAATCCGGCTTATAAGAAATTGAAAAATCAGGGATATGATTTTTTATTTCAGCAGCAATTTCTTTCGGAGAAAAACTCATTCCGGCAACATTATAAGAAGTACGTATAGTAACATTTTCTGATGGTGCCTCCATTAGCTCTATCGTTGCTCTTATTGCATCCGGCATATACATCATTGGTAAATAAGTATCCTCTTTTAAAAAACATTCATACTTTTTTTCTTCCAACGCCTCCATATAAATTTCAACAGCATAATCTGTTGTGCCACCACCAGGTGCTGATTTGTAAGAGATCAATCCAGGATATCGGATACTTCTTACATCTACCTTATATCTGTGATGATAATAATTACACCAGAACTCACCAGCATATTTACTGATACCATAAACTGTTGCCGGCTCTATAATTGTTTGTTGCGGACAATTCTTTTTAGGAGAAGTAGGACCAAACACCGCAATAGAAGAAGGCCAATATACTTTCTGGATCTGTTCTTCTCTTGCTATTTCCAAAACATTTAATAACCCCTGCATATTCAAATGCCAGGCAAGGCCGGGATTCTTTTCGCCGGTAGCAGAAAGTATGGCAGCTAATAAATAGATCTGTGTTACATTTTGCCGGATAACCTGTACATGCAGCATTTCTTTATTCATCACATCCAAAGAAACATACGGCCCTGTACCTTCCAACAAAGGATTTTGTTCTCTCAGATCGGAAGCAATTACATTAGCATCGCCATATATTTTACGGAGTGCCAACGTTAACTCAACACCTATTTGTCCGGATGCTCCTATTACCAGTATTTTATCTTTTATCATAGCAGATGAATATGGTCGCAATATACAAGAAACAAGCTAAAATGAAAATGCCAAAACGATATCTTCCTATTTACATTCATTCCTAAATTCCCTTACACCTTATCTTTGCCGCATGGAAAATTTTCTGAACGATCTCTTTGAAAATCAAAAATATGATGAGAATAACTTTTTCTTAATGGCTGGTCCATGTGTTGTAGAAAGTAATGAACTGATAACTGAAGTTGCAGAAAAAGTTTCCGGTATTTGTAAAAATCTCGGCATCCCTTATATATTTAAAGCGTCCTATAAAAAAGCAAACAGGACAAGCGGAACATCCTTTACCGGCATAGGTGATGATATAGCATTGAATATGCTGAAAAATATTGGTAATACATTCTCAATACCAGTTGTTACAGATATACATTCGGCTGAAGAAGCTAAGATGGCTGCAGATTTTGTAGATGTATTACAGATCCCCGCATTTCTATGCCGGCAAACAGATCTGTTGATCGCTGCAGCAAAAACGGGTAAAATCATCAATGTAAAAAAAGGACAGTTTGTAAGTGGAGAGGCTATGAAGTTTGCAGTAGATAAAATAAAAAATGCCGGGAACGA
>JAHEMN010000076.1 GCA_024643645.1 Chitinophagaceae bacterium | reverse complement strand
TTCAACAATTGTTGATGAATGCCCAGGATTTGAGGAACTACTAATTCTTCTTCGTTATTTATAATTACAAAATCGCAAAGTTCCATTTTCTTGTTTTCATCCATTTGTTTGCTTAACCGTTGGAGGACTTCTTCTCTGGAAATATTATCCCGTTGCATAACTCTATTAATTCTTAGTTCTTCAGGAGAGTAAACTCCAATGAAATAATCAAGGTTTTTTGCTGCTCCGCTCTCAAATAATAAAGCTGCTTCTTTAATAATGTAACTGGTTGTTTGATCCTTGATCCATTCTTCAGCATCATTAATTGTTGCAGGATGTGTTATAGAATTTAGCAATTCTAATTTATCCTTATCATTGAAGACAATATTGGCTAAATATTTCCGATCTAATTCACCATTTTTATAAGTCGCTTCTCCAAAGTTTTTTATCAATAGATATTTTAAATTTTCATCGGAATTCATTAATCGTTTCGTTGCTTCATCAGCATAATAGACCGGAATTCCCAATGTTTCAAAAACTTTGGCGACCGTTGTTTTTCCACTTCCTATTCCTCCTGTTAATCCGATCTTCAGCATTAAAATAATTTATTACAAAATACAAATTCCAAACTTTATCCGGGAAAGAAATAATCCGGATGAAGTTTGGAATTTATGAATAGATTTTTTTTACTTTTTATCAGTGGCTGGCTTATTTAAAGCTGCTGTCCAATCCATGCTGATAGCACTTTTCTCGATCTTCAGATAACTTCCCGGGCTAACTTCAATACTCAAAGTCCCGTCTTCATTTGTTTTATTGATAGTACCATGGATACCAGCGATTGTAACTATTTTATCTCCTTTACCCAGGTTCTCAATAAATGATTTCTGGTTCTTAGCTCTTTTAGCTTGCGGACGGATGAAGAACATCCAGAATACAAGTATCATTAAACCAAGAAATACAAGCTGAATAGTACCACCTGCGCCTCCTTTGCCCTGATCTGCACCCGGAGGTGTACAAGCGGAGAAAAATAATAAACCAATTACTGCTGTTAAATAACTAATACGAAACTTCATGTTTGTTTTTTTTATTGCTAATGATCTCTAAAGATTTTCTTTTTTTACAACTACTACAAATTCCAAATCATGTGAACGACTGGGATTTGTATTGGCATCTACACTGATATGTTTTCTGTTCTCACCTGGCCTTCCCTTACTGTCAAATTTTGCTTTGATCACTCCTTCTTCTCCCGGAGCAAATGGTTGTTGAGGTGTTTCCGGAACAGTACATCCACAACTGGCGGTCACATTTGCAATAACCAGTGGCTTTTCTCCGGTGTTTTTAAAACGAAAAGAAACTTCAACCTGTTCTCCTTCATTTACATTACCCATGCTGAGAAATGTTGAGTCCAGCCATTCCATATTTGTATAGTTGGCAGTATCACTCATAGCCTTTGCTCTCTCTGCTTGTGCAATACTATCTTTTATGTAATTGGAGTTATCTCCATTACCATCACCCTTTTTATCAGTGGAAGTACAGGCAATGAAACTTATTGTGATAACTAAAAAGTATAATGCTTTTTTCATTTGAGTTTTTTTCGAAATGCAAATGTAAAGGTTAGTTGAATGCCTGACAAAATAACTCATCAGTCAATCTTGCAAGAGGTTAGCCTTTCTTATATTCCACTTTTTGCATTTTACCCTGAAGAATCAGCTCTTTGTGTATATTATCCAGAATACCATTCACAAATTGGCCACTTTGTTGGGTACTGTAGTCTTTTGCAAGGTCTATATATTCATTTATAGTTACTTTAGGCGGTATTGTTTCAAAGAAAAGGAATTCTGCTGCACCCATTTTCATCATGATCATGTCGAGCTGAGCAATACGTTCCGGATCCCAATTTTTTAGCTTGGGCTTTATTATTTCTTCCAGCATCTTATCTTTTTCCAAAACAGTTTCTAACAAACCGGATGCAAAAGCGGCTTTATCTTTCGACATCAGTTCTTTAAAATTAATAGTACCGGGTTTTTGTAAATAACCAACCAATAGTTGAATTATCATTTCTCCATCATCATCCCAGTTTGGGTACTTATCTTCTATATGTGAGACAAAGGTCTCGTTGGCAAGTAAAAGGTCGTTCAGTATGAATTCAATAATGATAGTTTCTTCTTTTTTATCTCTTGATGGAGTCGAGATATAGTTTTTATATTCTGTTGATTCTTTTAGTTTGATAAAGATCTTACGGATCAGGTCTCCATCAGTATCCAATTCAGGCTTTTCAGAAGAAAATTGTTCTTTTAAAAAAGGATCGGATAACATCTTCCATAATAATTCATTACCGGCAATTTTTGTATTGGTAGAAAGATCTTCGGCAGTAGGTAAATGTTTAGATGCTTTTTGATGCGCATCTTTTTCCGCATAGCGGATCACTTCGGTCAGAAAATAAATAAGGTAAACAAATAATGAGCGGGACTGATCTAAATTCTTTTGTAAGATTTTCTGGGCCTCTTGGGGTTTAATATCGGTTTCTATGCTGGAAACAGTATAGAGGGTTTGCATCACTTTAACACGGATATTTCTTCTGCTGATCATAATTGAATTAAGAACTTATTTGATACGGCAAAGATAGGGGAGCGGCATCGTATTATTTAAATAAGTCAGCTACTTCAAATAATAAAAAACCCCACTAAAAAGGTAGTGGGGTTTTAAGCAGAAAACTTAAATATTAGTTTTTGATAAAGCGGAGTAATGTTGAATTGTCTGGTTCAGTTATTTTGATAAAATAAATTCCATTTGGTAATGAACTTATGTTTAATTCTTTTTTTATTAGGGGTGAATTTAGATTTTCCTGTAAAATTAATTGCATTGAAGTTGTATATATTTCAATTGATGCCTTTTTAATAGTACTGCCAAGATTAATTGTCAACAGATCTTTAGCCGGAACCGGGTACAAGAATATTGGGTTACCGTTTTTGTTGATCGTTGCAGATATAACTTTACTATACTTTTTATTTTCATCGAAATCCGTTTGTTTTAATCGATACCAGGTAGTTCCGACATCCGGTTTTATATGAAGGAATTCATATTCCTGCTGGGTTACAGAATTTCCTTTTGATGCAACAGTTGTAAGAGGTGTAAAATGAACAGCATCATTACTTGTTTCTATTGTAAAATCTTTATTATTATATTCAGATGATGTTTTCCAGCTTACCAGGGTGTTTTTTTGCTCATTTGGCATCACTGTAAAATCTGTTAAAGATACAGGCAATGTTGCACCGGCATCAACAAGGAAGAATTTGGAAAAGCCGGTAAAGGAAGCAGTGAAAACTGTTATTCCTGAACCTAAAGTTGTAATTGTTGGTGTTGCAAAAATAGTGTTTGATGAATTTGCTGCTCCTGCAGACGCCGCAGATGTTTTGGCAATTCGTAAGGAAACCGGATTTTTTCCATCTAATTCTGAATTATCAAAATATAAAGCTATAGTATATCCTGTTGTTGCCCCGTTGTTAGCAGGTGTTACAGAAAATACCTTTGCAGAACGCTGACCTCCGAATGCATTTATCCAGCTGGTACCACCGGCATCTAAAGTTGCATTTACACAGTTAAGAGAATTATTCACATTGTTAAGGCCGAACAATAACTTATCATTATTTGAATAGAAATAATCCTGGCTGCCATTTTGGATATGATTAGATGCTATTGATCCTGCAGACATTTCTATCGGTGTTCCTGTTACCGTTAAGTCTAATTTAATAATTGGTTTTATGCCATAACTGTAAAATGAAACTGAACCAAAAGATCCGGAACAGTTGATGTTATCTTGAAAGAACATGTTTCCTTGTGATGAAGTACCTCCATCAGAATAGGCTCCGATTTGGTCAGCATTATCACCTCCGTCTGCTGTTCCGTTATCAAAACATATTTCAACTGCGATATTGCTAAGTCCATCCCATGTGAATGGAGTACCAAGTGGAATATTATTCCATCCTGCAGTTGTTGAAAAAGATGATGAAGAATAAACAGTTGTCATTCCTCCAATCACATTTACAGAACCATTTACAAGGTAGGTAGTAGATGTTTGTGCCATTTTAATAAAGAAATTAGAAAATGGTCGGATACTCAATTTTGAATTGATAAAAAATTGAAATGACGTTATCGATCCGGCTTTCATTCCTGCTGTTATTAGTTCAGTTGCTTTATAGAGATATTGTCCTTTCTGACTCTGTAAAGTAGCATCAAATGGAGCACCATCAATAGCATAAGCAATCGTTCCGATGGAATAAGTATTATTGGAAGCCCCGGTAGGAGAAAAATCATTATCAGTCAAAGTTACCGTCAAAGTTGGAGCAGTAGTACCTTTTGTTGCGTTTCCGCCACCGCTATTTATTACAAAATCTAAAACAATCGTTTCATTGGTTTCTACACTTTGATCGTCATAAACTCTTAGGGTAAAATTTTGTGAATTTGTGGATCCGCTATTAAAAGTCAGAATGTTGCTGGGGGAATTAAAATCTCCATTTGTTGTTATCTCATAATCTAGGCCATATACTGTACTGCCTGAATAAATAAGAGTTGCAGTAGCATTAGCTGTAGGTGCTTCACCTATAGTCATTTGGTAAGTATAATCGCTGTATCGCCTGCATCCATTTATAGTACCAACAATATTTTCTGCTCTTACTGATGTTGATTGAGAAAAGTTGATTGTTGGACCACATGGAACCAAAGCAAGGTTTCCCGGAGATACAAGACTTGCTCTGGATGCTAATGACATTGCTGCCTGTGCTCTTGCTTTTTGTCCATTTGTAAATAAAGTATAGCAACTTGTATAGCTCATAAAGTTGCTTTCTGTATTGATCGTATAGTTATTTGGTGATGCACAGGTATTAGACCCGGAGCGACAGGCAAAACTATATAAACCTGTTCCTGCGTTGTAGTTATTATATATAGGATCAGTATCACATACCCTGTCTCCATTTGTATTACAATCAGTATTTAAAGGGCATTGTGTATTATTTGCAGAACCTTCAAATGTGTGATATAAGTTTAGGGCATGGCCAATTTCGTGTGGAAGTGTTTTTTGACCTGAGATCATTTGTGTTGCCAGCATTACTGTTCCATCTACGGAAGATGATGCACCCGGAAAATAAGCATAGCCGGCTATAAATTGCCCAGAGGTACCATCTGCGCCATCAATTTTGTTTACAACCCATATATTATAATAATCAGCAGTATTCCATCGGGAAAGATTTTTCATAGTAACATCCGGACATCCGGAAGAAGTTTGAGCATTCACTCCATTTGTAGTATAATTTGGAAGTGATGAAGCATCCACTCTGTCAATTCCATTTGTATAACCACAGGTTGGGGTTCGTTGTGCCAATGCAAATTGCAATTCCATATTGACAACTCCTCCACCTTCTACAGGTGCCGTCATACCAGCATAAGTTCCGGCAAAAACCTGGTTCAGGTACGTAATGGCACCAATTATTTGTGCATCAGTTGGGTTATATATACTGCCAATTGCACCACCTGTATGCATTACATGTACCACAACAGGAATAGTATAAATTGATTCTGTTCTGTTTGTACGGTGGAGTAATTCCGGATGATCAGAAATATAGCGTTGGATAGATAATTCATTCAAGTTAACCTGCCGGGCATATTCCGTATTATTTTGCAACATTTTTGAATGAACAACATCAAAAGCACATGGTGGTTGAGCTAAAATTGCATTACAGCATAATAATGCAAAGACCAATGAAATGGCTTGGAAGGCTTTCATCATAGAGTATTGGATTAGATTTCAAAAATAATAGCTATTATTTGCAATGTCAACCACTTCTTTTCAATAATTAATAGAAATGAATGATTTCTGAGATCTTTTTTATTGTGTTAGTACCCAATTCTTTTTTTTATACCATTTTTATTTTATGATATTTTGACACGGTTACTGTAATTTTTTCTGCCATTTAATGTGATTGAAGTGCCTTTAAGTTCTTTTTCTGCAAATTTTACCGTTACAATCCAATCGGCATGTTATTCGCCCTACCTTTGCCGTCCCAAAAAATGTGGGAATTATTATTCAAAAAACTCAAAATCAATACAATTATGGCAAAAAAAGTAAGCGTTACCCCATTACATGACAGGGTAATAGTAAAAGCGGACGCTGCTGAAGAGAAATCATCCGGCGGGATCATTATTCCGGATACTGCAAAAGAAAAACCTCAACGTGGAACTGTTGTTGCTGCTGGTCCTGGCAAAAAGGATGAACCGGTTACTGTAAAAGCCGGTAATACTGTTTTATATGGTAAATATGCAGGTACAGAAATTCAGATCGATGGTCAGGACTATCTGATCATGAGAGAATCAGACATTCTTGCTATTATCTAAAATTCAGAACAAACATTAACTAAAATCAAAAAATTAAAATTATGGCAAAGCAAATCTTCTTCGATATCGAAGCTAGAAATAAAATGAAGAAAGGCGTTGACACATTGGCAAACGCTGTTAAAGTTACATTAGGACCAAAAGGTCGTAATGTTGTTATAGAGAAAAAATTTGGTGCACCGGCTGTTACTAAAGATGGTGTTACCGTTGCAAAAGAAATTGAACTGGAAGATCCGATTGAAAATATGGGTGCACAGATGGTTAAAGAAGTAGCATCTAAAACTGCTGATATTGCAGGTGATGGTACTACTACCGCTACTGTTTTAGCTCAGTCAATCATCAGTGAAGGTTTGAAGATGGTAGCTGCAGGTGCAAACCCAATGGACCTTAAAAGAGGCATAGACAAAGCGGTTTCATTAGTTGTAGAAAATCTTAAAAACCAGAGTCAGACCGTTGGTAGTGATGGTAAGAAAATCCAACAGGTAGCTTCTATTTCTGCAAATAATGATGAAACAATTGGTAAACTGATCGCTGAAGCTTTTGCAAAAGTTGGTAAAGAAGGTGTTATCACAGTTGAAGAAGCGAAAGGAACTGATACTACTGTTGATGTAGTTGAGGGAATGCAGTTTGACCGTGGATATGTATCTCCATATTTCGTTACAAACAGCGAAAAAATGGAAGCAGAATTACAGAATCCTTATATCTTAATATATGATAAGAAGATATCTGCAATGAAAGACATTCTTCATATTCTGGAGAAAGTTGCTCAAAGCGGACGTCCTTTATTGATCATTGCTGAAGACCTTGAAGGTGAAGCATTGGCAACATTGGTTGTAAACAAACTTCGTGGTACAATTAAAGTAGCTGCTGTTAAAGCCCCGGGCTTTGGCGACAGAAGAAAGGAAATGCTGACTGACATTGCTATCCTTACAGCAGGAACTGTGATCAGCGAAGAATTAGGTCATAAACTGGAAGGTGCAGATCTTACAGCTTTAGGTCAGGCCGCATCAGTTACAATTGATAAAGACAATACAACTATAGTAGGTGGCAAAGGAAAGAAAGTTGATATTACTGCCCGTGTAAACCAGATCAAAGCCCAGGTAGAAAACACAACTTCTGATTATGATAAAGAGAAATTACAGGAGCGTTTAGCCAAATTAGCTGGTGGTGTTGCTGTTCTTTATATAGGTGCTGCTACTGAAATGGAAATGAAAGAGAAAAAAGACCGTGTTGATGATGCATTACATGCAACAAGAGCTGCGGTTGAAGAAGGAATAGTACCAGGTGGTGGTGTTGCTTATATCCGTGCAATTGAAAGCCTGGATGCTAAAGTAAAAGGACAGATTGCTGATGAGCAGACAGGTATGGCAATTGTTCGCCGTGCATTGGAAGAGCCTCTTCGTATTTTAACTGCTAACGCAGGAATCGACGGTTCTATCGTTGTTCAAAAAATCAAAGAAGGGAAAGCTGATTTTGGATTCAATGCCCGTACAGAAATATATGAGAATATGTTTAAAGCTGGTGTGATCGATCCAACAAAAGTTAGCCGTGTAGCATTGGAAAATGCTGCTTCAATTGCAGGTATGTTATTAACTACAGAAGCTGTAGTTGCAGACAAGCCTAAAAAAGAAGAAGCACCACATGCACATGGTGCACCTGATATGGGTGGAATGGGTTATTAATTTTTATATTCTTAATACTTCAGGTCCTGCTTTTTTTAAAAGCAGGACCTTTTTTTTAATGTTGATTCAAATTTCTGATTCAATTTTTACTTATTTTTATACCGTTAAGTTGACTCTGGGTTGCAAATAGTAAGATCTATTTCCACAACTCATTTATTAATAAAACTAAATTATGAGAAAAATTTACAAATTTTCTTTCATCACTTTTATTGTAATTACACTAACGAATGTTGCCATTGCTCAAAATCGTTTTTTTACAGATGCTGGTGAAAATAAAACAGTACAAACAACAGGGGAAAGAGTGATCATCCCTCAAAAATTCAGAACATCCTCTTTAAATGCACAGGCATTAAGGAATTTTTTATGGACTTTGCCATCAGAAACAAGTGTTTTGTATAATAGAGGAAATACTCCGGTAATTGAATTGCCAATGCCTGATGGTTCAATGGCAAAATTCCATGTATGGGAGAGTAGTATTATGGAACCAGGTCTTGCTGCAAAATTTCCGGAGATGAGAACTTTTGCCGGTCAGGGTATTGATGACCCTTATGCCACAATACGGTTTGATTATAATCCATATACAGGGTTACATGGACAAATTCTATCATCAAAAACCGGTCGGGTTTTTATTGATCCTTTTGCAAACAAGGATATAAATAATTACATAAGTTATTTTGCCCGTGATGTTATTCCTACTTCTCAATTTGTCTGTAATGTAGACGATAACACATCACTTGATTATCCTGGTAATGTATCAAACAGAACTCAGGCAGCTTGTCTGGGTACCAGTTTAAGAACTTACCGTTTAGCCCTGGCTTGTACCGGAGAATATGCTGTTGCAGTTAATGGACCTACACCGACAGTACCTGGTGTGGCTGCAGCCATGTTAACTGCTGTTAACAGGGTTACAGGAGTATATGAAATTGAAGTTGCAGCCAGGTTGCAATTGATTGCAAATAATGACCTACTTATTTTTCTAAATGGAGGAACTGACCCTTATACAAATAGCAGTGGAAGTGCAATGCTAAGTCAGAATCAAACAACCGTGGATGGAATAATTGGAAATGCTAACTATGATATCGGTCATGTATTTAGTACTGGGGGTGGAGGAGTAGCATTTTTGAATTCTGTTTGTAATAATTCTAACAAAGCTGGTGGGGTAACAGGTTTGCCAAATCCTGTAGGTGACCCTTTCTATATAGATTATGTTGCTCATGAAATGGGCCATCAATATGGAGGAAGTCATACATTCAATAGTGTAACCAGTAGTTGTGGTGGAGGTAACAGAAGTGCCGGACAAGCATATGAGGTAGGTAGTGGTACAACTATTCAGGCCTATGCAGGTATTTGTGGTACAGATAATATTCAACCAAACAGTGATCCTGTTTTTCATGCAATAAGTTTTGATCAGATCAGTAACAGAATGTTTGCTGCTCCTTGTGCAGCTACTTCTGCTACCGGAAATACTTTGCCTGTTATTGATCCTTTACCAAACAATGGAGTTACTATTCCAATTAGTACACCTTTTACATTAAGTGGAACTGCATCTGATGTAAATGGAGATATGTTGACTTATAGTTGGGAAGAAATGGATTTAGGTCCTGGTGGTGCATGGAATAGTGGAGCTACAAGTACTACTGCTCCATTATTTAAATCCAGAGTACCTAAAATAAATGGTGACAGAACATTCCCGGATATTGCTGTAATATTAGCCGGCTATCCTGCAAATCCAGCAGCAACGTTGGGGGGATTAAAAGGTGAAACATTACCAGCAGTTGCCAGAGCAATGAACTTCCGGTTAACTGTTAGAGACAACCGTGCTGGTGGTGGTGGTGTAGCTTCCAGTGGAACGTTGGGATGTCAAACCTCAACTCCATTTGTTGTAAATGTAGCAGGCACAACTCCATTTGCTGTTACAGTACCTAATGGTGGAGAAATCTATCCAGGTGGAACAACGCAAACAATTACCTGGGATAATGCTGGTACAACAGCTACTCCTTTTAATGTTGCAAACGTAAAAATTTCTTTATCAACTGATGGTGGTTTAACTTATCCTACAGTTATTTCTGCAAGTACACCAAATGATGGAAGTGAGGCTTTAACTATTCCTGCTATTGTTTCAACTACTGCAAGAATAAAAGTTGAAGCAATCGGAAATATATTCTTTGATATTTCTAATGCAAACTTTACAATTACTGCACCACCAACCGGATTTAGTTTCGGTGCTGCAACACCAGCAACTGCTTCTTGCCCGGCACCTGCAACAATGAATGTAACTTTACCAACAATATCAAATGGAGGTTTTTCAAACCCAATTACTTTATCAACAACTGCAGGAGTTCCTGCTGGTACTACCATTTCATTTGGTACAAATCCTGTAACACCAGGAAATTCTTCAGTAGTAACACTTAATAGTGCAAATACACTGGCTCCTGGTACTTATAATGTTACAATACAAGGTGTAGCTTCTGGTGCGCCAACTTTAACAACAACAGTTTCATATACGATAAATCCGGGTTCTGGGCCAGCAATAACATCACAGCCTGCAAACCAGACGGTTTGTGTAGGTTCCAACGCAACCTATAGTGTTACAGCAACCGGTGCTTCTGGTTATCAGTGGCAGGTTAGTACAACGGGTTGCGGTGGCACATTTACAAATATCGGGGGTGCAACATCAGCCAGTTATACAGTTACAGGTGCCACTGCTGGTCTAACAGGATACGGTTATCGTTGTTTAGTATCTGGGCAGTGTGGAACAACAACCAGTTCTTGTGCAACACTTACAGTAAATGTAGCTCCAGCTATTACTAGTCAACCAGGAAATCTGACTGTTTGCTCTGGTAGTGCTGCTTCCTTTAGTGTTACTGCTACAGGATCAGGAATCAGTTATCAGTGGGAAATGAGTACAAATGGTGGTACTACATGGACGCCAATTGGAGGTGCAAATGCTGCAACTTATACAATTGCATCTACAACGGTAGGTATGAATAATAACCAATTTCATTGTATAGTAAGTGGTACATGTACTCCTTCTGCAACTTCAAATGCTGCAACTCTAACAGTTGGATCTTCAGTCACGGTTACCAGTAATCCGGCTAATCAAACCATATGTGAAGGAACAGGAACCAGCTTTACTGCTGCTGCGAGTGGAAGCGGATTGAATTATCAGTGGGAAGTAAGTACCAATGGTGGTACAACCTGGAGTAATGTCACTAATGGTGGAACATATTCCGGAGCAACTACTACAACATTGACTTTGACCAATACTCCTCCGACATTCAATACGTACAGATATCGTTGTAATATCACCAGTCCGCCTTGTACACCGGGTATTACATCAGCCGCTACATTAACGGTAAATACATTCCCTGTAATTACTGCTCAGCCAACCAATCAAACAATTTGTGAAGGTGGCAATCCAACATTCAGTGTAACGGCAACGACTGCTGTAGGTTCATTGACTTACCAATGGCAGGTAAGTACAAACAGTGGTACTACCTGGACTAATATTGCAGGTGCTACTACCAATACATTTAGCCAGACTAATATACCGGTAGGTCAGAATGGTTATCAATATCGAGTAGCTGTAACAGCAGGTTGCGGAACATCTAATTCTAATGCTGCAACAATTACAGTTAATACATTTCCTGTTGCTTCTATTACTAATCTACCAACTACACTTTGCTTAACAGACCCTGTATATGCTTTGACAGCATCGCAAACTGGTGGAACCTGGAATGGCCCTGGTGTTACGGGAAGTAATTTCTCACCGAGTGCTGCAGGTTTAGGAACAAAAGCAATTAATTATGTACTGACCAATGCAGGATGTGTTACGACCAAGTCTTCTGTAATTCAGGTTAATGAATGTTCTGAACGTCATCTTAGATTGTATCAGTTTCAGGCAATTACTGTTTACCCAAGTCCGAATAATGGACGATTCAGTATTAGAATAAACAGTGACCTGTATAACAATCTTGGCGTTAGGATATTCAATAGTCTGGGTCAGCAAATACAAACCAGGCAGTTCAGCGGTTTAGCGTATGGCAGTGTGGTTTCACTTGATATTTCACATATGCCATCAGGAGTATATCAGCTCTTCATTTACAGTTCAGATCTTGGAGAGGTGGATAGTAAAGGAGTTAGCATAGTAGTTTACAAATAATATCAATCTTCTAATAGCTCAATCCCGTTCCGGTTTATTTCGGAACGGGATTTTTTATTAACCAGAAACCAGGTCTAACTTCATTTTAAGGTTTTTAGGAGCTTGAATTTTCGTACCTTTGCGGCCTCAAAATATGTTATAATGATAAGTGTAAAAGATCTCAAATTAGCTTACGGTAAAAGGGTATTGTTTGAAGAGGTGAATCTGAATTTTACCAAAGGGAATTGCTATGGTGTGATTGGAGCCAATGGAGCCGGGAAAAGTACTTTTCTAAAGATATTAAGTGGTGAGATTGAGCCAAATAAAGGATCTGTTGAAATTACTCCCGGAGAAAGGCTTGCTGTTTTAAAACAAAATCAGTTTCAGTTTGATGAAGAGATCGTTTTGAATACCGTAATGATGGGGCATACCAAATTATGGGCTATTGCAAAAGAAAGAGAATCAATATATGCATTGGCTGATTTTACAGAAGAAGATGGTATGAGGGCCGGTGAATTGGAAGGAGAATTTGGTGAAATGGGAGGTTATACAGCAGAGAGTGATGCAGCCACATTGTTAGGCGAACTTGGTGTAAAAGAAGAATATCATCAATCATTAATGCAGGATATTCCTTCTAATTTGAAAGTAAGAGTCTTGCTGGCACAAGCCATTTTTGGTAATCCGGATATTTTATTATTGGATGAGCCTACGAACGGTCTTGATATTGAAACGATCAGTTGGTTAGAGAATTTTTTAGCCGATTATGAAAATGTTGTTTTGGTAGTAAGCCATGACCGTCACTTTTTAGATGCAGTTTGTACTCATGTAACGGATGTGGATCGTCAAAAAATTAAAATATTTACTGGTAACTATACTTTCTGGTATGAGTCTTCTCAGTTAATGGCCCGCCAAATAAATGATAAGAATAAAAAGACTGAAGAGAAACGCCAGGCATTGATAGATTTCATTGCCCGCTTCAGTGCCAATGCAAGTAAAAGTAAACAAGCTACTTCCAGAAAGAAAGCATTGGAAAAATTAACGATCGATGAAATAGAGCCGAGTTACAGAAAATATCCGGGAATTATTTTTCAGCAATTAAGAGAAGTGGGTAACCAGATATTGAATGTAGAAAAACTAAAAAAAACGGTAGATGGAAGAGTACTATTTAAAGATGTTACGTTCACCGTCAATAAAGGAGATAAAATTGCATTATTAAGCCGTGACCCATTAGCTGTTACTGCTTTCTTTAATATTATCACTGCTGAAACTGAGGCAGACAGTGGTTCTTATGAATGGGGAAGTACGGTAACTCATGCTTATCTGCCACAGGAAAATGATGAATTCTTTACTGGTGAAGATAATCTGATGGACTGGTTACGTCAATATGTTCCATCACACGAAACGGATGTTGATGAACCTTTTCTCCGTGGTTTTCTTGGTAAAATGTTATTCAGTGGTGATGATGTAATGAAAAAAACGAATGTACTAAGTGGTGGAGAAAAAGTTCGGTGTATGCTTAGCCGTATGATGTTGCAAAGCCCGAATGTTATTTTACTCGATCAGCCTACCAATCATCTGGATCTTGAAAGTATTCAGGCATTCAACGAACAGTGTACAGATTATAAAGGCATCATTTTATTAACCAGCCATGACCATACTTTTATGCAGACAGTGGCAAACAGAGTGATTGAATTAACTCCAAATGGTATTATTGACAGACTAACAACTTTTGATGAATATTTGGAAGATGACAGAGTGAAAGCTGCAAGGGCTGAATT
>JAHEMN010000075.1 GCA_024643645.1 Chitinophagaceae bacterium | reverse complement strand
CCCATGTACAAAAGCGCCCCCACCTACAAAAGCCATCAGTCCGTGTTTGGGATTTTCGGACGGACTCAAGTTCCGTTGTAACAGTATACCAGCAAAGGGCAATTCAAGGGTAACTGGTTTAGGGTAAGCTTTTGCTTCGCCCACCAGCTCAGGGCTAAACCATAGCAACCGGAGCGGCTCATCGAAATAGGGATGCGGCTCATACGATCTTGGCTTCAACTCGGCCCTGCGATAATTGCCATTGCTCAAACCAGATTGCAACAAACTACCAAACTCATGCATAATTGTGTTTGACTGCTCCAATGTACCTAGGTAGTACGCCATTTCATAGGTATCGTATGCATGCCTATAGCTACGGGTACCATCGCCAAAAAGAATTTTCTGACTATTGTTTGGATAAGTGAGGTAATACGGCAGTGTAATGGACCGCAACACTTCAGGATATTTTTTACCCAGGTGAAGCGATGGATCTAAGCGGGTTAACAGTGTCATGAGATAAGTCGTTAGCTCTGCCACTGCCGAGGAATAGTTTAAACTTTCTGGCCAGTCCCCCGACGTTTTATACATGGCTGCAACCTTGGGCAATGCATCCTGATGTGTAGTATCTTTTTGCAAATAATATTGCAGGTAAAATTTGCGTTCTGCATCGCTGTTCAACGCCAGTGAATTGCCTACCAGACTTGAACTTTCCAGCACCGGCCAGTTGCAATCAACAATACCTCTACCCAACGCCAGCTGCACGTAGGTGCGGAAAATTTTTTCTGATTCTTCAATCGAAACAGTTTCATAACTGTCTGTAGCAAAATTATACGCCTTACCACCCTTTGAAATATAAGGATAGATAAAATCATATAAGATCGGAATTTGTGCTCCCACTTCTCTTGATTCCCGCAGGTGATCGTCCTGATAAATAAGCCCTCCGTTGAATGGAGTTTCGGAAGGCGTTAACTGCAGCATTGATTTTATGAACGTATTGAAAACGGAAATGCTATACGCTGCATATTTCTCATCTTCAGTTAAAAAATAAATGATGCTGCAGTCAATAGCCGTTTTTAAATAATGTTGTAATTGGTTTCTTCTTTCGCTAGCGGTTTTGTCGGCATTATTAATGTAATAAAAAGGAGGAATTTGCCCGGGCTTTTGTGCACCGAAATCGAACGGCAACTTGCTTAAATACTGTTTTGAATTTTTGTTATAGGAAACCAAATCATCCTGAACCCTGCTCTTAAATGATTGAAAATAATCTTTCAACCATGGATGCGTTTCAATATTTTTTAAAATAACAGCCTTGTCTTCAGGCTTTACCCAAATCATTGGTCTTACTGTCGTTTGCCCTTTTACACTATTTGAAAATCCTGCAACTAATAATAATAAGCAACAAAATATCTTTGACATAAAAATTAAATATAGAAGATTTAGACAAACACCAGTCCGTTGATATTAATACAAAAGTGAAGAATTAATTCACCGTAACAGAAAACTCTTTTATTACCTCCTTTGAATCATTCTGATTATTATTACTTGCTACAAAAACCACTTTATAGGTGCCTGCCTGAGTAAACACATAACTATAATCTGTAACAGGATTGGAACTTAGCGCTTTTAAAGCAATTCCTGTACTGGGCATTATTGTATTGGTATTAAATCCTTTTGTTATAGCCCAATCATCATCTTTCGCACTGTTGGCAGGAACTAAAGGATGAATAAAACTATTATTTGTATTGGATGTAACAGGTATGTTCCAAAAATTAGCTGCATCACCTGCAAAATCGAAAGATGCAAAACCAGCAAAGTATACATTACTTGCATTTGTATACGTTTGGCCAGGGAAAACGGTTTTAATATTGAAATTGCTTACAGTGATCTGCCTTTGACTCTTTGTTTCGTCTACTGTTTGAAATCTAAAAGCAACATAGATCGACTTGCCATCCACCTTATACGGATCAAGAGTGATGTTTTGATTGGAGCCTGGTACTGTTGCCTGGTTGGTAACATCAGTCCAATTTGCCGCTAATATTTCAGTCATATTATAGTTACCTGAAAAATCATTGGATACTAAAATTTTCAAATTAGTAGCGGCACTACTACCAGAGGCGCTAGCTAACGCTGTTGTAAATACCATAGAGGTAGCACCTCCGGTGGCAGTATAAATATTTCTGCTGTTGTAATCATTGCCTGGTTCTCCTGAATAAAAAACAAGATTGTAAGGAATGCCGCTGATAGTAAATTTAGCTGTATCACCAACATTGAAAGTTGTTTGATTGATCTTAATATCAACTTCAGGCTTATTTATCGAATCCTTTACACATGAAGAAAAACTAATTACCCCTAGTACACATGTATAAATTATTATTTTTTTCATATTGAATTATGTTTTAAAATCCTGGATTTTGTGTCGCTAACTTATTGTATAGAATTTCCGAAATTGGAATAGGTAAGAAAATATCCTTGTCTGAAACATTGTTTGCTCCAGTTGAAAAGATATTTGAATTAGCATTAAATGGTGCTGCATTTCTGGGAACAGCATAAGGCCCGTACCACTTTGACCCATCAGGATTCAATTCCGCACTACCTGCTCCAACTTCAACACCAGTCCTTCTAACGGTTTCAATTAAAATTCCCCAACGCTTTAAATCCTGTCTTCTTAAATTTTCAAAGGCTAACTCTCTTAATCGCTCATCTCTGATTGATTTAATAAAATTTTCTGCAGAATTATAGTCATTAGTTCTTAAGTCTGCAGAGGGTGGAAATTCGGCTACAGCTGTAGCTGCTGTACCTGCATACGTTAATGTGGCTGTACCATTTGTTGCAGCACCGGATGTGTGAGTTGGACCAGAACTTCCGGAGGTTCCTGCTGTTGTTACTGTATACAAACGTCCTCCATTTACAACTTGTGTATTCACCGTATAAGCGGTACTAGCATTCCATGCTGTTCCTACCACAACAGTTGGTAAGGTTACATAACAATCGCCGGTAGTGTATAGGTTGATTTTTGTAACTGCACCTCCAGATACAACACCTGTAGCCCTTGGGTCTTCATTGATGTAGGGTCTACCAGCAATAGTTTGTGTACGTAAATTTCTTGTTCCTCCTATGAATGTGATGGGTGGAGTAGAGCCTGCTCTATATCCGCTTCCGCCGCTTGTTAATGTAACAGTAGCAATTCCCCTTGAACCCTTAGTTTCACCATATCCCCTTCTTCTTACTAAATTGATGGCATCTACAGGAGTAATACCCGCAATTGCCCCAACTGATGTAGGTCCATTTACATTTCCCTGGGCTTCGGCAAACATGAGTAAAACATCTGCATATCGCAACAAGGGGAAACATTGAGAGGATATAAGATTTTGTCTTTCTGTAATGGGTTCATAATACCTTCTCCATTTACCGGGCTCTCTGTTCCACTTGGAGTCGTTTGGTCCCCAATACGTCATTGGATTTGCTGTAGTTGTAGATGAAGAACCATACCAGAAAGGAGCAATATTCCAATCTCTTCTTAAGTCTCCTTCTGTATAGGTGTAATAAGCTCTTGGATTTGTACGCTCCCATCCAGAAACAACCGATAATAATCCACTTGTAGCAGAAATACCAACTCTTGGCACCCACTGCTCACGGAGGGTTACATCATTTAAACCTGTAATAGCAGATATCTGCCACATCGTTTCCCGATTTACATTATCATAAATGTTAGATGAGTGATTGATAAACACCTGTTGATAATCCGGTGTAAGATGGTGTAAGCCTGAAGCTATTACTTTTTGTGCCCATTCTGATGCTTCGGCATATCTTTTTGTATCATTTACTGGTGTACCGGCTGCAAATAAACAAACCCTTGCTAATATTCCCTGGACTACAGTTTGCGTTACCCTTTCATTAAAACTAACAGTGGATGATGTTTTTGAAGCCAATAGACTTTCAGCCTCTGTCATTTCTGTAATCACATAATCATACACATCCTTTGTCTTTGTAAAGGCAAGTTGAGCATCTGCCAGGGATTTAGTAGAACTTATTCTCAACGGTATGTCACCAAACCATTGGGTGGCAAGAAATAAATAATGTGCTCTTAAAAACCTGGCTTCACCTTTGTAAGCATCTATCTCTGCTTTTGAGAGTGTGATATTTCTATCAATATTCTCCAGAAAAATATTAGCTCTTTCAATACCGGCAAAAAATATACCCCACCAACCTCTAGCATAGGATGAAGCACTGGTGGCATTATAATGTGTTGGATAATTATTGTTACTTACATTTTGGTTAGATGTAGATTCATCAGTACCCAGATAGGCATGCCTTGCCCTTTCATTTAGTCCTTCCTGATAAAAAGGATACCCACTAAATAAGGGGTCATAAATTCCATTAATTGCAAGATCAATTTCTTGTTTGTTTCTAAAGAAATTAGTTGTAGTGGGAAAACCAGGCTCTGTTTCCAGAACTTTTTTACAAGACGGGCTTGAAATAGAAGCCAATAAAATGATTATAATATATTTCTTCATGACAATAGATTAAAAGGTAATATTTAAACCAAATGTTACAGTGGTAGCATATGGATATGCAGAAAAATCATAAGCAGGGAAAAGCCCGGTACCCAGTGTATTTATTTCAGGATCTGTTCCTGTATACTTGGTCAATGTTAACAGGTTTTGTCCAGACGCATTAAATGAAAGGGATTTTATCCCTAATTTCTTGATTGCCTTTGGAGATACTGAATAGGAAAGCTGTGCTGTTTTTAATTTGATGAAAGAAGCATCTTCAATGATTCTTGAGCTACTCACATTGATAGAATTAGCTTTAACCCGTGGTGCATAATTACTAGGATTTGTAGGAGTCCATCGATCTTTGTAACTGGCAAATTGATTGAGCGATATTGTTGATCCATTTTCCAGGTAATAGCGATTCATATTCATCGCCTGATTGCCGTATGAAAAACTAAAGAATACTGTCAAACTAAAGTTCTTATACCGGATATTATTATTTAAGCCTCCATATAACTTTGGAAGCGACCTTCCAATAATACCCTGATCATTATCATCAATTACACCATCATTATTGATGTCTTTATACTTCGGATCCCCGGGCATTACCGTAGTACTAGTAGTACCCAACAATCCCCCATTGGGAGCTACTACTTCATCCTTTATGACATATACTCCGTTTGGAAGTAGATTAAAATCCCCATATTGATATACCCCCAAATAAGTAAACCCATAAAATTGTCCGATAGATTGTCCTACCTGTGTTATGTAGTTTGGAAATGTATATTTGGTTTCTGCTGCATTGATCAGATTCTGTGACCCATCGGCAAGTTCCAGCAGTTTGTTATTATTGAATGATATATTAAAACTGCTATTCCAGTTAAAATCCTTCTTTTTTAATATTTCGGCATTGAATGAAAGTTCTAATCCTTCGTTTTGAATTTTTCCAACATTAATTAAACCATTCGTATAACCACTGCTGAGCGGGAAGGATGCATTCAAAAGCAAATCACGGGTTTTCTTTTTATAATAATCAACTTCAATTCCCAACTTCCCTTTAAAAGTCGAAAATTCCAGCCCTGCATCAAATTGAGATGTAGTTTCCCATTTCAAATTTTTATTGCCTAATTCTTGTACAAAATATCCATTCAAATATTGATTATTATTTACCACACCAGATATATTGCTGAAGCCGATGGGCGATAAAAATGGAAAATCTGATATTCGGTTGTTTCCTGTTTCACCATAATTCACTCTTAGTTTTAAATCCTTGATAAAGCTCACATTTTGCATGAATTTTTCTTCATCAATTCTCCAGGCAATGCCCCCTGATGGAAAATACCCCCATCTTTTACCCGGTGCAAACTTTGAAGAACCATCTGCCCGGAAGCTTCCTTTAATAATATATCTGCCCAAGAGTTTATAGTCTACAGTAGTACCAAATCCTAATAAATTAGCGTCTGAATAACCTGAAACAAATATTGGCTGTATAATCCCTGAGCTTAAACCACGAATTCCTAAACCTGAATTGACAACCATATTAGCGCTGATAGCTGTGTTGTATTGGCGCCTCCACTGTTGTGACGCAAGTCCCGTAATACTTAACGAGGATTTTTTACGAAGAGCCTTTGTATAAGTTAAAATATTATCTAGGGTAAAGTTGTTAACCTGTGTATTGGCAATGGATCCATTGGGACCTAAAGATGCCGATCTGCCTGAATTGGTAAACTCGTTTTCGAATTTTTCATTTCTGCCATTGGCGACTGAAGCACCTGCATTTAGTCGATACTTGATTTTTTTGGTAATATCATAAACGAAAACAAGACTTGAAAAAAACGTATTGGTAAATCTGGCATTGTATTGATTTTGTAAAGAAATAAGAGGATTAATCACCAATTGTGGATTAGATCCTGCTCCGGGTTCATCATCAAACAATGCTTCCTCCAAACCACTGCTATCAAAATTGATGGTGGTGGGCCTGTAAATCCAGGCTCTGTACAATAAGTTATTACGAGGATCATTTGCTAAGGAATTCCTAGACTCCTGACTTCTTGGAAATGTTCCATATGACTTGGTATGCGAGTAATTAACATTTGCAGTAATTTTCATTTTATTATTTAACCGCTGATCCAGGTTAAATCTTCCTTGATATCTTGTAAATCCAGAATTTACTAAAAGCCCTTTTTGGTTGGTATACCCGCCAGAAACGAGATATTTAGTCGATTTACCATCGCCTCCATCTATTGAAATGAAATGATTTTGAAATGGAGCATCCTGAAATATCAGATCTTGAAAATCCATCGACTTAGCCGTTGCGTAATCCTTTATTGAATAGATTGGCCTCAAAGGGTCAATTGGCAAACCGGTAGTACTGTTTTTGTTGAAATAATTTGAATTGGTAAATACTGAATCGATTTCGAATTGAAGATTGATGAAATCCTCTGCATTCATCAGATCAAATTTTTTCGTAGTACGGCTTACTCCAAAAAAATTATTGTATGAAATAACTGGCTTCTTGCCGCTACCTTGTTTGGTATTAATAATTACAACACCATTGGCAGCCCTGGAACCATATATAGCAGTAGAAGAGGCATCCTTTAATACTGTGATGGATTCAATTTCATTCGGATTTAGATTATTATTGTTAGGGTCTTCAACTGCTAAACCATCAATTATGTATAATGGTGAGTTTGAATTATTAATTGAACTGGCACCCCGTATAACGATATTAAAATTGTCACCAGGCTGTCCATCACGAGCCTGAACCTGTACACCTGCTATACGACCCCCCAATGCTTCCTCAAAAGATCGTACCGGTGCTTTTTGAATTTCCTTTACATCTACTGAGCCAATTGATCCAGTTAAATCTCTTCGCTTTTGAATATTACCATAACCAAGATCCACCGATACGACGACCCCGGCCAACTCCTTGACATCTTCTATCATAGTTATTTTTAGGTCGGCTTTTCCGGAAATTCGGATTTCCTGCCGTACATAACCTGTAATACTAAAAACCAAGACTGCATTCTTATCGGGAACAGTTATAGAAAACTTACCGGCTGAGTTTGTTTGTGTAATTTTTTTGGTGCCTTTTACAGTTACTGTTACACCGTCTAAAACGTAGCCGCTATCTGAATATACTGTTCCTTGTACAATTGAATCACCGGCAAAAAAATAACCCTCCGGTAAAAATCCATTATCCCCGGTGTTTGAGTATGTTTTACGAGCAAAACCAGTATCCTGAATTAAAAGGATCAGAATGACAGTTAGTAGCATTTTCCAAAGAGCCTTACCCTTAATATATGTATAGCAATTACCGGGTAGACTAAAGAGGCTGATTCTATTCATTTCTTTTGTTTTATACATTTTACTTTCATTGTTCTAAAATTCATCAGAAAAGTTTGGTAAATGATTTCGTAGGTATTAATATAAAAAAATTGATTTAGTAAGATTGATATGGAAATATATGCCTCCTGGAAAATCGGGTAATTTCTTACGTTGTACATTTTTGAAAATCCGACTTCCTGCCCCTGATTTAAAAATGGGTACTATAGAAATGTGTTTTATTTGGAATATTAGCATAACAATCGTTTTAATAAGTCGAAAATGAAATAAATTATTCATTTCACTATCCCGTACTATACTGCCCAAATAAGAATTGTAATAATATCTTTTTACAGATAGCGTTAAATTTTTCATTCCAGTTTTCGAAAGAAATTCACAAAAAGAAAATGATTTATTCACTTTGGGTACTAATCTTGTAAAGTGTATACAATTTTAACAGTACCAAACAATCCTGAAAATTGCAAAGTGCTGGTTGGCTTACAGGCATTGTATGTAAACATCTTTTTTTAGCACAACATGTTATTTTGTGTAAAGATTCTGTCCAATCAGTATCACCAGGTCATGTTACATAATCTAAATGTATACATCCCTTCTTTAAAAAGCTCATTTGCTAGACAGCGCAGGACAGTTCAGTTGAAATTTAAAATTTAATTTGTATGTTAATCGATGTAGCTTGGCAACAATATATAAAATCTTTGGGAGACTGTTTTTAGCCTAATCATATATTGATGAATTTTCACTGCTCATGAAACAGTAAAATTTAAACCCTATTAAAATATCAATTTAAACACCGAATGTCAAATAAACAATTTTATTCAGGACTGGTAATCATGTTCTTTCTCTCCTTATCCTTTGGTGCTTGTAAAACCAACTCGAAGATGGGAATTAAGGAGAAAGGTATTTCAAAGAAGCCCAATATTATTTTTATTCTTGCAGATGATTTGGGCATTATGGATATACAATCTTACGCCCACCACTTCACAGAAACTGACACGGCCAACATGTTCTATGAAACGCCGAACATCAATAGACTTATGGCAGAAGGTACTTCATTTTCGCAAGCCTATGCCAACCAGTTATGCTCACCAACAAGGGCGGGTATCCTCACAGGAAAATATGCAGCAAGAATGGGCTTTACCACGGCTATGCCACAACTACCCACTTATTATAATCAAAATTTACCCGTGCCCAATGGTTATTATATTCATGATGTGCTAGGGCATACGGACGATATTAGAATAGAACAGCCATTGAAGAATGGTATTTCCAATTCGGCACTTCCAGCCGGAACTGCAATAGACCAAGGAAGTGACGAGGTTACCATTGCAGAGTCGTTAAAGGATTATAGCTCTGGCTTTATTGGTAAGTGGCATCTTGGAGGATTTGGGGCCAAAGGCTACCAACCTGGTGATCAAGGCTTCATACCATTGGCGTGGTTTGATGCTGGCGGATCGGGGTATTACAATTGGAGAAAAGAATGGAACAACAAATCTAAAAAAGGTTTCCCCAAAATGCCACAAGACGAATGGAACATCGGTGATGCAGGAGAAGAGTCGGGTGAGAAATATCTAACTGATGATCTCACTCAAAAGGCATTAAATTTTATTGAAATAAAATCAAAAGTCAAAGACAAACCCTTCCTTTTATATTTTTCGCATTTTGCCGTTCATTCCCCCTATCAAGGAAAAGATGGAGAAGTAAAATATTTCGATGGCAAGGCTACCAAAGGTTGGAACAATCATAAAGACCCTGTTTACGCTTCAATGATTAAAAGTTTGGATAGGTCAGTTGGTCAAATTTTAAACAAGTTGAAGGATATGGGGATTGATGATAACACCTTGGTCGTATTTATGTCGGATAACGGAGGGATTGATTCTAAAATAACTCCAAAAAACGACGGAACTGACAATAGTCCATTTTTGGGTGGAAAGGCTTGTTTGACCGAAGGGGGAATTCGGGTGCCTTTAATTTTTAGGTGGAAGGGCAAGATAGAAGCAGGAAAATGGGTTGACGTGCCGGTAGATTATACCGATTTGTATCCAACACTTTTGGAAGTGACTGGCTATGATGTGCAGGGCATTACTAATAAACTTACTCTCGATGGACAAAGTATTATGCCTTTACTGTTTGACAGGGAGAATAAACATAAATCGTATACCAAGAAAACACATTACTGGCACTATCCCTTTAATGTAGTTTACAAAAGCCCATTCGACGGCCTTCCTTTAACTCCAAATTCGGCTATACGAGATGGTGACTATAAACTTATTTTCGATTGGTATGGCAGATTCTACTTGTTTAATATTGAAAAAGACCCTTATGAAAAAAATAATCTTGCCGAGAAAATGCCCGATCTTGTAAATACGATGTTTAAAAAACTGATGGTTTGGCTGGAAGCAAATGTGGAAAAAAGATATTGGCCCGCTATTAATAAAAATTACGATCCAAAAAAAGAAGTGAGAAAAAAACCATTTATTGATTTGTTTAGTAAATAATGTTGTAATCCTGAATAATTGATTAAATGATATTTTTTATTTGAACGATTTTTTCTATTTATATAGTTGACCCTTTTCAGAATTATTTTTCAGGAAAGTTAACCTACTCAATGGCGATAGACCCAAATCATACTTTGCCTAAATTAGCCATCTACTTATTTGTCAACATCGTTTTTTGGTACAACAAGTTATTTTTTATCGTATCCTCTTATTACTTTATTTAAGCCTTGCCAATCAGACGACTTATAGGTAAGTTTTTTATGCGTTGATTAGTATCAAATTATATTTTTTACAATGAGGCCCTTTTAGTAACCGTAAAAGGTATTTCAAAATGTTCGGTAGAGTTATTTAAAATAATCTCAGCTGCCTTTTTTCCCATAAACTCAAAATCAGTAGAAATGGTGGTAATGCCATTAAGAATAATTTTCTTCAAGGAAGTTTCATTGTAAGATATAACACCAACATGTTTACCCACTTTCATTTTAGTGGTGAGGATCTTTTCAATGAGTATCACCAAGTCATCTTCCATGAGGTTAATGAATACATCCCCTTCTTTAATGGGCTCATTTGCTATATCATGCACAAGTTTCGGAGAAAATGCAAACTGTTGGCAAAACCGTTTAAACCCTTCTATTATTTCAACCGGGAAGTATGAGTATCTAGGAAAAATTAATTTAATAGTATGATATTTACTCAGTTCTTTCTTAAGCTGCAGCAATGCTTCATAAATATCCTTTTCAAAGTTTTCATACACCGCTGCATAATCACCACGGAGACCGGGAATCAGTTTATCCAAAATCAGTAATTTATCCGAAGGCAACTGATTGATTATTTCATAAGCTTTTTCTCCTCCTTCCAAAAAATGCGGTATCACCACATAGTGGGTATATTCATTTATATTATTCTGGATAAATCTTTTGAATAAACTCAGATCATTGTTGTAAATATAGAAATCAACCAACGCCATATTACCCAATGTCTTTACAAATGCATCATAAATAATTTTCTTATGGGCACTCAACTTATTAAAGAGAAGAAAGATTTTAAGCGGTTGGTTCACTTCGGTGGATTTAACAAAATAACCTTTGCCCGGTACCGAACCCAGTATGCCAATTTGTTTTAAGTATTTATAACCTTTCTCTGCAGTATCCCTGGAAATTTCATATTCAAAACTAAGCTCATTTATGGAGGGTAATATATCATCTTTCCCTATTTTTTTTTCACCGATTGCCTTAATTACCGAATTTGCCAGCTGCATATATTTCGGAGTAGCCGACAGGTAATCTATATTGATGTGTTTAAATATTATATTACTTTTCATTTCGCTATCATATCATTCAATCGAAAGTTATTTATTTTTCCTATAAAGGAAAATTTTCTTTATTGATTTAAACATTTCATTTTTTCAATTACCTTTCCGATTATTGATATTAACTACATACTTCTTATGCAACGGGTATCATTCAAAATGAAATTATTCAAAGGCCAGGAAGCCGAGTATAAAAGAAGACATGATGAGATTTGGCCTGAACTTTCTGACTTGCTCCGGGATAAAGGGGTTCAGGAGTACTCTATTTTTTTAGACGATGAAACGGGGATTCTTTTTGGCGTACTTAAAATTACGGATGCTTCCCGTTTAGCTGAATTACCTGGTCATCCGGTAATGAAAAAGTGGTGGGCATATATGAAAGATATTATGGAAAGCAACTCTGATAATTCTCCTGTTTCAATCCCTCTTAAGGAAGTATTTTTCCTGCCGTAATCTTTCATTACATTTTTGGCATTACATAACAGCACAGGATGGACGTCCTAAGCCTGTTGTTTATTTTTAGGTTGATTAGCATGATTTAATTCAAAACAATCAACAAATGCAGGCATTATTAGGAATAGTCTTCCACTTTATTGGTGGATTTGCATCGGGCAGTTTTTACATGCCTTATAAAAAAGTTAAAGGTTGGAGTTGGGAAAGTTTTTGGATTGTTGGTGGTCTTTTTTCCTGGTTGATTGTTCCACCTCTTGCTGCCTGGCTCACTATTCCTGGATTTTGGGATATCATTTTTTCTTCAGATTCTTCGGTGCTCGGCTCTACTTACTTTATGGGACTTTTATGGGGAATTGGCGGATTAACTTATGGATTAGGTGTCCGTTATCTAGGAGTTGCTTTAGGTAGTTCAATTATCCTGGGACTTTGCTCATTCTTCGGCGCATTGGTTCCATCCGTTTATTATTATTTTAATCCAAAAGAAGGAAAAGACACCATAGCAGATTTGTTGGGAACCTCGTGGGGCCAAATGGTAATGGCCGGCCTTTTACTTTGTATAGTTGGTATAGCTATTTGTGGCCGTGCAGGTAAAATGAAAGACGATGACCTCGGACATTCACATAAGGACGCATCCGGTACTGAATATTATTTTATGAGAGGTTTAATTGTTGCCATTATCTCTGGGGTTCTTAGTGCATGTTTCAGTTTTGGTATTGAGGCCGGTACAAGTTTGGGTAATGTAGCGAATGAAAACTGGAAGGCTGTTAATCCTGGTAGTGGCGAGTTCCTTTTTCGTAATAATGTAATTTTTGTTGTAATTCTTTGGGGAGGATTAACTACAAACTTTATCTGGTGTATGATACTGAATGTAAAAAATAAAACCTTTGGTGATTATACAAACAAGAAGACACCGCTTACCAGAAATTACCTTTTTTGTGCATTAGCAGGAACTACCTGGTTTCTTCAATTCTTTTTTTATGGGATGGGAGAAAGCAAAATGGGAAATGGACCCAGTTCATGGATACTACATATGTCATTCATCATACTGGTAGCAAATATGTGGGGCATTTTTTCTAAAGAATGGAAAGGCGTACGCAGAAAAACTACTAATGCAATCATTATAGGTATCCTTACTATTATTGTTTCAGTCGTGATAGTGGGTATCGGCAACTCATTAAAATAATTTTTAGATTAATTTTTGTTTATGACAAGAGTAAAAACAAAATATAAACACGTCAGCTATCTCTGGGATGAAACAAAAGCGGCTAAACTAGAAGGTGACGAAGTGGCCTTATTAGTCTATCGCTCTAATTTATTAGGAGCAGACTTACGATTAACAAATTATGGTGGTGGTAATACGTCGTGCAAAGCCATTGCCAAGGATCCCCTTACAGGAAATGAAACAGAAGTAATGTGGGTGAAAGGCAGCGGTGGTGATCTGGGAACTATGAAGCGAAACGGGTTGGCGGCATTATATGTCGATCGGCTGCGTGCATTAAAAAATATTTACCGTGGTATTCAGTTCGAAGATGAAATGGTTGAACTCTTCAATCATTGTATTTATGATTTAGCTTCCAAAGCCCCTTCTATTGATACGCCATTGCATGGTTTTCTTCCTTTCAAACACATCGATCACCTTCATCCCGATGCAGCCATCGCAATAGCTGCAGCAAAAGACGGAGAAAAAATCACTCAAGAGTTATTTAATGGAACAATCGGCTGGGTAAAATGGCAAAAACCAGGTTTTGATTTAGGACTTCAATTGAAACAATGCCTGGATGAAAACCCCGGCATACGGGGCATCATGCTGGGCTCGCATGGATTGTTTACCTGGGGAGATACCGCTTATGAAAGCTATATCAATACATTGGAAGTAATTGAACGTTGTGCACAAT
>JAHEMN010000074.1 GCA_024643645.1 Chitinophagaceae bacterium | reverse complement strand
ATTTCCATCAGCTGAATTGATGTAATAATTTGTTGCTTCTACTGAACCACTTATTGCAGTAAAGAGAAAGTAGAAAACTATTTTCCTGATTTTCATTCCAATTACAATTTGCAAGCATTGAACAATTCAATTTTTAAAACCTTTTAAGATTTTAAAATAGTTCCCACTTAGACAGTTACCCCTCTAAAGCTAATCTGAAAGCCTTTAAAAAACGATTATAAACTTTCAAAAAGAAGGGGTATTTTATTCAAATGAATCTCATTTACATTTGATATACCTTAATACTTTGTTGCCTTATATTCAATCCACAATCTTATAACTATTAACAGGAATAGCGGTCTTCATATCCTGACTTTTATATGAAACTGAAAAGAGTTGCTTACCCCCCTGATCTTTTCGGGCATAAATCCGGAAAGGATGCATTCCTTTTTTGAGATAAATTGTTGATGAATATATTTTGCTTTTTTCAAATGAAAAATCCTGGTTGAACAGATTTATCTCATACATCTTCATTAAAAAAGGAACATTTGTTTCCAATTGAAATTCATAAGTACCATCACTTACTGCATTAAATAAACCCTCATAATAAATTATTCCTTCTTTGTTCTTTTTTAATTTGACGCCTGAAAATTTCAAAGCGTTGCCTGTTGCATAAGGCATTAAATTATTTACAGAAGGTATCCATAAATAATTTCCTTTATAAAATTTCCAGCTAATCCCTTTTGTAACAGCAACTGATTTTATTGTTGAAGCGATAATTGCAGTATCGTAAGGTCGCTTTGCAGAAGTATCAGCATGTCTCAACTGCAGTACTTTGTTTTTAAAAAATTCCTGTTGGTATGTTTCGTCAACAGTCAAAGCAAGATTCGTTACTTGTTGGGGATCTGTATTGATTTGATAGATTTCAAAATCGTCTGATGCGGATTGTATATTATACCGCACGGCCAATGTATCGTTGATACGAAGCATTTGCATCTGATTCCGTTCCCTTTTTCGGTGAGAGCTGTCAAACTCTTTATATCCCGGTGTTCGACCCTTTTGATAATATTCGATATACACCGAACGGCTTTGTGTTTTCAGTTTACCAGTCAGTAACGGGAAAAAAGAATATCCATCACTAAAGGACGGAACCGGCAAACCAACTGCCTCCACAAATGTGGGCAGCCAATCATAAAAAGCAGATGGTGCCGATAAAATTGTAGCAGATGGAATATTTCCCGGCCAGGTAACGATAGCGGGCACCCGAACACCTCCTTCCCATACATCCCGTTTAATTCCATCAAACGGACCAAAGCTGTTGAAGAAGTTAGGATTATTGGGTACCTGATGTGCAGGAAGATAGGATTCATCCGAAGGGCCATTGTCGGAAGTAAATACAACCAAGGTATTACGGTCAATCTGTAATTCTTTCAACAAAGCCAGTAAATCCCCGACATATTGATCCATTCTTGAAACGATAGTTGCATACCGCTTGTATGTTTCAGGCCATGGTTGTTCCGGTGATGCATTATTTTGATCATGATCCCATGTGGCATTCATATACATTGGATCTATCCAGGAATCAGGAATACCATTCGCTGTATTTATCATATGGCCCGGTGTTCCTGTCCATTGAATTCCGCCATTAACACCTGTGCCAGAAGGATAGGGTCCTGTTGGAAGCTCCAATGCAGCATGTGGCAGATCATAAGCCAGGTAGAGAAAAAATGGCTGCTTGTCTTTTTGTTCTTCCATGATCCATTTTTTTGCAGCAGCTGTCCATAAATCACCGGTGTAACATTTATCAAGCGGCGATGTAACATCATTATAATTTTCCCAAACTGTTGCCTTGTTCCTGTAAATCGCTTCTTTGGGATAGTGTTCATGACCATCACGGTGACGCATATATCCATAAAAATAATCGAAGCCTCTTTTTAAAGGGTGAGCTGGCCAGTCAGGACCATCTCCATGTCCCTGCAATCCCCATTTACCAATAGCAGCAGTATGGTAACCGGCTTTTTGTAAAACATTGCCTAATGTATAGTCATCATCCAATGCTTTATCAAATTGATTATCTCTTACATTGCTTTGTCCCTGACTAAGTCCTGATAACAATGAAGCACGGGAAGGAGCACAAACCGGTGCCCCGCAATAATGATCGGTAAGCATGGCACCATTGTTCGCCATCTGATCAAGATTGGGAGTAGAGAACCAGGGTTCAGTTGGATTATTTTTTTGTTTACGGATATTCTGATAAAACACACCGATATCACCATAACCTAAATCATCGGTTAGTATGAAAATGATATTAGGCCTAATTACATTAGTTTGGCTTTGTACACTTAATACAAGTAAAAAACAGATTAATACAACTAAAGAATATTTACAATTCATGAGTTAATCATTACGACTGAAAATCGTATTTAAACGAAATTCCACTTCCCGTTCATCACCAATTATCTGTTCTGAAGGAAGACGCCGGCAAGCCTTGTGTATTGTATAAGCTACCCTCTACCCAATTTTTAAATGCATACCGAACAGCCACTGGATTTTTTACACTATCGCTCCATACCGACAAACCACGGATTTTTTCGTTATTTATTATTGTTGCATTTGCAGGATAAAATATTTTATCGTCTCCGGCTATTTCAAAATCAGTTAGCGGTTTGCCGAAACTGGTTAACCCCTGTTCGCTGTAATCAAATGTCAGATTAATTCTGCCATTATTGTTTATCTGCATATCCTTATAAACAGGACCGCTGAAAGAAACTCCTTTTATATTATAGTCTTTTGCCAAAGCCCAATAAGCCAGTCGGCTTCCTACTTCTTCCTTTTGAGATGGATGAATATTTTTTTGATCGCCAATGTCCATTATAACTGCCATACCAGTATTCTTTACGGATTGCATCGTTTTCAATTGGGCTTCCCGGAGAAAAGCGGCGTTTAATTTAGGATAATCAAATGGTGCTATCTGTACAAAATAAAAAGGAAAATCACTTTGTTTCCATTGTTTTCTCCATGATGATATTAATGCAGTAAACATGGACTGGTATTCATTTGCATTTTCCCGGTTGCTTTCACCCTGGTACCATAAAACACCTTTCATTGTAAATCCTATGTAAGGATGCAACAATGAATTATATAAGATAGTCGGTGTTCTGTTGGGTTGTGCTTGTGGAACTTCATCTGGAATAATTACATTAGGAAATGCTGACAATGTTTCTTTGTCCATCCAGCTTTCAATTGTAGATCCTCCCCAGGATGAGTGAATGATGCCAACAGGTACTCCCAAGAGTTTTTGTAATTTCCTGGCAAAATAATAAGCAGTTGCACTAAAATTTCCTGTGGTTTCCGTACCTGCAGCTTTCCATTCACCATTCATTTCATACATGGGACTAATATTTACTGTTCGTCGGTTGGTAAACATCCTGATCTTATCGTTCGCCGAATTTAGAATAGCCTCATTACTACCCAATACTGGCTGATTATAAAAACCTTTCATCGGCATTTCCATATTGGATTGCCCTGAACAGAACCACACTTCACCAATCAGCACATTTTTCAAAGTAACCGTTTTGTTTCCTTTGATCATTATAGTAAATGGACCACCAGCTGAGGGAGTCTGCAGCTTCAATTTCCAATGACCGTTATCATCTGTAATTGCCATGGCTGTTTTTCCCCAAGATCCTGAAACATTAATTTTCATATATGGCTTATCTGTTCCCCAAATCGACACCTGCTGCTGTTGTTGCAACACCATACCATCGCTGAACAATGCAGGCAACTGCGTTTGTGACCATAATTGTAATGATATTAAAAAACATAAAAGCGAAATGAATGCTGACTTATTCATGAATTATTGTTTTTGATAAATTCTTACGTAATCTATAATATACCGACTGGGTAATACAGTATTCTCCAAACTACCACCTCTGTTTCCACCCATTGCTAAGTTCAATAATAAATAATGCGGTTGACGAAATGGATTCTTTCCATCCGTTTGATTAAATGACCCATTGAGATCAATCGTATTCAGCAGTGAATCATCAATTTTTATTTGCATGGTGTTTTCATCCCATTCCAATTTCCATACATGAAACTGATTGGCCCAGTCTACTCCGCCTAAAGAATCAACCTTATGAAAAGAAGCATTCCAAAAAGGTTTCCCTTTAGTGTTACTCTCATATGCAAAATTTGCAAGGATACCTTGGTTGTAATATTCCATAATATCCACTTCGCCGTTCGCCGGCCATTTACCTGATGCACCAACCGTCCAGATGGCTGGCCACAGTCCTGTTTGAGCATCAATTTTTGCCCGTACTTCTACTTTGCCATATTGAAAAGCATGTTCTTTCTTCATCACCACACTTGCTGCTGTGTATTTAATAAACTCCCTGTTTGTTCTCCAATTGGTGCTGCTTGTATTGTAGTTTGGATTTGGTTTGTGTTCTTTCTTTCCTGTAATAACAAGATAACCACCTTTGCAAACCGCATTTTCGCCTTGATACCATTGTGCTTCATTGTTTCGAACATATCCGGATTCAAAACGCCACTTGGCAGAATCTGGCGGTCCATCAATATTAAATTCATCAAACCATGTTAATTTATAAGATCCTGTATGGGAAGTTTTGCATTGACCTTGTTCTTGAAATATCATTAAAGATACAAAATGACAAAACAGACAAAAAATCCAAATCATAAAGTAAGGCTTTGCATTAAAATTACTTGATCTTAGTATGAAAAAAGAAAATCCGAAATCAATAATAGGGGTCATTTTGTTCAAACCGAATACTTACCTATCAAAACTATAAATACTATAGAATGTCGTGAATATATTTAACGAAGTCACTTTCAGATAAGGCAGCATTTTTGACTGTTTCCTAATGGTACAAATGTCCCACATTGCAGTGTCTGATAGCAATCTGATAGAAGCCTGACAGCTAGCAGGGCGGCTCTGCAAGACTTAGACTTCACAGACAGATTTTGGAGTGTTTAGTGAACAGATTTTTTGTGAATCATTATTCCCGGCTGTAGTCTCTACCAGAAAAATGACGGTTGAGATCTGATTAATAATGATTATAATTTCTTACTTCCATTTTAAATCTACCATTAGAACCTGACATTACAATTCAGGTAACTAAAATTAATCCAGTCAATAGTCTACATGATTGTTCCAAAACTGAGCAAAAAGTCTTTATAAAAACTGAGATAACCAGTTCATAAGCCGTTCCATCCATCTGTCTTTGATAAAAGCGTTATGCATTCCAAAACCATGGCCTCCTTTTGGATATAAATGCATTTCAACTGAAACATCTTTCTTTAAACATGCTTTGCAATAAGATATACTGTTCTCCACAGAAACGTCCATATCGTCCGAGCAATGAACCAAAAAAACAGGTGGTGAAAAATAATTTACCTGGAGGTCGGATGAATATCGTTTAATATGATCAACATCAGGATCAGGACCAAGAAACCGATTTCGAGAACCTAAATGAGTTAATTCATCACTAAAGCTAATCACAGGATAAATAAGAGTAGTAAAAAGTGGAGGAATAAATTCCTTTCCATTGTTTTGATCATTTGACATACTTAGTAATGAAGATGCCAAAGAGACTAAATGACCTCCTGCTGAGAATCCCATTAATCCAATACTTGCTGGATTTAACCCCCATTCATATGCCCTTTTTTGAACTATCTTATAAGCTGCTTTAATATCAACCAAAGGCAAAGGAATCTCATTGCGACTACCATGACTTTGGGGTAAACGATACTTCAAAACGAATGCAGTAATACCCCATTTTATTAACGATTCAGCAACTTCATTTCCTTCATGTTCAATTGCCAGATTCTCGTATCCACCTCCGGGACAGATAATAATTGACAATGCATTTATCTTTCCCTGTGGCCTGAAAACTTTCAACATAGGAACATAAAATCCACTGATACATTTAATGCCATTGTGAAAAGATACAATCTCACCAGATATTGTATTTCCCTCATTACTATCTTCTTTTTCGAATAAGAAAATTTCCTCTCTTTCTTTATTTATCATGCATTTAATATGTTCAATAATTATTAAGTCTGATTCTTTTCACAACAAAGTCTATTACATCATACAAAAATCAGTTTGTAATAAATAATATACAAGGGATTAAAAATAAAAAATAAGAAGATTCAACGCAAATCAATCTTGCTTTCAAAAAATAAAAAATATTATAATGATGAATCTAATGACTAAAATATTACAGCTTTCACCTTAGTACTTAGTTTCGTTTTCTGCATATTCAAATACTTATACCAGGATTTGGCATTTGTTATTTCTTTTGCTCTTTCCCACGCCGCCCCGGTTAAATAACTAAATGTGCTGTTTGTCTTTATGGTAAATTTAGTAAGCAAGTGTTCTTTCAAAATTTGCATGGAGTTAACTGGTTCTAAGAAAATACAACCTACACCCGTTGTACCAAAAATAGGATCTGAAGGCTCCCAATAGGTCATTATCCCTTTTGATTTTTCAAAATAATGATCTCCTTTTCCTTCTCTCTTGATGATACCCACAACTACCGGTAATGAATCCTTAGTTGCACTGGAGAAGGTAACTGCTATACTACTTAGTTGTGATCCTGCATCAATAGATATAGTTTTTGTCATACTAACCTCTGCCCCGGCAACCTCCCATGGTTCATAGGTTAATTCAAATTTGGAGCGTATCGGACCATTATCTAAGATTTTCCAGGTCCGATAATTTTTCGGAAAATAAATCGAGTCGTTTATTAACGGAGCAATATTACCAGCACCCAATGATAATCCTACATGATAGTAATCAACCCCATCGCCATGATCTGTATGATAATCTCCCCTTTTATATCTTTCATTAATAACAAGATTATCCGTTCTTTTTACCCATACATCAATCCCATTGGCATTTTCTTTGGTGCCTTCTATTGCTTTGCCATAAACCCGAAAAGCGATTTTATCATTCTCCCAGGCGAAGTCATCTTTGCGTTCTGGAACATATCGGCAAAATGTTTTTGAAACAAAATTTAAATGGGGAGAATGTTTGATGATATATCTCTGCGATTGACCGGGAATCAGATCAACCTGTAACAGCAGATTTTGAGGTTCAGTTTTCCCGAGATATTCAAGTTGAAATACCACTTCCTTTTTGGAAGATTGAGCAATCACCTTAAATTTCGATGTATCAATAGAAGGATATTTTTTCAGTATCTCCTCCCATGCAATGGAAGCTATATAACCATGTTGAGGTATAGTGGCATTATGTTTTAAGAGAATTACGGGCTCCTTACTGCTTTGAGCAAAAAGACTACAAAATTGTAAGCACAACATTATAATCAAAATGCAATGAATATATTTCTTTAGCATATATTAGAATTAAGATTAGCAATATTTAGTTCTGAACCGATTTACCTGGTCATCCATCCTCCATCAATAAAGAAAATACTTCCATTCGCACAGACCGTTTTGCGGCCCCTCTCATTTTATAACTTATTTTTCCTTTATTAATGAATACATAAAGTTGAGCCCGTCTAATTTAATTTTTTAAGCCATTCGGGAAGTTGCTTCATACGTAATTTTAACTGAGCTTCGTACAAAGATGCAGGCGTTACAGGCTTACCTATTGACTCGGAATATTTGAGATGACTATCAACAAAATTTGTTTTTGCCCCATGATATCCAACAATAACGGGATAAGGCATTCGCCACCACTGACTTTCTTTTACAGTTGGCCAAAAATCAAAATTTGTAAAAGCTTCGTTGATTTGTTTATAATTCCAGAAAATTAAACCCGATAAATGATTGGGCATATTCTGTAGTGCCCCACCAGCTCTCCCACTTGATAAACCTCCGGTTACACAATCAAGTAAAGTGTTTCTTGGTTGGGAAGAATGTGATTCAAAGCAAGTATTGGCCGGATAAGTTACTTTGTATAATACTGTATTGGTTGCAAGTCCGTTAACACCAACAGAATGCCACATGCCAGCTTCATCAACTAGTTTACCAAAAAAAACATTAGTGCCTCCGCCATTATAAATTGCTTCATGACCAGGATTTCCATTTACTACACAATTCAGTACACTTAAATTTGCACCTCCAGAAATTTGTAAACCAATGTTTACATCTGTAAATCTGCAATTTCTAACCCATGAGTTGGTTGTTTTTCCAAATTGAACAAGGGACCAGCCACTATCATCAGTAGCAGAGCCATGGTGAACAAATTTTTGCTTCCAGTTGCCGACAAATGCTATTCCCTCTATACCTACTTCTGTATTATTGGCATATTTAGAAAGCTGCCAATTATGTTTTGGATCGATGGGGTAGATGATTGGTGACGCCAATTTGATAATATTATTCTGTACTGATTTCACCTGATGCACAACTTTTACATGTACCCCTTCTTTAAGAATTGAAGTCCATGTATCATCTGTTTTCAAATCACCGATTTCATATTTTAATAAAGCGGGGTCAGTGCTTATCATTTCAAGCATCAACCAATCACCCAGCTTTATTCCTTTCGTATTATCAGTATTAATCTCAAATGCACCTTTACCTGCAGGTGAGATAATTTTACCACCCCTTCTATTTTTTTCATTGGTAGTAAATTGAATCATGGCAGGTGTGGTCCACATTTTTTTTGGGTCGGCAGCATCCAGTTTATTTTTCATAAACAATTCTGTGCCCTTTATATCAGAGCCACTACCTCTGAAAACAATATTGCTGCAGTTAATTTTTATGGGTTCATGGTCGTCTCCATCTTCGTTTATTAAAAACCGGCCTTTTGGAAAAAAAACAATACCTCCTCCATTCTTTGTTGCTGCATCAATTGCTTTTTTAATAGCAGCCTTGTCTGAATGCTCATCATTTGGTATTGCCCCAAATTTTGTTACATCAAAAACATTGGCTTTTACCTCTGGTATAGCTTTCTCTCCATGATGATAGCCTGCATAAGAAAAGTCTGGAAGTATTGAAACCGAAGGATTCTTTACATACTCCTCCAAAACCGCCGAATTTTTTTGTGCTGACACAAAGTATATAAACATCAATTGACATGCAGCAAACAGTAATTTAGTTTTATGATTAATCATCTGAATTTTATAATTTTTTTAGTTCTTTAACCATATAATTTTTTCATTATTATCTGTATCACCTTTCCGATTTGTTAGTTGGCTCTTTCATTATTTGTTCCAGTCTTAATGCAAGCTCTTTTACTTTTTCCGGAAACTTAAGTGTCAGGTTATTTTCTTCTTTTGGGTCCTCTTTTAGATTGTAAAGTTGTGCAGTAGTTTGCAAACCCGTAGCTACATCTTTGTTTACTAGCCATCCCGGTGTTGGTTTTGTTTGTGGTGCTATATACTTCCAGTTCCCGGATCTGATGGACATGGTAAAAGCTTCCTCAATCATTTCCTCTCTCCCTTTATTTGAATTACCTAAAAGCAGGTCTAACAATTCAAAACTATCAGGTGCAGTTTTTTTATCTGTAATTTTTTGATCTGTCAATTTTGCCAGAGTAGAAAAAAAATCAACCTGGCTTATCATAGCATCCGTTTTTCCGGGCTTAATTTTCCCCGGCCAATAAGCAATGGTTGGCACCCTGGTGCCTCCTTCATAAGCACTATATTTTCCGCCTTTATAAATACCTCCAGGCTTATGTGAGCCTATTTTGATTGCTGAATAGTCGGCATAACCATCATCCAAAACAGGTCCGTTATCACTACTGAAAATAATCAACGTGTTATCTTCAATACCCATCTCTTTTAGTTTTTTTAAAATTTCACCTGTCATCCAATCCATTTGCACAATATCATCACCTCGTGGGCCCATACTTGTTTTACCCATAAATTGCTGATTGGGTACTCTTGGCACATGAATATCAGGTAAAGAAAAATAAAGGAAAAAGGGCTTGTCATTATTTACCTCAATAAACGTCTTCGCTTTATTGGTAAGCACTATTGGAAAATCTTCGTCTTTCCAATAAGCACTGTGACCTCCACTCATGAAACCGATCCTGCTTATTCCATTTACTATAGTACCGCTATGTTGTGAATCTGCTTTCATTTTCAGCATTTCTTCGTTTTCCAAACCAATTGGATCGGTGCCGATTCGCTTTTCATAACTTACCTGAATAGGGTCTGCTTTATCCAGGTTTGCCACACGGTGATTTTCTACAAATACAGTAGGTACTCTGTCAGGTGTGGCAGGTATAAGAAAACTATAGTCAAAGCCTATCTCTAAGGGGCCTGGTTTTATGTCCGCATTCCAATCAGGCTTTCCATCACCTAAACCCAAATGCCATTTTCCTATTACACCTGTAGCATAGCCTGCTTTTTTAAGCATTGATGCAATAGTTTCCTGCTGTGTATCGATAATCAGTGGTGCATCACCGGGAAGAATAGCAGCATTGTTTCTAAATGCATAGCTACCTGTAAGCAAGGCAAATCTTGAAGGTGTACAAGTAGAGGCGGAACAATGTCCATCTGTAAATTGAAGGCCGCCAGCTGCCAATGCATCCACATTTGGTGTATTTACGCTGGTAGCGCCATAACAGCTTACATCTCCATAACCCAGATCATCCACATAAATAAAAATGATGTTTGGCTTCTTTTCCAACTGTTTTTTATTTTCGGCACAAGAGGCTAAAAGAAAAGATAGTACCAGGCAGCGCAGTATAGTTTTATATTTATTCATTTCATTCAGATATTTTTATCAGGCCCGATCAGTCATGATTTATTTTCTATTACCTATTAGGATAGTGAATAATGTCACTGTATTTTTTATTTTGATACCAGGGGTCATTATATTTTTTTAACAGCTCACCCAATTGCCCCAACAAATTTTTAAAAATGTCAGGCATTTGTTCAATGTTGATTTTATTAAGCTGATAGGGATCCATCACATTGTCGTAAAGAAAAACTACATCAGCAGATTTTTCTGCATTTTTACTAGCACCTTTTTTATTATCCCGCACACACAGCGTATATCTGCCTGTATATACCCCTCTTGCATTTGCTAACATTATTAAACTGGATGCAGGATTTGTTACATTGGTAGATTTTATACCCTTTAACAAAGATGCAAAATTATTCCCTTCAACATCTTTTGGTATTTTATTACTCAACCCAGCCAGCCCCAATAGGGTGGGCATAATATCCGGTGTACTAAAAAGTACTTCATTAATAGTTGCTTTCAATCCTTTTGGCCAGTGGATAATTAAGGGCACTGCTAAAGATTCAGTCTCTACATGATTCTTACCCGTTAAATCATGGCTGCCTAAAAGTTCACCATGATCTGAACTAAAAAGAACAATTGTGTTTTCCAAGATGCCCATCTTTTGCAATTCATCCAATACCTGTCCTATGTAGGTATCAATACTTGTAACTGCTGTAAAATAATTACGGACAAAACCGGCCACCTTATAATTTGCATTCTTGCGAACAACAAGATTGCTGTCTATTACAGGAAATTTATCTGTACCATAATATTTCCTCAATACATCCATCTCCGTATTAGCATCATCAACAGGCGGATGAGGCGGATTTAATGACCACATCATAAAGAATGGCTTCTTCGTGTCTCTTACATTATTATTATTTCGGAGATAATTAATAATCGTTTGTGCCTCAGTTTTAGGTGAATAAATTGAAGATTGATAAAGTTCCCCATCTTTTTTTCCTTCAATTGTATTCGGATCGTTAGAATAGACTATTGGATTAAAGTGTGAATCTTTTACTGTTTGAAAAAAGTATTCAATATGATGCCGGGCAGGGCCTGCCGGTATGTAATTATCATAACTGTTGGGCAGATACCCTCCGGGTTTTTCATTGGAGCCAACATAGTTTCCTGCCGTATCAAAGAAAGGTTGCGGCATAAGCCAATGACATTTACCAAAATAGGCAGTAGTATATCCTTGCTGATAAAACACATCCGTAATTGTCTGAACATTATCTTTTAAACTTTCGGTTCTACCTGCTAAACAATTATTCCATATTCCATTTTTTTCGGGGTAAAGCCCAGTGAGTAACATACCTCTGGAGGGACTGCATAATGGAAAATTAGCAATGGCATTGGTGAATACAACACCACCATTAGCCAGTCTGTCTATATTGGGTGTAACAACGGGGTCGGGATTGCCAATTACCTTATCAATAAATTTATCCTGGCTCCAAAAACCGGCACTGTATCTTCTTAACTGATCGGGAAAAATAATTAACACATTGGGTTTTGTTATTTCAACGGCTTCCAGCTGTTGTCTATTCACAGGTTTATTCCTCAGTCCATAACATGCACATGCAAAAAAACAAAACAATAAGAATTTAATTACGTCTCCTGATTTTTTCATTGACATCTTATTTTACATATTAGAATCCTTTAGTTATCTCATTTAAATAATTAATCGCAGCAAATTATAATTGAATTATAATTTGCTACGATTATTAAATCTAATTTACCACCCTGGGTTTTGTGTCATTAACTTATTCACGGTAATTTCAGCTGCCGGAATCGGATACAAATTATGCTTGTCTGCAATATTTTCTCCACCCAACCCGCCATATGCAAACGAACCTCCATTTGCTCTCTGATCAGCAGCCACAGCATGCATTACAGATACAAGTTTTCCCCAACGAACCAGATCCTCTCTTCTTAAACCTTCAAAACATAATTCCCTTGATCGCTCATCTTCAATGGCAAGTTGAAAATCAGCTTTAGATAATCCTGGAGTAAGATCAGCAACTGCGCTTGGTGTTCCTATTGGTAAACCATAGCCCCGCCTTCTAACCTGGTTAATAGCAACATAAGCAATAGCAGTGGGTCCGTTACCCTGGTTTTCTGCTTCGGCTATCATTAATAATACATCAGCATATCGCAGAATTGGATAATTAGTGGGTCCATAGTTTTTGTTCTTTGGCCGTTGAAGTTCATATGACCTTCTCCATTTACCTGCATCACGACCATAGGTATTTGCAGTAGGAGAAATATTTACTCTTGCTCCTGTGGAATTATTATAGGTATAGGTGGCAAGTGACCAGGCTTTTCTTAAGTCACTATTACCATACAACTTAAATAACCTTCCTGTACCTTTTATAAAGCCATAGCAATATCCTGTGTCTGACTGAAAATTGACAGAGGTCATTGTAATACCCATTGTATTACCTACTCTGGCATTTTCAATATATCCATCAGCCCTGGTTCCGATAAAATCAGCCTCCCACATACTCTCTTTTACATCATAAATATCCTGTGAGTGATTTATAAATATCTGGCTATATGCACTATTAGTAAGTGATGCATTAAAAGTTGATCTCAGAGAATGTTCTCCTGAAGCCTCTACTTTTTTTGCCCAGATTAATGCTTGTGCATATTTAGTATTATCGTTTAATGGATAGCCAGCCATATGCAAACAAACTCTTGCCAATATACCCTGAACAACAGTTTTAGAAACTCTGCTGGCATGCCCTATTGCTGTAGATGTATTTACTTTTGCTTCTGCATCCGTCAGGTCTTTTAAAATTTGTTTGTAAACGTCAGCAATTGGCGTCCTGGCAATATCAGCGTTATTGGGTGAAGTTGTGGGTGTTAAACGAACAGGAATATCGCCAAACCTCGTTACCAGCAAAAAATAATAATAGCCTCTTAAAAACAAAGCCTCACCTAGAATGGCATCTCTTTTAGTTGCATCCATAGCAGGAATATTGATATTTGCTATTAACTGATTTGCTCTTTCAATGCCCGTATAACAATTGGACCAGAATAATGCAATTCTATCGTTAGAATAATCAAAATTATTTACCATCAAACCTGTTGTTTGGGCTGACCTGGCATAAAACCCATCATCAGTACATCCATTCCATTCTAACCATAAATAATTACCATATAGACCTTCAGTACCAATCATATCATAAACCCCGGCTAAAGCACTAGTTAATTTTGATTCAGTATTATAATATTCTTCTGGAGTTAAACTATCTGTTGGTTTTGTATCAAGAAATTTTTTGCAACTATTGAAGCTAAATAGTGCAAAAACCAAAACAAG
>JAHEMN010000073.1 GCA_024643645.1 Chitinophagaceae bacterium | reverse complement strand
TTATGGTACGATGGATTTTATGGCTCCGTTTGCATCAGGTTCAGGACAGTACGACACCATGATCATCATTCCCTGTTCAATGGGAACATTAGGTAGAATTGCTGCAGGCATTTCCAATGATCTGATTTCAAGATCAGCAGATGTTATTTTAAAAGAAAGAAGAAAATTGATCTGTGTAGCCAGAGATACTCCCTATAACCTGATGCACATACGTAATATGGAAACTATATCATTGGCAGGGGGTATTATTTGTCCTGCTACTCCTTCATTTTACAGCCGTCCAAAAACTATCGAAGATGTTGCCGCAACCGTTGTTGATAGAGTTTTGGATCTGGCAGGAATTGATATTAAAACATTCAGATGGGGTAAATAATTAAAGTACCCAAGATAATACCGGGGTACTTTAATCTAGAAATTAGTTAATTGTTCCTAATCTGTAAATCTTCCACCTGCATTTATCCAATCAGTTATTTTTTGCCTTTCTGATGCAGGTAATAAACCTGTAGGTGGCATAGGAGAAGGATTGCCATTAACAGCTCTTGCCTGTATCCTGTCTTTAAATGTTACGATATTACAATCCACAGTCCATATCATTCCTCCATTTGCATTTGTGGGATTATGGCAGCTTACACAGTTATTCTGAATTAATGTTCTGACAGCTGAAAATAAAGGACCCGCAGGGAGGTTAGGAACAAGGATATTAGTAACCGTTCCCACACAATTATTGATATCTTTTGCTGAAACATTATAATTGCCACTTGATAAATTTGTAAAAATATTATTAGACTGAAATGCACCTGAATTGAGGCTAAACGTATACGGTCCAGTTCCCCCGGATCCGGATGCCGTAATCATACCGCCGGGAGCCATGCAAGGGTCTGTTCCATTTATACTAGTACCTACGGTTATAGTTACACCACTACAAGGGTTTGGATCAGTCAGCAAAAATGTTGCTGAACCAACACAGCTATTTGCATCTTTTGCAGTAATCGTATAGGAACCTGCAGCAAGATTATTAAATGTACCTGACGACTGAAAAGCCCCACCATTAATATTATACGTAAATCCAGTACTACCTGTTGCAGTAGCAACAATATTACCATTACTTGCACCTGGAGCAGAGGGATTTGTAACAGTACCGTTCACAGTTATATTTATCCCGTTACAGGGGTTAGAGGCAGTTAACGTAAAATTTGATGAACCGGTACAACCATTTATATCTTTTGCAATTATAACATAGCTTCCTGCTGCAAGATTTGAAAAAACGTTAGATACCTGAAATGTTCCTCCGTTGATATTATAAGTAAACCCTGAACTGCCTGAAGCCGTTACAGTTACACTACCGTTGCTAGAACCTGGTGCCGTAGGATTAGAAATTGTCCCATTGACCAAAATAGTAATACCAGCACATGGGTTTGGGTCTGTTAATGCAAAAGCGGCACTGCCTGTACATCCATTACTATTTTTAACAGTGATGGTAAAAGTACCGGCTGTTAATCCGCTAAATGTTCCGGATGTTTGAAAGGGGCCTCCATTGATACTAAAGGTAAAACCAGATCCTCCGGTAGCAGTAGCAGTAATACTTCCGTTTGAAGCACCCGGAGTTGCCGGATTGGTGGTAATGCCAGTTACAACTACTGTAATCCCACTACATGGATCTGGAGGTACGGCTGTCCCTTCCTTTTTACCACAGGAAAGATCAATAATTAAAAAAACGGCAAAAAAAAGTACACTTAAAAAAGTAATTCTAGACTGTTTCATAAGCTGTTTAATGCTTAATCGCACAGTATGAATTAAAGGTTGCTTTTTTTATAAATCACATTTTATTTTTTTGCACCATTCCTGAAAGGTTTGAGAGAAAGATTAAACATGATTCCGGTACTGTTCATCTTCACATTTCCATATCCTAATCCTTGTAATGGTATTTTTACATAAGGTTCTGCTGAAATTGTAATTCTTTTATTTAACTGGCGTTGATACCCACCTGATAAAGTTAACACCGAAAGAAAATGTTTATTCTTATTATTTACTGTCCAGTCTTTCATATAAGAAGGCCCGGTGCTATTATATTTATAAGTATATGTATAATATTCCTCTTTCATTAACAATGTTGATAAACCAACTCCGGCAAACCAATTTTGATATTCAGATTTACCAAAATGATAACTGAGTGAAATCGGGATCTCATAAACTTTACAATCTGCATCCACCTTTTCAAGAATCGGATAATATTGAAAAAAAACAGAAGGTGGGTTATAAGATTCAGCTGTAGCTGAATATATTTTCCTGCCTGCATAAAATCCACTGGAAATCCTCAAACCATTTTTCATGTGATACCCCAATCCTATCCCTCCAAATAATTTTGTTTTTCCGTATCCATTTTTGCCAACAAAGCTCAAATCCGGTCCTGCTCCTAATGATAAAAAGAAAAAACTACTTTTATTATGCTTTGCTTTTTGATTAGGTATTAGCAAAGAATCTTTCTCGTACTCTGTGTTTTTATCCTCTTTGAGATTGGGTAATTCTTTTAGATTTATTTCTGCTGTTTCTTTTTCAGGAGAACTGCTAAAATCAGGTATTGGATGAGTTGTTTGATCTATTGTTTTTTTATTTGAGTAATCCTGATTTTTTGATTCTGGAGTGAATGATATTTTTTCTGCTATATTATTATTTAGACTTTTTTTAGATTTTTTATTTTCAATCAAATCAGATTGTTGAGTTTTAGTTGAAATTTTTGATTTGTATATAACATTCAAACTAGATCTACTTTTTTTTAATGACTCCTCTATCAATAATGATTTTTTATGGGGTAATACAGCAGTATTTTCAGACAATTGAGTAATTGGTATCTGCTGCTCTGCTGATTTTTCCGCCGCACTATTTTCTCTTTTATTAAGTTCTTTTTTCTTCTGTGGCAAATTATTGGCTGCTTCCTGATTGTTTTTGTAACCAATTCCCTCTTTTTTAAATAAATACCATCCACCGGTTCCTATAAATAATAACAAAAACAAAATAAAAAAGATAAACCGCTTTTTCTTTTCTTTTTTTTGAGGCAGATGTTTATTAAGCAACTCCTCCATTTGTTTCCATCCATCTCCATCATATGAAGGATGATGATTTTCAGCTGCTTCGATTATTTTTTTATCAAATTTTTCAGACCGCATTTTTTTCCGCTTGTATTTGATTCTGTTTAAATAGTATTTTTTGTAATTGTATTCTTGCTTTTGAAAGATTGGATTTGGAAGTACCCACAGAAATACCGAGTGCAAAGGCTACTTCCTCATGAGTTAACCCTTCTATAATATAAAGATTGAAAACAGTTCGGTACCCGGGTGATAATTTCTGAATCGACTTAATGATCTCTTCATAAGATATCTTGCTGATTGCATCTTCAGAAGCGATTGGTATTTGATATACTACATTTTCAAGTTGAGAAACCAGGCTGTGCTTTTGTTCTTTTCTATAATGATCTATGGCAGTATAAACCATGATCTTTCGTAACCACCCTTTAAAAGAACTTACTACATCGGTATAGGCAGGTTCATATTTATGTACCTCCCTGAATACTTTTAAAAATCCGTCATTTAAAATTTCAAGAGACTGCTCATGATTGTTAGTATATCGGTCGCATATAGCCATTGCATAACCATAGAATGAACTATAAATAATTTTCTGGCTTTCCCTGCTATTATCACTGCAGGCTGTTAAGTGGTATGTCAATTCTTCTGGTGTCAGCAAAAATTGAACTATTTTTTTTTACAAATCGGGTATTTAATCATTTAAGTTGCTATATAATTTAATCTTTTTTTACGACTATCTCCAAATAGTAAATTTTCTTGTGATGGTAAAGCCCCACCTGAATTGTCCTTTACCCCAGCTAGAGATAGTTCTCGGAATAAAACGATTCTCAAGAATTTCTGTGCTATTTGTAAAATTTAATCGAAAAGAATGACCTGATGTAAGTATTTCAAATCCAATACCTAAAGGGTCATAGAACTTAATATTATCATTTATAAGAAAAGAATCCTTACTTGCCTGCGTTCTGAAAGGATGAAAATAATCAACCATCAGATTTAACCGATTCTGGATGATCGGTACCTTAATAGCTCCACCTAATGCAAAAATATTTTTCTGATCATATGAAATAGCATAATTCCTTAACAACACTGTTGGATTTAGCTGAACACTTATTTTACCAATTTTTTTAGCTATGATAAGTTGAATAATATCTGATACCCTGTCTGAGAACCCAGTATAGCTATTATCCTGATTAGGAAAAACACTTTTAGTATTAGTTGCAATAGTTGCATTTGCATAAACCGCAAGAGCAAATGGGTGAGATGGATCATTTTCTTGCTGATCAAAAAAACGATATTTAACTCCAAGTTCAATTAAACGTTGTTGTAAACCTGCTCCCTTTGCACGGGCAGCAATAAGATCAAATTTTTTACCCAGACCAACCTGAAAACCAATGCGGACATCAGTAGAATTATCAAGTCCAAAAAAATTATTGATCCCGCCAGCGTTTCCGGCTATATCACCGAAGTTATGTGAAACCTTAAAAGCCATTTTTCCTTTGCCTATAGTTTCTGAGGTGTTGGCATTTATAGCCTTATCTGAATCAAATATTTCCACAGGTTTATTATCTTTCTTTGTAACAACTTTATCCTGTGCATTGCTAGCTAAACTAAAAAAGATAAAAATAATAAAACAGGATGAATGTGCTATACTCATTTCAAAGATTTAGATTGATCATCTTCTTTGAATCGGGAGTTGCAATAAAATGGTTGCCTTAAAACTTATTTATAGCCAGTCGAAGTTTATTTTAAAATACTGGTAGTCAACAAAATTATACTTAAAACTATTTGAGTAATTTATAAAATCGTTCAAGATCTCCTGTTTCTGTTGAGGAGAATAATTCATTGTTATCATATTTAGCTTTCAGAAATAAAACCCGTTTATGTTCAGGATATCTGGATAAAATCTTCTCGATCATTTTAGCAACGGATTCATCTTTTTCATATAGCGGAGTATTTGGAGGCAACTCAGATTTTTGTTTGCTGTGTTTTCTTAGTATGATCGCTTCCAATGTAGCCAGTTTATTGGCTGGAATGGTTTTTACTTTCTGTGCTTTATTATACAACCCTTCTAATTGCTTTTTACTAAGACCACCTCTTTCAATATACTGATGATGCAAACTTTTTGTGAATGATGATAATGGTTGTGCTTCCATTACTGCTTTCAATATATCCAATACAATATCTACATCGGGATTTAACCTGACCATATTCAATTATAAGCAGAAAATTAGTATATGCAAAAGTTTATTTTTATTTTTTAAAATAATATCAAAAAAAACCTCTGAAATAGTCAGAGGTTTTTTTAATAAAAGCAATTTATTACTTGGCAAACTCTGCACGGATAACATTTAATGCACCGCCTGCTTTAAACCACTCAATTTGTTGCTCATTATAAGTATGATTTACTGCAACTGAATCACTGCTGCCATCTTTATGATTTAATACAACGGTCAATTGCACTCCGGGAGCAAATGAAGTCAATCCATCAATATCAATACTGTCATCTTCCTGCACCTTATCATAATCAGCTTTATTGGCAAAGGTCAATGCAAGCATACCTTGTTTTTTCAGATTCGTTTCATGAATTCTGGCAAAGCTGCGAACTATAATTGCTCTTACACCTAAATGCCTAGGTTCCATTGCCGCATGCTCTCTTGAAGATCCTTCACCATAGTTCTCATCTCCTACTACTACGCTTCCAACATTTGCCGCTTTGTAGGCTCTTGCTGTTGCTGGCACAGGACCATATTCACCGGTCAACTGATTCTTTACAGTATCTGTTTTATCATTAAAGAAGTTGATCGCACCAATCAGCATATTGTTACTGATATTATCAAGGTGGCCTCTGAATTTCAACCATGGTCCTGCCATTGATATATGATCAGTAGTACATTTTCCTTTTGCTTTGATCAGTAATTTCAATCCTTTCAAATCAGTTCCTTCCCATGCTTTGAAAGGCTCCAGCAATTGTAATCTTTTTGATTCCGGATTTACAACTACCTGGATATTACTTCCATCAGCAGCTGGTGCCTGGTAACCGGCATCTTTCACATCAAAACCTTTTGGAGGTAATTCAAATCCTGTTGGTTCTTTTAATAAAACTTCTTCCCCTTTATCATTCTTCAATTTATCTGTCAATGGATTGAAAGCAATCGTTCCTGCCATAGCCATAGCAGTTACAATTTCGGGACTTGCTACAAAAGCATGTGTAGAAGCTAAACCGTCATTTCTTTTCGCAAAGTTTCTATTGAAAGATGTAATAATTGTATTCTTACGATTTGGATCATCAATATGTCTTGCCCACTGACCGATGCAAGGGCCACATGCATTGGCAAGTACAACACCACCAGCATCTTCAAACTCCTTTATAAAGCCGTCTCTCTCGATCGTATAACGTACTAATTCACTGCCGGGTGTGATCGTAAATTCAGATTTAGTTTTAATTCCCTGGCTCACTGCATCTTTTACTATTGAAGCACTGCGGCTGATATCTTCATATGATGAATTGGTACATGACCCAATAAGGGCCACTTCTAATTTTGCCGGCCATCCGTTCTTTTCAACGGCTTCTGCCATTTTAGAAATTGGTGTTGCAAGATCCGGTGTAAAAGGTCCATTTACATATGGTTCTAAAGTACTCAGATCCAATTCCAGTAATTGATCATAATATTCAGCAGGGTTTTCATACACTTCAGCATCAGGACGTAGATGTTCTTTAATTCCATCTGCCAATGCAGCCACTTCTTCCCTTCCGGTTGCTTTTAAATAACCACTCATTTTCTCGTCATAAGCAAATAATGAGCAGGTAGCACCGATCTCTGCACCCATATTACATACCGTACCTTTTCCGGTAGCACTCATGCTGTCTGCTCCTTCTCCGAAATATTCAACAATAGCACCGGTTCCACCTTTTACAGTCAATTGACCGGCAACCCATAGTATCACATCCTTACAGGAAGTCCAGCCACTCATTTTACCGGTTAATTTTACACCAATAACTTTTGGCATTTTCAATTCCCATGGCAAACCAGCCATTACATCCACTGCATCTGCACCGCCGACACCAATGGCCACCATTCCCAATCCACCTGCATTTGGGGTATGTGAGTCGGTACCGATCATCATTCCACCCGGAAATGCATAATTCTCTAATACAACCTGGTGTATGATCCCGGCTCCGGGTTTCCAGAAACCGATACCATATTTATCAGAAATGGAGGAAAGAAAATCATATACCTCCCTGTTTGTTTCAATTGCCAGTTCAAGGTCTTTTTTAGCTCCGATCTTAGCCTGAATCAGGTGATCACAATGCACTGTGGATGGAACTGCAACCTTAGTTCTGCCAGCTGTACTGAATTGTAATAGAGCCATTTGCGCAGTAGCATCCTGCATTGCTACACGGTCTGGAGCAAAATCAACATAATCACTGCCCCTTCCATATTCTTTTTCCGGTAATGCCCCATAAAGGTGGGCATATAATATTTTTTCTGTCATCGTGAGTGCCCTGCCGGTTAGCTTTCTGGCAGCTTCAACTTTTGCAGGCATTTCTGCATATACTTTCTTTATCAGGTCTAAATCAAATACCATTTGGAGATTCTTTAAAAGTGAGTGTTTAATGTGGCGAAATTAAGAAAAAACAAGGTGTATAAGCCTTCTTGCTCGTTTTAGGGCAATTTTCTAATTTAGTGGTATGTATAAACTGAAAAGCTTTGTGGAATGGAATGCATTTGGGGTTTGTTCTGCTATTGGGAACAGAATGGGAATTGCAACCAGTAAGATCCGCCAGTACTTTATGTATACTTCATTATTAACACTTGGATCACCCATTATAATCTATGTAGTATTAGCTTTTTGGAGAAATATCAGAAAGTATATATGGGCAGCAAAGCGAAATCCCTGGTATTATCTATAAATTAATTCCAAATTAATTTTATTAAAAAAGGACTGAGTTTTACTTCAGTCCTTTTTTTATTATATAATATTCATTAGTGATTTACTTCTTTGAAGTAATAATAATTACACCATCTTTCCCTTTATCTCCATATTTTTCTATCGCTGCTTTTCCTTTTAATACATTCATTGATTCAATTGTTTCAGGAAGTATCTTAGACATTTTTTCTTCGCTTATTACTTCGCCATCAAGAATGATCAACCGATTTTTTTCTATTTGATCAACAGTAGCTTTACCCATTTTTACAGAAGCAGATTTTGCAGGACTTGTAACTGCATTTTCCTTTGTTTCTGATTGTACATCATCAACAGGAGCACTTTTAATTACTTCAACAGTTGTTACAGGAGATGGTGGTGCAACAGGTTTACCCGGAATTTCAGGTACAGTTGGAGTCGATGGTGCATTCATTTTTGTAGGAGCCGGTGGTGGTGGTGGAGGCGGCGGCGGAGGAGGAGGTAGTTTACCATACAAACCATCATAATACTTTTCTTTTGATGTCCATTCTTTAATGGTCATACGATCAACCTCTTTTCCATCTTTATTTTTTACAATGATCAATGGAATCTCATTGACCTCTATTACATAAATATTAAAACCTTTATCGGTATAGGTTTTTGCAAGCGGGACAGTATCAGTATTCACAACAGGAGTACTAATTTCTGATAGCTTACTCTTTTTAAATGTATCTCCTATTCCTTTTCGGAAAGACACTAATATTACTGCTAACAATGGCAGAATAAAAAGAAAACGCAACAAATTTACTTTTGTTGATTTGAGTTTGTTCATCATGGCTATACGTTTTTTAAGTGAAGAAAAATTAAACTTAGGGGCTATACTAAAATGATTATTTCCTATAACTTTTAAAAGCAAGAACTGATATTGCTTTTTATCAATACCATTATCTAACACTTCGTTATCTGCAATGAACTCTAAATTCTGACGGATGGCTTTACGTATCAACCATGCAAACGGATTGAACCAATTGAAAAGGCAAAGCAACTCACCCCAGAATATATCGATACTGTGTTTTTGTTTTACATGAACGATCTCATGCCTGATAATTTCAATTAATTCCTTCTCAGAATGAAGATGTTGATTAATGAAAATTGAATTGCCAAATGAGAAAGGAATTATATTTTCATTGATATGGTAGAGGTTCATATTATCATTATAAATGATTGTTGCCTTCTTCATTATTCTTCTGAATGAAAGAAGCTGAACAATTAATCGTATGGTCATAATGAAAACACCAATTATTACCAATAGTGAAATGATATTCAATGCTGAAAATTCAAATACATGATCATTATTTTGATCTGCGGTGTTCAATTGAAAGAATGGTATCCATTTTAATATATCACTTTCTGCCAGGTTATTTTTATGAAGGGCAACGGAAACATCTATAAATGGAACAAAAAAGGCGAATAAGGTATATCCCAGTAAGTATATCCTGTTCCAGGTATAAAAAGTCAGTTTTCTTAATACCAGATGGTAAAATAGAAATATAACAGCCAGGCTGATGGAAAATTTAATGATATATATTAACAGAAAAGGCATTGATATGATTTTGAAGTTTTTTAAAAAGCTATTTACTATTTCCTTTTTCGATCATACTTATTATTTCTTTTAATTCAGATGCGGATAGTTTTTTTTGCTCTACAAAAAAGTTGACCATTTCCTTATATGAATTATCAAAGTATTCTTTAACAACACTTCCCATAAATTTCTTTTTATAATCTTCTTCACTTATAGCAGGCTTGTACACATAAGCATTACCAATCAATCGGCTGCTCAGATATCCTTTTTTCTCAAGATTTTTAATAATTGAAGCCACAGTAGTATAAGGAGCAGGTACTGGCAGCTTTTCCATAAAGGATTTTATATTTCCTTCTCCGGTATGCCAAACTGCTTGCATCGTTTCTTCTTCTGTGTGGGTTAACTTTTCCATATCTACGAAATTTTCGTAAAGCTACGAATATTTCGTAAACATCCAAATTTATTTTTATATGAGATAAAAGGGTGACGCAGGATTTCGTCTTAAGAAAGTAAAGCGATCATCTATTTGCAGTTAGGAAATTGATTTTTTTAGATAAATTCCTTGAGTTTTGAAATTACAATATCAATTTCCACTTTTGTATTATGCTTACTGAATGAAAAACGAACAGTAACAAGATTGGGATTATTATTGATCACCCGAATAACATGTGAGCCTTGATCGGCACCACTGCTGCAGGCACTACCACCGGAAACACAAATACCCTGCATATCCAGGTTGAAAAGGATCATTTCAGATTTTTCAGTTTTTGGGAAAGCGGCACTTAAAACAGTATATAAACATTTACCCTCCTGATCGCCATTAAACTGAACACCTTTAATATGTTGACGAAGTTGTTCGATCATATAGGTCTTTAATGATTGTACATAACTGCTTTCATGTTCTTGATTTGCCATTGCCAACTCCAACGCTTTGGCAAAACCGATAATGCCATATAAATTTTCCGTCCCGGCCCTCATATTTCTTTCCTGACCACCGCCAAATATGAATGGTTTTATTTTAATATTATCATTCACATACAATATACCAACTCCTTTCGGGCCATGAAATTTATGCCCTGCCCCGCTGATGAAATGAACCGGTGTTTCTCTCAGGTCAAGCTGATAATGCCCTACAGTCTGCACACAATCCGAATGAAATATTGCATTGTATTTTTTACATATATCCCCTACTGCATGAATATCAAGTATGTTACCGATTTCATTATTGGCATGCATCAATGTTACCAGGCATCGAACCTTTTGAGCAGCCAATTGTGCTTCAAGATCTTTCAGATCAACATGACCTGAAGGAAATAATTTTACATAACTCCTCGTCACTTCATCAATACCATAATGTTCTACTGTATGTAAAACGGCATGATGCTCAATGGGAGAAGAAATAATATGTTTGCATCCCAGATCTCTTATGGCAGATAAAATTGCTGTATTATTACTTTCAGTTCCACCACTGGTAAAAAATATTTCACCCGGATGTGCATTCAGCAATTTAGCAACAGACTTCCTCGCTGTTTCTATTGCCAGTCTCGTTTCCCTTCCATAAGAATAAATAGATGATGGATTACCAAAATGAGAGGTCATATATGGCAACATAGCATCCAGCACTTCTTTATCTAAAGCAGTAGTAGCAGCATTATCGAAATAAATTCTATCCATAAAATCTTTTGAACTATTCTATTAAAATCAGGCGCAAAGATAAGTAATCAAAATACCTGTGTAAAAGTTCTGTACAAATCATTGTAAACATTGGACAAAACCCCTGAAATGCGCCCATTTATCAAATCTGTTTTTTTTCATAACAGCCAATGATTTAAATTTAGTTCTACAAAATTTACTATGGATAAAAATTGTAAAAATGAAAGCCGGAGAGATTTTTTAAAAAAATCAACCGCACTTGCGGCGTTAGCTGCGGCATCTCCTGCATTAGTTAAAGCAGGAGAAAATGATGAAAGAATTGCTGCCTTATTTGAAAAAATTCCACTCAACCTGGAAATAAACGGTAAAGCCTATAGTCTTACTGTAGAACCCCGGGTTACATTGCTTGATCTATTACGGGAGCAACTTCATTTAACGGGTACAAAAAAAGGATGCGATTACGGACAATGCGGTGCCTGTACAGTTCATGTAAATGGTAAACGCATTAACTCCTGTTTATCATTAGCAGTAATGAATGAAGGCAAAAAAATAACTACTATCGAAGGATTAGCTGATGGTGATAAACTTCATCCGATGCAGGATGCATTCATAAAACATGATGGATTTCAATGTGGTTATTGCACACCCGGACAAATTATGTCTGCATTAGCTTGTATCAATGAAGGCCATGCCAATAGCAGAGATGAAATAAGAGAATTCATGAGTGGCAATATTTGCCGTTGTGGTGCCTATCCCAATATTGTTGATGCAGTTTTAGAAGTAAAAAAAGGAGGGCAATCATCATGATCAATTTTGAATACATACGGGCCTCCTCCGTAAAAGCAGCAGTTGACGCATTGGCAAAAAATCCAACAGGAAAATTTATAGCAGGTGGAACAAATTTGATCGATTTAATGAAAAGAGGTGTTACTGCCCCTACCCGATTAATAGATATCAATGATCTGCCGTTGAAGCAGGTTGAAGAAACTACTGATGGAATTAATATAGGAGCCCTTGCTATCAACAGTGAGGTTTCAGAAAATGAGCTGATAAAAAATAACTTTCCATTATTATCGATGGCATTTGCAGCAGGTGCATCAGCACAGTTACGAAACATGGCAACAGTTGGAGGTAATATGATGCAACGGACGAGATGTTCTTATTTCTATGATACAACAATGCCTTGCAATAAACGACAACCCGGAAGTGGATGCGGTGCATTACAAGGTCATAATCGCATGCATGCCATCTTTGGTGCATCAGATAAATGTATCGCTGTTCATCCAAGTGATATGTGTGTGGCATTAGCTGCTTTGAATGCAACAGTTTCAATAAGTGGCCCTAAAGGAAATAGGAAAATTCCATTCACCGATTTTCATCGGTTGCCGGAAGATAAACCTGAACTGGATAACACTTTACAGAAAGGAGAAATTATAACTGGAGTATTGATCCCAAAAAATAATTTTAATAAAAATCATTACTTAAAGATAAGAGACAGGGCTTCATATGCATTTGCTTTGATATCAGTTGCAGCTGCATTGGAGATGGATGTTGACACCATCAAAAAAGTAAATATAGCAATGGGTGGCGTAGCTCATAAACCCTGGAGGATGACAGAAGCTGAAAAATTTCTGGTTGGTAAAAAAGCCACAAGAGAAAATTTCAGTAAGGCAGCTGAATTGGCCATGAAAAGTGCAAAAGGTTATGGACATAATAATTTCAAATTAAAAATGGCACCGATAGCAATAACCGAATCTTTGATGATCGCTACCGGTATTGTATAAATAATATTTTATGGATAAAATAATAGATCAACCATTCATCGACCGGGTAGACGGTGTACAAAAAGTAACAGGTACTGCAAAATATTCTGCAGAATATGATCTGCCCGGAATGGTATATGGTGTACTGGCTTGCAGCAATGTTACCAAAGGAACAATTACTGCAATGGATACTAAGGCAGCAGAAAATGCACCAGGTGTATTAGCTGTGATCACACATTTAAACTGCCCGGAAATTCCCGGTTATAAAAACCTGCCAGATCAATCTAATACACCGGCAACTAAAAAAGGATACAATGTTTTTGCAGATAATATAGTTCGCTTTAACGGACAACCGATTGCCATTGTAGTTGCTGATACATTTGAAAGAGCTACTTATGCTGCTTCGCTGATAAAAACGGCTTATTCAAAAGAAAAGTTTAATACTGATTTTGATACAGCAAGAAAAAGCGGAAAGGCACTGGAAGGAAATAATTTCAAAGAATATGTACGGGGTGAAGCAAATGCATGGAAGAATGCCCCAGTGAAAATTGAAGCCGAATACAATATGCCAATTGAAGTACATAACCCAATGGAAATTCATGCTGTCACCGTTAACTGGGAATCTGATTCCAAATTAACCATGTATGAAAAAACACAATCACTCAGCGGCACACAACAAAATGTAATGCGGGCATTTGGCATAAAACAAGAAAATATCAGGATCATAACACAGTTTATTGGTGGTGCCTTTGGCTCAGCTTTCAACACATGGCCACATTCAATGGCAGCATTGATAGCAGGGAAAAAAGTCGGCAAACCATTAAAGCTGATGCTGACAAGAAATCAAATGTTTAATTTGGTAGGTTATCGTCCACAAGCTGTACAAAAGTTAAGTTTAGGAGCCAGCAAGGATGGAAAGCTTATTGGTATCACTCATGAAGCAAATGCCATGACAGCTTCATACAATGAATTCACAGAAGGAATTGTAAACGGATCAAGGTCTTTATATAATTGTCCTAATGTAAATACATCATACAAGGTATACCCTATGGACCTAAGTCAGCCAACATGGATGCGTGGGCCAGGAGAAAC
>JAHEMN010000212.1 GCA_024643645.1 Chitinophagaceae bacterium | reverse complement strand
TTTCGAGCAATCACCTGATCAACGTCGACGTCCCTTTCAGAAAAATAGTTTTTCCGGTAAAGTCAATTGCACTAACCATCCATACAAATACATTAGTAGATTGCAATACACCGCCGATACGCCCATCCCACCCTTGACGGTTTGAAGTAGTAGTAAATACCAGTTCGCCCCAGCGGTTGTAAACACTGAAGAAGTTTATTTTTTCTACACCAACTGCAATTGGACGTAGTACATCATTTTTCCCGTCATTATTCGGAGTAAAGGCTGTAGGTACAAAAACGTAAGGATTTGTTTTGAAAACATAGACTGTTACGAATGCAGAATCAGCACATCCGGCAGTATCAGTTACTACTAACTTATATTTTACACTATCTGTTTCAGGTCCATAAATTCCGATAGGATTGGCAATAGTTGTACTGGAAAGTCCGGTTCCAGGGCTCCATATATAACTTTCACCACCCGATCCATTGAGTAATAGTGGTTGTCCAATAACAACTGTTGTATCACGGCCTGCATTAGCTCTTACTTTGGGTTGTACTATAATAGTAACAGTATCTCGACCAGGCTTAGGACATCCTTTATTATCAAATGCTGTAAGGATATAAGAAGTTGTTCTGGGTGGTGTAACAACTGGATTTAAAATTATTGAGCTGCTTAGATAGGAAGTAGGTGACCAGGTAAAATTGATACCATTGTGAGAACCACTTAACTGAGTTGAAGTATTATAACATATTGTCTGGTCTGGTCCGGCATTGGCTACAGGGTAGGGAACAGTATTGATTATTACTTCATCAGTAGTAGAACAACTTCCAATTATAGCGGTAATCTGATAGGTAGTAGATGCTGCTGTGGGTGTTGCAATCGGTGACAAAATAGTTGAATTATCAAGTGTTGCTGCTGGTGACCATTGAAATGATAAGCCATTTGTGCTGGCATTCAACTGAACTGCATCAGTCAGACAGATTGTAGTATCGGCAATTGCAGATAATGTAACACCAGGCACTACCCGCACTTGCACCGAATCTTTATTTATGCATCCATTGTCACTTAGGGTTGCTACATACCAGGTAGTAGTTGGTGGTGTAACGGTTGGGGTTCCGGTAGTTGGATTAGAAATATTAGTCAATGGTGTCCAACTGAAAGTGCCGATACCGGATGCATCTAAAGTAACCGCATCTGATCTGCAGATCAATGTGTCATTAAATCCTAAAGTTATAATTGGTTTATCAAGCACATTTATATCTACAGATGCCGTGTCTTTACAGCCTTTACTGTTTGTAACTATTAATTGTACGGTTTTTGTACCCGGTGATCCATAGGTCCATTGTGGATTTTTAGTTCTTGAGGTGTCAGCTAAAGTAGACAGATCGCCAAAATTCCATCGCCAGCTATCTACCACACCATATGATGTGTTAGTAGTATCGGTAAATTGATATGGATTGGTAAAACAACTACCCGTATACGTAAACCCGGGAAAAAAGCCTGGATACACTTTTGCAAGCATAGTAGCACTATCTGCACATAATCCGCCGGAAAGAGAAACTATCAGCTTAACAATATATACACCAGTATCTAAATATGTATGGGAAGGATTTTCCAACAAAGAAGTATCAGCACTGCCACTTGCCGGATCTCCAAATGTCCATATATATTGCGTACCTGCCTGGTTGGAAACCAGGTTTTGAAAATTAAGAGTGAAACCATCACAAGTAAGCATAGATGGAGATAATTGTGCTTTCAATGGTTGACAATCATTAACCCGGATATGTAATTCTTTTGGAGAGGTGCCGATCAACACTCCATTACGGTATTCATTTACGCAAACACTTATTACAAACTCACCAAGCAGATCAGGAGCAATCCCACTAATGATACCACTGACCGGATCTATACTTACATTAGGTCCCATTGGTTCAGTTCCACTGAATGGTGAAAGATATGGAACAGATGAATAGGGTGGGTTAGCTGCTGTTGCCGGGGCTGAATTTGCCTGACTACCTCCTTCAATTGCTGAACAAAATTGATAGGAAAGTGAATCTGCATCAGGATCTGAAGCCTGAAATGAATATTGGAAATAACTATTTCTGCAAACAACTGCTGTATCATTAACCTGGAAAACAGGGCTGCTGTTTGTTTCAGCACCAGCTAAAACCGCAGTACCAGGAATTTTAATAGCGAAAGTATTCCCTACACTACCACTGCTGACCACATTATTGATGCCTGCCAATCTGCAACATCTTTGGTAAGCAAAAATATATCCATCCGGAGAAGAGGGGAGTTCTACTGAAGTGAGATCATAAACTACAATGGTATAATAGCAACCCGTTTCATTACCAGTGATACATGGTTCGTCAAAGTTTTTGGTCAGATTATATTGATTGGTGATTGGAACACTTACATTTTGTAAAAACTGATTATTACCGGCATTGAATATGCTAAAATTGATTGGATTTGATAACTGGCCGGTGGAAGGGTTACATATCATATAAACTGTTAATGTAACCTGGTATCTTAAATTACCTGCTGTACCCGGACCTAGATATTTATAAGTAAAAAATCCACCCTTTATATGAGCTGCATTTGATGTTGCAGCAAGGATGAAAAAAGTTAATATGATAAATAAAATTCGTTTCATTTATGGGTAGGTCGATGTTGGGTTTTACTTATCCAGCAAAAATTCTTCCAAAAACTCATTAGCCAAATCTTTTTCTTCAATCATTCCCATATGACCCGAATTTTGGAGTATGTGAATGTACGATTTTTCGGGGAGATGGCACTGTTTTAAGCCATCTTCCAGTGGTACAGCTTTATCATATTTTCCCATGATAAACAATACAGGTATTGTCGTTTTTTGTAATAAATGTGACCTGTCAGGTCTTTCAATCATTGCATTGTAATATGAAACGAGTGCATCGGGTGAAAAGTTGTTGCCTTGCTCTATTAATTTGTTAATGGAAGGTTTGAATTTTTTTTGCGATGCTTCAGCAAAAAGATTTGGTATTGCTGTTTTTAAGAATTCATAGGCTCCATTTTGTTCAATAAAGGCAATTGCTTTCTTTCTCGTTAATTTTTTTTCATCTGTATCTGCAAATGCGGTTGAATGAAATAAACCCAATCCTGAAATATGATTCCAATACTTTTCTAATAATGCTAATGAAATATATCCACCCATGCTATGGCCAATTACAGTACAGCTATCAATATTTTCTTCATGGATTATTGCATGTATTACTTCAGCCATTTCATCAATACCCATATCCCCGATCATTTCAGATAATCCGGATCCTGGTAAGTCAGGTATGATCAGTTTAAATTTATTTTTCAAATATTCAACCTGGCTATTCCAGATGTTTCCTTCTTCTCCAAAACCATGTATGAGAATTACGGGATCTCCATTTCCTATTATACGGTAGTGAATCTTTTTATTTTGATATATAAGTTGCTTGTTCATATTTTATTTGCCACTGAGATACAGAAACACAGAAGTCAATTAATAAATTACTCTTTTTATTTCAAGTTTCATTTTTCCGAAATTAAGGATCAATCCAACTTTGCATTCAGAACATTTAAGATAGTTGATTGTCTGAGCATAATCTTTTTCAGCTATGCCACCTTGTTTAGCTTTAACTTCAACGATCACTTTTTTAAATATCACAAAATCTGCAAAGAATTTATGAGGAAGAACAATGTCCTTGTAATGGATTTCATATTCTTTCTCTCTTTCATAATAAATCTCATCAGTTTT
>JAHEMN010000211.1 GCA_024643645.1 Chitinophagaceae bacterium | reverse complement strand
TTATAACACCAGGTAGAAGTTACTTCTTTATATATTTTATCAGGGATAAAGCCATCAGATATTGCAATCGTATTTAAATATTGCAGCAATACATCATAGCACAGTAGCATGGGTTGCCGGCTTTCAATTAATTTTTCTTCCATTGCAGATTTCAGCGCTGCAGCTTCCATCAGTTCTAAGGAATGAGTAGGTAAAAAATAAATTTTACTGGTTGCGTCGGGGCTGTGTCCGCTGCGGCCTGCTCTTTGTAAAAAACGGGCAACACCTTTTGGTGAACCAACCTGTATAACGGATTCAACCGGACGAAAATCTACACCCAGATCCAGGCTGGCAGTGCATACAACGGCTTTCAGATTTCCGGTATGTAAATTATCCTCGATCCATGTTCTTAGCTCTCTGTCGATTGAGCCATGATGTAGTGCAATGGAGCCTGCTAATTCCGGGCAAACATTTAATAAGGTCTGGTACCATGTTTCACTCATGCCTCTGGTGTTGATGAAGATGAGTGTGGTTTTACTTTGCTGAATGATCGGAATGAGCTTATGTGCCAGTTTTATTCCAAGATGGCCGGCCCAGGGGTATTTTTCAATTTCATCCGGATAGATCGATTCTACTGTTGTTTTTTTATGCAGATCTGCTTTTACAATTACTCCTTCTTTTTTTAATGGAGATAGTAAAACTTCTTTCGCTTCATCTAAATTGCCGATGGTAGCACTGATACCCCAAACCATTATGTCATTTCTTCCTTCCGTCTTTTCAACATTAATCATTGGCAATTGACTATTGACTATTCTCGATATTGCCAACTCAACCTGTACGCCTCTCTTGCTACCCAGCAATTCATGCCATTCATCTACCGCAATGATTTTTAAGGAAGAAAATAAGAAAGGATAATTTTTTTGTGCAAGTAATAAATGCAGGCTCTCCGGAGTAATGATCAATACTTCCGGCATATTTGTTTTTTGTCGGGTTCTTTCTGCTGTGGAGGTATCGCCATTGCGGATACCAACTTTCCAATTCATGCCCAGTTCTTCAATTACTTCTTCCATGGCCCTGCCTATATCTTTTGCAAGGGCTCTTAAAGGGGTGATCCACAGAAGTTGAAGCTTGTTGTTTTTTTGGGTTGTATGATCTGTGGGTTGTTGATCTATAAAACTCATCAATGCACCAAGGAAAACAGAAAAGGTTTTACCACAACCTGTTGGAGCATTCACAAGACCGCTTTCATTGTTCAGAATATGTTGCCATGTCTGATCCTGAAATAAAAAGGGTTGAAGACCTTTCGACAAAAGCCAGTCACAAATAATTTTATATCCTGTAGATTTTTTGAGAGAGGACATGTTGCAATATAATATATTCCTGAAGCAGAAATTGTGTTGGTGATGCCTGAAAGGTCTATAAAATGTCGAAGAAACTTTTATGTTTTTCTAAAAAATAATCAGCTAGAATGTTGTTTATTCAAAAACTAATTCTAATTTGAGTAGAATTATTCTCTATTTGCTGACCGGCAATTGATCTCCTTTATCCTCCGATTTATTTGAAAGTTGAATTTGTGATCGATAGCTTGTATTTATATCCCCTTGTAAACTTACCTGCTAACCATCTTTTGGTTATTAACATTGAATTAGTTAGCATCTCTCATTCGGTTAAGTCTCTCCTTATTTAGTATCGTTAAGGTATTTGAACAAAATTAGTTAAGCAATAAACTATTGTTTATGTGCATATTGATTTGTTCGATATTGTTTCTTTCAATGCATTCACTCTTACTTCATTACAGAAGTGGTTGTCGCCTTTTTATGCACTATTCTCAAAATATTTTTCTACAACACTATCATTATAAATGCTTAATTATCATTAAACTACCATGTATGAAAAAATTAAATATACAAGCTTCTTTTCCAGATATGTTTTCAGGATAATGGCCACGAGATCACAGATAGTAATAAAGTTTTTTTCTAGTCACTTTTAATTAAGTGGTTATGTTTTAAAGTCACTTCTCTTTCACCTTATAATAAATTATTATGAAAATTTCAATTCAAAAAGCTACACTGATTTGGATTTTATCCAGGCAGCAAGCCATTCTTCTAAAGAAGTTTCTACTTCTGTTTTTAATATCTTTCTTAAGCTTTTCGATGGCAATCAATTCACAAACCTTTCCTCCAGCCAGTTCCTGTACTTCCGGCGATCTGGTTCTGGTAAGTGCAACATTGCCTGTTCCTTCAGGTTCTTCTGATCCCATTTGTGGAAGTTGTACTCCCGGAACTCCTGTTACGAGAACTTTATATATCGCTATTAATAATAAAACAGGTTCTAACCGTACATCTTTTGCATTTTGGGGAACACTGGAGAAATATAGTCCTTCAGGTGATCTTCAGGAAACTGTACAGATTTCTGGTTGTGTAGGGCCAATTCCAAAAAATGCCATTACGAATTTTGCCGTTCAAACAATTGGATATCAATGTGGTCAATCTTTGATCATTAAAAATTTGTACCTGGCATGGACGTCTTCCAGTCCTAATGAAACTTGTCCGGTATTATTGGCTAATACATCTACTATTAACCCCAAATGCGGAACCATGCCTGAGATCAGGGTATTTACCGGACTAGATGCGGCACTTACAGTTACACAGATCAGTTGTTTCGGCGGAAAAGGATCCATTGCTGCAGAAGGTTTTGGGGGCAAATCACCTTATACTTATGCCTGGACAGCAGCTAATGGGGGTGTAATTCCTCCAGGTCAGGGTTCCTCAACTAATTTAACCAACCTGGTAGCAGGTAAGTATATATTAACCATTACCGATGCAAATAATTGTTCAAAGCAGCTTGATCGGACGATTATTGCTGCGCCTCCGGAGTTAACTGTAACATGCAGTAGTAACGGTGCAAACTGTCAGGGAAGCTCAACCGGATCAGTAAGTGCAATAGTCAGTAATAATATTGGTACAACAACTTATGTATGGAGAAATGCAACAGGTACACAAGTCGGAAATAGCGCCACAGTAAGCAATCTGCCAGCCGGTACTTATACAGTTACCATAACTGATCAATGTACTTCAAAAACCTGCACAACCAGTATTGGTGGGCCTAACAGTTCTCTAACGCTTGGTGAATGCAGTAAAACGGATGTAAGTTGTTTTGGAGCCAGCGATGGTACAGTATCAGCCGGAGCAGTTACAAATGCTGTGGGTACGGTCAGTTACAGCTGGAAGAATTCTTCCAATGTAGAAGTGGCCAACACAGCCAATAAGATCGGTCTGCCTGCCGGAGATTATACTTTAACGGTATCGGATAATTGTTTTACAAGAAATTGTACTGTTACGATCGGCGGTCCATCGGCAGCATTAAATCTTGCTACTTGCAGTAAAACGGATGTAAGTTGTTTTGGAGCCAGTGATGGTACAGTATCAGCCGGAGCAGTTACAAATGCTGTGGGTACTGTTAGTTACAGCTGGAAGAATTCTTCCAATGTAGAAGTGGCCAACACAGCCAATAAGATCGGTCTGCCTGCCGGAGTTTATACTTTAACGGTATCAGATAATTGTTTTACAAAAAATTGTACTGTTACGATCGGTGGTCCATCGGCAGCATTAAATCTTGCTACTTGCAGTAAAACGGATGTAAGTTGTTTTGGAGCCAGCGATGGTACAGTATCAGCCGGAGCAGTTACAAATGCTGTGGGTACGGTCAGTTACAGCTGGAAGAATTCTTCCAATGTAGAAGTGGCCAGCACAGCCAATAAGATCGGTCTGCCTGCCGGAG
>JAHEMN010000072.1 GCA_024643645.1 Chitinophagaceae bacterium | reverse complement strand
TTTCTGCTTTTGCTCCTGCTGAAGCATTTACGGCTGTGCTATTCTTAACGTCAGAACCAATTTCTTTTGTTTTGTCAATGGCTGCAGCGCTTTTTGCACTTGCTGTGTTCATGGTTCCTGTCTTTACATTTGTAACGGTGCCAGTTGTGGCCGATACAGTACTTTTTGTTGCATTAGTTGCTGCGGCTGTAGTCTTTGAAACTGCACTTGTATTTGCAGTAGCTTTTACTGCTGCGTCTGTAGTTGACTTTACTCCCAGCACCTGGCCGAACATAATAAGAGTGCTTAGTGATGCAACGGCAAGGGTCATTGATTTTTTGATTGTAGTTTTCATGTGTTTAATTTTTGTTTGTTTTTGTTTCTTGTAAAATCTATTGCCTAAAAAATTATGCCAAATTTTTAATAAATACGATCAATCTTTTTTGGTGGATTTTGTAAAACGCTGGTGTCACGTTTTTTCTTGGTGCTTGTAGTTACTTCAGATGTATTAGATTAAAAAAGGTTTAATGGGCTAATAAAATAATTTTGTCATTTTTTTGTCTTGATTTCAGAAATGAAAAAATTATTATTAAAAAAACTATACTTTGGCAAAGTCTTTGACTAAAGCGTAAAATATATACTTATAAAACTGTACTATTTATGAAAAAGTATTTTTTATCTCTGTTTACTTTATTGACAACCAGCAGTTTTTCACTTTTTGCACAAGAATCATCTGCCTATTTAAAAGCCGGAGTAAACCTAGCTAATGTGTCAATTCAAAATGATGGAACTGCAGATGAGGCAAACATGTTGGTTAGTTTTCAGGTTGGTATAATCGGTGACCTGCCTGTTACTTCCTTTTTATCCATACAGCCGGGTTTTCTTTTTACAGGCAAGGGCTCCAAAACACAGTCGGGCCAGCCTACAGATGCAAATTATTATCGTTCAGAGGTCAATCCTTTTTATTTAGAGGTGCCCGTTAACGTTGTATTCAAAGCTCCAATTAACAAGGATTCAAAATTCTTTGCCGGCGCCGGCCCATATATTGCTATGGGTATTGCAGGAAATAGAAAGCTGGATTATAAAATAGCGGGTATTGCTTTTAACAGAAAAGATAAAATTGATTTTTCCAATGATGATCCTACAACCTCTGGTGAAGAAGGGGCTGGTTTTGGAATATTGAAAAGATTCGATTACGGATTAAACGGTACTGTTGGGTTTGAGGGCAAGTCAACATCTTTTTCAGTGAACTATGGATTAGGATTGGCAAAACTACAATCAGGAACTACCAATGGTGAAGATAACAATAACAAACACCGTGTATTGAGCTTTACAATAGGCTTTAAATTATAAAGAACTATAAATAAAAAAATGCGGCACAATCTAGCCGCATTTTTTATTCTTTTTTTATTTCAACTAGCTTTTCCTGCTTGCCCACTATCCTTCCAATTGGAGTAATATAATCATCAAGATTATAGTTTTTAAATATTGAAAAAAGCTTTTCGGTTTCTCTTTCATCAATTGCAATTAAAAGGCCACCATTCGTTTGCGGGTCAGGCAACAATGTAAACGATTCCATTACATTCACCCCTTTTTCAAACTTTACTTTTTCACTATATGCATTCCAGTTTCTTGTGGTTGCATCCGGAAAAATGCGTTGGCTAATATATTCTTTAACTCCGGGAGCTATTGATAACTTATCATAATATATTTCAGCTCCCACTCCGCTTCCTTCTGCCATTTCGATCAAATGACCCAGCAAACCAAATCCTGTAATATCTGTCATTGCATGCACTCCTTTTATTTTCCCTAACTCTTCGCCAATTTTATTTAACGTTGCCATCTGGTCTATCATCATTGTCAAATGCTCTTCTTTTAACAAGCCCCTCTTCATTGCAGTAGATAATATGCCAACGCCAAGTGGTTTAGTGAGAAATAACAAATCGCCTTCTTTTGCTTCGTTGTTTTTCTTTAAATTTTCTATTGGTACAATCCCTGTTACCGCCAAACCAAAAATTGGTTCCTGAGAATCTATACTATGTCCGCCGGCTAAAGGAATACCTGCTTCTACACAAATAGTTCTTCCTCCTTCAATAACTTTTTGTGCAACTTCAACAGGTAGCTTTTCAACAGGCCAACCCAGGATTGCAATAGCCATTAATGGCTTTCCCCCCATTGCATAAACATCACTAATGGAATTAGCTGCAGCTATTCTGCCAAAATCAAAAGCATCATCAACTATCGGCATAAAAAAATCAGTAGTGGAAATAAGTGCGGTGCCATTTCCAAGATCATACACAGCAGCATCGTCTTTGCTTTGGTTTCCAACCAATAACTTATCATTTTCGGGTAATGAAATATTGCTTTTTAATATTTCATCTAAAACTTTAGGGGCAATCTTACATCCACATCCTGCGCCATGAGAATATTGGGTGAGCTTTACAGAATCATTCATCCTTCAAATCTCGGAATAGTTGATTATATATCAACAACGATATTTATTTATTCTTTCGTCTGAAAATGATTCCTGAATTTTTTTGAAAGTCTGAGCTGAAACGAAGATTATAAACATCTTCACCATCATGAACTACCAGTAAGCCGGTGTTCGGTGGATACTTACCGAGGTTTTCTGCAAACAAAACCAAACTAAAGTCCTCTTTATCCGGTGAAACGTAAATTGTTTTCTTAATGGCACTTGCTTTTAACCCTTGTTTATACATCAGAACTTCTCCGTTCAAATAAACACTTACTGTGTCTCCATCAATTTCTCCATTATCATAAAGAGAAATTAAAAGGCTGTCAGATGTATAATTTACTTCCTGAGTAAACTCAGATCTTCTTCCAGATATTTCAGCGGCACTTTTAATAATTTCTTCTTGTGGTTTTCTTACAGCTATTGACGGTGTTGCTATTTCTATTTTTTTCAATTCCTGTTTTTCGATTTTTGTGTGTACAACCTCATGAACATTTCCTTTATTGTTGTCGGCTGGCGGAGTTTGAGTGGTTACACTTTTTGTAACTACCGATGGGTTTGTTGTTATCGTTTTATTCTTTTCAAGAGTGGTGTTTTTTACTACCGCTTTTTCAATTACCATTTGTGGCGCTGCTTTTTCAAAAGTTTGTTTAGACGCACTGTTCAATGCGATCTTAACGTCAGGTTTTTCTGATTTGATAACAGAGGTCTTTGTTTGAACTACTACTGTATTTGTTTTTGGTAAATTATCGGCCGCCTTTTCTAATAACACTACTTCCTCTGTTTTTTCTTCTTCTTTTATAATTGCAGGCTCTATAATTATTGGTTTGGCTACAACTGCCGTTCCTGTGCTTTGTGTAAACTCCTTATCAACTTCAATATAACTGGTCGATATTTTTTCTGGTTTGGCAATTTTTACAACAGGAATGCCTTCTACCCTTTCTTTATAAAATGCAACATCATTTGCTAATTTCAATTCTTCCAGGTGCGGGAAGATTTTTGATGCGGCCAGGTCTTTTTCTTCTTCCAGACCTACTTTTCCTGTAACTGCATAATATTTCTTAGTAGCATTGGTTTTCCAGGTTCCTACCAGATGCCAAACACTATCCTTGTTATTTCTTTTGAATGTACTTGTAACTTTTACTCCTTTATCCAGCTTTCTTGGAAAGTTGAAAGAAATGATTTCATCATCTATAACCTCACAAACATCCCCTTCAATAGTTCCTTTTACCCTCTTGACTACATAATACAAAACATCGTCAACGATAAATTCACTTCTGGAATACCCGTATACTTTTCCGCGGTACTCAGTAAGGGCAATTTCAAAAGACTGGTCTTTTCTTACAGTACTACTATCATTACTTATTGCTCCGGTCCATAATCCGGTAAGAGATTGTGCATTTAAAAAAGAAGGTATTAAAAAAAGAAGGATAAGAGCCTTAAAGCCCTTGCTGCTGCAATTCAGATAAGCGAATAAGTTTTTCGGCATTTTCGGTAGTTACGGATTTACATTCGATCTTCTTTAATAACGAATTTATGCCCTCCCGATTGTGCAAAGATTTGAAATAATGCTTATCGTAGTATTTAAGTAAAATATCGAAACATTCGCTTATTTTACCCTCTTTTAAGTGTAAAATCGCCGTTTTTGCATTCAAATTGCCCAATTTTTGAGAAATCCGGTTGATCGCATCTGCCAGGTTTTCAACGTTCAAAACACCATATTCTTCAACAATTTGCTTTAATCGTTCTTCAAAAGGGATGTCCAGAAAAAAAACAGGGGATTGCCTCATTCTTGTCCACAAGTCTCCGGGAATATTTACCAGTCCGATCCGCTGCGATTCATCTTCCGTCCATATACTTCGGGTTGGTTTTGAAGGATCAGTTGATTTTTTCCTGTTTTGTTCAGTAATAATCCCTCTCAGCTTTTTAGCTAAATGGTTTTCAAACATTTCCTGGCCAGGCTGTTTTGGCAAACCGATATTACCAAATGCCGAACCTTTATGATTGGCAATGCCTTCTAGGTCAATAATAATTTCACCCTTTTGTTGCAACGCTTTCAGTAAGCCTGTTTTTCCTGAGCCTGTATATCCTCCAAGGATCTTTAAATCAAAAGGAATTTTAAAAGTATCCAATACATGATTACGGTATTTTTTATACCCGCCAACAAGTGTATAAACTTTGAACCCATACATATCAAGCAACCAGGAAACAGCACCGCTACGCATACCGCCTCTCCAGCAATGAACTAAAATACTTTTAGCTACAGACAATTTTTTTTCCTCATTGCTTAAAATGTTTTGTCTATTACTAATTATCTCTTCAACTTCTTCTACCATCTTACGCATCTTCGGACCAAAAAATTCAAGTCCGATCTTTATGGCCTGCTCCCTGCTTTTTTGTTTGTAAGTTGTTCCAACGATCTTTCTTTCTTCGTCAGAAAACAGCGGAAAGGAAATGGCGCCAGGTATATGTGCATGATCATATTCACCCGGACTTCTTACATCGAGCACAACGTGTGAGTCCGAAAGTTCAAGAAATTGTTCAATATCTATTTTCTGTACTGCCATTTATTATTGCAAAAGTAAAAACAAAAAAAGCCACCGATTTATCAGTGGCTTTTTATATAACTTTTTAAATCTTATCTGTTCATGCTTGCTAAGAACTCTTCGTTGCTCTTAGTGCCTTTCATTCTGTTTTGCAACTCTCTCATCGCTTCCTCTACATTCATATCAGTAAGGAAAACACGGAGCAAGTTCATACGCTGTAATACATCCTTATCCAACAACAGATCATCACGGCGGGTTGAAGATGCAACAAGATCTATAGCAGGATAGATACGTTTATTTGATAAACGGCGTTCCAACTGTAATTCCATATTACCGGTTCCTTTGAATTCTTCAAAGATCACTTCATCCATTTTACTTCCTGTATCTACCAGTGCTGTTGCAATGATGGTTAAAGATCCACCGTGTTCAATTTTTCTGGCAGCACCAAAAAACTGTTTTGGTTTTTGCATGGCATTTGCTTCTACACCACCTGATAATACTTTACCAGATGATGGGGCAACGGTATTATGTGCTCTTGCTAAACGGGTAATAGAATCCAATAATATCACCACATCGTGCCCACATTCTACTAAACGTTTTGCTTTTTGTAATGCGATGGTTGAAACCTTTACATGTTTTTCTGCAGGCTCATCAAAAGTAGAGGCAATTACTTCTGCCTTTACACTTCTTTCCATATCTGTCACCTCTTCCGGACGTTCATCAACCAAAACCACCATTAAGTAACATTCCGGATGATTGGCAGCAATTGCGTTGGCAACCGCTTTTAACAACATAGTTTTACCTGTTTTTGGCTGTGCTACAATTAATCCTCTCTGACCCTTACCAATAGGTGTAAATAAATCCATTATCCTGGTTGAATAATCAGAAGGGGTTGTAAACAGGTTCAGTTTTTCGTAAGGAAACAATGGTGTCAGGTAATCAAACGGCACACGGTCTCTTACTTCTTCCGGACTTTTTCCATTGATCGTATCCACTTTTAAAAGTGCAAAATACTTTTCTCCTTCTTTTGGCGGACGTACTGCACCATGTACAGTATCTCCGGTCTTTAATCCGAATAGTTTTATTTGTGAAGGAGATACATAAACATCATCTGGTGATGATAAATAATTATAATCAGAAGAACGTAGGAATCCATATCCATCAGGCATCATTTCCAATACACCTTCTCCTAGTATTACTCCATCAAATTCTATATTAAATTGTGGTTGTTCCCTGCGGGCAGGATAAAATTTATTCTGACCAGCACCAGATGGATTTTCTGCTGATTGCTGATTACCTTCTTCGTTTTCACTTAAAATAGCCTGCGCCAATTGTGTATCCAACGTTTTAATTACCTTTTCTGCTTCGGGGGTTATTGCCTCTTCATTAGGTTGTGAGTCAGCAGATTTATCAACAGAGTGTTCTGTTTCTTTTTCTTCTACTTTTTTCCTGGTTCTTTTTACAGGAGCCTTATCTTCTTTTTTAGTTGGCATATTGGCTTTTTTTGTAATTGGTTTATTAGATTTATATGCGGCTTCTTCAGATTGGTTTTCGACTACAGCTTCTTCACTGCCGGTACTGGTATTTACTTTTATTATTCGTTTTCTTTTTCCATCTATTTTTTTTGAGTCACCTTCTTTTGTGTCTGCAATAGCCTGGCTATCTAAAATTTTATAGATCAATTCCTGTTTTGCTAACTTCTTTGCATGCTGAATATTAAGCTTTTCGGCTATATCAAGTAATTCAGGAACGAGCATATCGTTCAGTTGTAAAATATCGTACATAAAATCATCTAGGGTTAATCACAACTCGCAGTCACCAATCTTAATTATGAAAATGTTTGAATTTATTTTGAATGAAAATGGCGGGTAAATGATTGAAATAAACGCCTGGGAGAACTGTACTTATCTGCCTATTTCCAATGCAAGTATACGGTGAAAAAGGCAAAATCAAAAATTTTTACAATATTTCCTCATTTACAGGCCTGCTTTTTTACTAATTTCTAACATTCTATCTATCGGTTTTTTTGCTGCTAAACGCAGATCTTCCTCCATATTAATTTCTGGAGTTTCGTATTCCATACATAGATAAAGCTTTTCTAATGAATTCAATTTCATATGCGGACAATCATTACAAGCACAACTATTATTTGGAGGTGCAGGAATAAAGGTTTTTTCCGGCGATGCTTTCATCATCTGATGTAAAATACCTGTTTCAGTAGCTACTATAAATTCCTGAGATGGATCTGATTGTGAATATTTTAGTAATCCGGTTGTTGAACCTATAAAATCTGCTATTTGTAGAATTGGATCTTCACATTCTGGATGTGCTATCAGTTTTGCATTTGGATGTCTGACTTTTAATTTGGTTATTTTTTGCAGGCTGAATATTTCATGCACCATACAAGCCCCATTCCATAAAAGCATATTTCTTCCTGTCACTTTGTTGATATATGCTCCGAGATTTTTATCCGGAGCAAAAATTATTGGTTGATCTTTTGGAAAACTTTCAACAATGATTTTTGCATTACTACTGGTACAAATCACATCACTCAACGCTTTTATTCCGGCACTGCAGTTGATATAACTCACGACTTTGTGATCGGGATGTAATTCTTTAAATTTTTTGAAAAGAGGTGGCGGGCAACTATCACTTAACGAACATCCGGCATTCAAATCGGGGATAACAACTTTTTTTGAAGGATTTAAAATTTTAGCCGTTTCAGCCATGAAATGAACTCCTGCAAAAACGATCATATCTGCTGATGTCTGCTCTGCCTGTTGAGCTAAACCTAAACTATCGCCGATATAATCAGCCACATCCTGGATATCTGGTTCCTGGTAGTAATGCGCCAGCACCACAGCATTTTTTTCTTTTTTCAATTTTTCGATTGCCGCAAAAAGATCCATTGTGGGGTCCAGATCAATATCGAGAAATCCACGTTTTTCAACATTTGCTCTGGCTTTTTCCAGTAAGTCGTTTTTTGAAGTTTCGTTGTTCATCACAAAATCATTTCGGTTCAGCAATATTCCATCAACTATTTCGAATTTTAAAAAGTAAATTTTTTCATTCACTCCTAAATACAATAATAGTAATAATACATTTTTATAAAAAGAAGTATATTATTATTACAGCTGTGGATTAGTGGATAAAATCTTATACAAATTTACTTAAATATTGAAATTAACATTTATAATAAGGTAATCCACATAAGACTCTGTTGGTACGATTGATTAATTTGAATATATCCACAGAAATGTGGATTAAGTGATAGGGATATTTAGTTTTTATTTTTTTTAACACCGATGTTAATAGAGTAAGGATAGTTGGTGAAGATCTGACCTGATTTTTAATAAAGTAAGAAGATCGGTTAATTCACCTCTAATCATTCAGTTTCATATCCACGTTTCACAAGATGTTTGTCCACAGATTTTTTGGGTTGCCAACATTGTGTTGGGGAGAAAAAACAACAATTGAATAATAAAAACTGATAAAAACAAATCAGTAATTGTAAAACCGATTCTATAGGAATAACTTAAATTTACTTGCTTTTATAAGTTTTCATTTATCTGATAAACACTTTTTAAAATATACCATATGATTAAATACCTGAAGCACATTCTTGTTGGATTTTTTGTACTGATAATTACGATCGCTAAAGCAGACGAAGGAATGTGGCTACCCCAACTTCTGGCAAAATTGAATGAAAAACAGATGAAGAGTATGGGGATGAAGATCAGTGCCGCTGATATATATAATATAAATAAAGGAAGCCTGAAAGATGCCATTGTAAGCTTTGGAGGGTTTTGTACCGGGGAGGTGATCTCATCCAAAGGATTGGTATTAACCAATCATCATTGCGGATTTGATGCCATTCAAAATCATTCAACGCTTGATAATAACTATATAAGAGATGGATTTTGGGCCAGAAATAATGGTGAAGAGATACCAAATAAAGGGTTATTTGTAACATTTATTGTAAGAATTGATGATGTAAGCAGAAAGGTATTAATTGGGGTAACTGGCTCAATGAGTGAAAGTGAAAGACAGTCTGTTATAGATAAGAACATTGCTGCTTTAAGAAAAGAAACAAAGCAGGAAAGTTATCAGGATAATTTTGTGCGGGCCTTTTTTGAAGGCAACCAGTATTTTTTATTTGTAACTGAAACATATAAAGATGTACGTTTAGTAGGAGCACCACCTTCCTCCATAGGTAATTTCGGAAAGGATACTGATAACTGGATGTGGCCAAGGCATACTGGAGATTTTTCTATGTTTCGTATATATGCCGGTAAAGACAATAAGCCGGCCGATTACTCTCCGGATAATGTACCGTATAAACCAAAAAAATCACTCTCAATTTCATTGGATGGTGTAGCAGAAAAAGATTTCACGATGGTCTTCGGGTTTCCGGGCAGAACAATGGAATATCTGCACTCAGCAGCAGTTGATCAAACTGTTCGTGTAAACGATCCTGTTAAAATTGCTATTCGGGATAAAGCATTAGCAGTAATAGATGCTTATATGCGTAAGGATGAAACAATTAAAATTCAATATGCATCAAAGTATGCAGGTATCAGCAATGCCTGGAAAAAGTGGCAAGGAGAAATTCTGGGTTTAACAAAAACAAACGCTGTTGAAAAAAAGAAAGCATATGAAGCTGAGTTTCAGAAAAGAGTAAATACTAATCCTATCTGGAAGAGCCATTATGGTAACTTATTGAGTGATATTGAAATAATGTATAAAGAATTGGAGCCACTCGGTCGTTCAAGAGATTATTTTAACGAAGTGATCAGTAAAATCGAAATTTTTAAAATAGCTGCTCAGTTCAATAATATCATTAATGCAAAAGGGAAATCAAATTATGATGTAACAGTTGCCCGTGCAAAAGAAAGACTGGAAGATACTTACAATGAGTACAATGCAGAGGTAGATGAAAAGCTGTTTGCTGTGCTTATGGAAATGTTTTACAACGACCAGCCGAATGAAAAACTACCCAATGAACTCGATATTATGTACAAGGAAGGAGATGGAAATTTTTCAGTTATTGCCAGGAATTTTTTTCAAAGCACTGAGTTAGATAATAGTGAAAAAATAATGACGTCATTTGATAAAAAAGTAACTCAATTAAGTGAAGGAAATGATAAAGCGATAGAACTCTTTAGATCATTATTAAGTAATTATTCTGAAAGAGTTTCTCAAAAACTAAACAAAGTACAGGATGAGATAGATAAACTACAAAGAACTTATATGCAGGCGCAAATGGATGTATTTAAAGAAAAAACATTTTATCCGGATGCTAACAGCACCATGCGGGTTACTTATGGAAATGTAAAAGGCTATACACCAAGAGATGCCGTTAAATATGATATCCATACTTACCTGGATGGTGTTATGGAAAAATACAAACCCGGAGATTATGAATTTGATGTGCCGGAAAAGATAAGAACCCTGTACCAAAAGAAAGATTACGGACAATATGGGCAAAACGGAAAAATGCCGGTTTGTTTTATCGCTATGAACCATACAACTGGCGGTAATTCCGGTAGCCCCGCACTGGATGCATATGGTAACCTGGTTGGCCTCAACTTTGACAGGGCCTGGGAAGGAACTATGAGTGATATTAATTATGACCCTTCAATATGCAGAAATATTATGGTGGATATCCGCTATGTATTATTTATAGTAGATAAATATGCAGGCGCCGACCATTTAATAAAGGAGATGAACCTGGTTCACCCAAAGAAGAAATAGGCATAAAATGACTATAAAGCAATGAAAAGTTGAGAGAATCGGGCTATTACCCAATAGCCCTGATTTTCAATCAAGTTATTCCTTAATTACTCACTATTTTTCCCCAAAAGCCCTATTTTTGCCATCCTTTAAAATAAGCTAATACTTTACTATGTCAATGTCTATAATGCAAACGATCAGGGAGAAAGGTGCTAAGGTCACTGTTGTCTTGATCGCAATTGCCTTGCTTGGTTTTATCCTTACCGATTATTTTTCCGGAAAAGGCCGTGGTGGTTTTACTGGAGGTCCTCAGGAAATTGGTAAAGTGAACGGAAAGAGTGTAAACTATGATCTGTTTAATAAACGGGTAGAGTTGATGGAAAATAATATGCGATCTCAAGGATATCCATCGTCTCCTGCTTTATCTCAACAGGCAATGGAACAAACCTGGAACCAGGAAATAAGCCGCATCGTATTAGCTCAGGAAATTGATAAGTTAGGAATGCGTATCAGCAAAAAAGAGCTGGGCGATATTCTTTATGGTCCTAATGCACCATCCGATTTAAAGCAACAGTTTTCTGATGAAACTACCGGGCAGTATAACCCTGTTTTAGCGAAGCAGAACATTGATCAGATGTTAAAGAAAGGAACACAGGAGCAGAAAGATAACATTAATGCATACATTAATGATCTTGAAGAACAACGCAAGCAGGAAAAATTTGTAATGCTGTTAGCCAACAGTGTTAACTACCCCCGTTGGTTTATTGAAAAACAAAGTGCAGACAATAGCCAGATCGCAAAAGTATCAATGGTAAAAGAAGTTTATACCAGCGTACCCGATAGCACTATTAAAATTGAAGACAAAGAGATTGCTGCATATATTAATAAACACAAAGACGAATTCAAACAGGAAGAAAGCCGAGGAATACAATATGTAACTTTTAGTGCTGCACCAAGTGCAGCAGATAGTGTAGAAACCAAAAATGCTCTTGAAAAATTGAAACCAGAATTTGAAAATACCACCAATATGGAGCAGTTCCTTGCAGGCGAAGGAGCAAATAATTATTACAATGGATTTATTAACGGTAAAGCAATACAAATACCCGTTAAGGATTCGATCTTCAAAACACCTGTAGGCAGTGTTTATGGTCCTTACCTTGATGGAGGAAATTATGTATTGGCGAAAGTAGAAGGTTCCCGGATAATGCCAGACACCGTTAAACTTCGCCACATCCTTGTTGCTACTGTACAAAGGGATCCGCAAAGCGGACAGTCTTATCCGGTAAGAGATACGGCCTCAGCTAAACAAAGAATTGACAGTATTCAGACAGCCATAAGAAACGGATCCAGTTTTGATTCACTGGTTGTTTCGCTTTCTGATGATCCGGGCAGCAAGGATAAAGGCGGTGTTTATGAAAATGTACCATCAGGACAAATGGTTTCATCATTTAATGATTTTATATTTCTGAATCCAGTAGGAAGTAAAGGAATTGTAAAAACAGAATTTGGTTACCACTATATTGAAGTGTTATCACAAAAAGGCGGCGGCATGGGTTATAAAGTCGCTTATTTACCAAAAGAAATTGTTGCCAGCCAGGAAACAGATAGTAAGGCACAGAACGATGCAAATATTTTTGCCGGCGATAGTCGTGATGCAAAGTCGTTTGATGAAACCTTTGAAAAAACACTTAAGCCAAAGGGTTATGTAAAAGGAATTGCAACAGACATCAGAAGAGTTGATGGAGATATTAGAGGACTTGGTTTCTCCAGATCTTTTGTTAGAAATATTTATGAAGCAGATGGCGGAGAAGTTTTAAAACCAGAAAGAATCGATGATAAATATGTAGTGGCTGCTGTTGTTGAAGTTTTAAAAGAAGGAACACAAAGTGTTACTAAGGCGAGACCACAAATAGAACCATTGCTAAGAAATAAGAAAAAGGCGGAAGTGTTAAAGCAAAAAGTGGGTACAGTAACTACACTGGAAGCAGCATCAACAGCGCTGAATAATGCGCCTATCGAAACAGTGGACAGTGTTCGTATGTCTTCAAAATCGGGAGCTACGGCTCTTTCATTTGAACCAAGGGTAACAGGAGCAGCATTTAACCCTGCTAATAAAGGCAAGGTTTGTCCGGAAGTATTAGAGGGCAACAGCGGAGTATATGTAATTCGTGTAGATGAGGTTTCGACAACTCCAGTTACTGATGCAAATATTGCTGATAAAAGAAAGATATTAAGTGAGCAGGGAAAGCAGATGATCAGCAATCCACAAAGCCCCTCTTATCCTGTTAATGCATTAAAAAAAGCGGCTACCATCACTGATAAGCGATCAGCCCGTTATTAAATATTTACAAACCAAAACCAACTGCAATCCCATTCTTCATCGTAAGAGTGGGATTTTTCTTTTGCGGATGTCGAAAACCGGAGGCGGGTATTATTTGTTAATTTTGTAATGATATTATGAGTGAACCATTAATAAATAAAGTAGCAGAAAGCGGACTTATTACACTGGATCTTGAAAAGTTTATTCCCAAAGGGAAAACGGCGGTCTTTGACCTGAAGGATTATCTTTTTATGGAAATGATCTTAAAGGAAAAGGATTTCAGAGAAGCATTGAAAAATACAGATTGGGAAAAGTTCAGTGGAAAGAATATAGCCGTTACCTGTTCAGTTGATGCCATCATTCCTGTATGGGCTTATATGCTGGTGGTCACTTATCTGGAACCGGTTGCGAATGAAATAGTAATGGGAACAGAAGAAGAATTGCAAAAAGTTCTTTTTTCAAAAAACATATCAGCACTAAATGTAGAGGAGTTTAATGACAAGCGGGTGGTGATAAAAGGATGTGGAGAAACTCCGATCCCGGATCATGCCTATATGGAAGTGACCAAAAAACTTCGCCCCGTTGTTAAAAGTATCATGTACGGCGAACCCTGTAGCACTGTGCCGATCTATAAAAAGAAAGCATAATTCTTAAGATCAAAACCACCCCCGCTTTCTGAAAATACGTAACATCCAGATAGGAATTACGAGCATAAAGGCCATAGCGATCCAAAACCCCCAATGATCTTTAAGCAAGGGAACGTTTTCAAAGTTCATTCCGAATACGCCTCCGATTACCGTGGCCGGCGCCAGCAAACAAGTAACAATGGCCATCACCTTCATTACCTCATTCATTTTAAGGTTGATGTTGTTCAGGTGCAAATCGTGTAAGCTTACCATGATATCCCGGTAGTTCTCAACAAGATCAATTGCCTGTACAATGTGATCGTAAACATCTTTATAATATTTTGTATGACGGTCTTCCAGCAGATCACTGTCGCTTCTTAAAAAGCCATTCACCACCTCTCTAACCGGAGCAAAATTTCTTTTAAGTATGATCAGCTCTTTTCTTAGTTGAGTAATGTGTGCAAGTGCCCTCGGGTTGTTACCACGGATTACAAATTCTTCCACCTGTTCAATGCGGTCACCCAGCTTTTCCATTACAGTAAAATA
>JAHEMN010000009.1 GCA_024643645.1 Chitinophagaceae bacterium | reverse complement strand
GTGCAAATATAGGAAACAGCACATGTTTTTGTAAGTTACATCGTCAAAAATCAAACCTTTCAACTGTTGACTGAACAAGAGCTGATACAAGGGCTTCAAAATGGAGATGAAAATGCTTTTAAGTATTTAGTAGATACTTATAAGGATCGGATCTTTAATACGGCTTTGGGTATTGTACAAAATGCAGAGGATGCAGAAGATGTGGCTCAAGAAGTTTTTATTCAGGTGTATCGTTCAATAAACAGTTTTAAAGGTGAGTCCAAGTTATCTACCTGGATGTATCGGATAGCTACAACGAGATCATTAGACCTATTACGAAGCAGAAAAAGCAAGAAAAGGTTTGGGTTTGTTCAACGGTTATTTGGAGATGAAAATGAGCCGATTTATGAAATTCCTGACTTTAATCACCCGGGAGTAGCATTAGATAAAAAAGAAAATGCGGCAAAATTATTTAATGCTATAGCTAAATTGCCCGAAAATCAAAAAATAGCATTTACACTGCACAAATTAGAAGACCTTAGTTATCAAGAAGTTAGTGAGGCCATGAATACAACCCTTGCAGCCGTAGAGTCATTAATGCACAGGGCTAAGCTAAATCTTAGAAAAATACTTGAAAAAGATGCAAGCTGATGAAATAAGTACGAAAGTTTTGAATAGTAATAACGTCAAAAACAAGGAATCATGAAAAAAGAAACAAACAATATTGAAGAAATAATGAGTAGTCTGGATAATATCCAGAGAGCTACTACACCAGATTTCTTTTATACCCGGTTGAAGGCCAGGATGGAGAATGAATTGGTTGCAACACCCCGTAAATCCTGGGCTCTTCGTCCTGTATATATTTTAGGTGTTTTATTAGTAGTATTGGCGGTAAATGCTGCAGTTCTTTTTAAAGGCTCCCCTTCTTCAGAGACCACTACATCAGATTCTGAGATCATGCAGTCCATTGCATCTGAATACAGGATCAATTCAAATCTCACTTATGAGATAAATCAATAATCGAAGATGAATAATTCAACTAATAAATTTCTTTTAATAGCAGTTATACTGCTTCTGGTAGTGAATGTTGCACTGGTAGCATTCATGTTGATGGGTAAAGATAAAAAGCCGGCATCCAGGGGAGAAGGTGGTAAAGCTGCATTTGAAAAAATGGTGAATGAGCTTGGTATGAATGAAACTCAAAAAAAGGAGTTTGATAGTTTAAGAGAGGCGCATTTTTCCAAAATAAGACCATTGTTTGATTCAATTCGTACCATAAGACAGACTCTTTTTAATTTGATAAAGGAGGAAAATTTAAACGATAGTCTTGTTTCAGTTTATTCAAACAATATCGCAGAAAGACAAACCCGTGCAGACAAACTTACCATTGCACATTTTCGCCAGGTAAGAAAAATGTTTAGTGGAGATATGCTTACCAAATATGATGAATTAGTTCAAAAAATGCTTCAGCGGGGAAGAAGAGATTCATCAGCAAAAAAAGGAAAATAATTATTCCTGATCAGGAATAAATTCTTTCAATAGCATCTCTGTACTTTTCCATTACTACTTTTCTTTTAAGCGACATTTTAGGTGTTAATTCTCCGGTGTCTACACTCCATTCTTCAGGTAGTAATTCAAATTTCTTTACCTGTTCTACATGATTAAAAAATTTATTGAAGCTTTCCACTAATTCTTTAAGCATTTCTTTTATTCTCGGATCTTTTAAGATCTCTTCATTACTCATTTCCGGTATTCCATTTTTTCTTGCCCAGTCTTTCAGGTTAGGGAAAGAAGGAACAATTAATGCACTGACAAATTTTCTGTCCGCACCGATAAGCATTACCTGTTCTATAAATGGTGATTCTTTTAATTTATTTTCAATCGCAAGCGGAGCTACATATTTTCCACCACTTGTTTTAAATAATTCTTTTTTACGGTCTGTAATTTTTAAAAAATTATTTTCAGTGAATGTTCCGATATCGCCTGTATGATACCAACCATCTGTAATATCCTGAGCAGTAAGGTCTGGTCTTTTATAATAACCCATCATTACATTGGGTCCTTTACAAAGTATCTCTCCGTCTTCGGCAATTTTAACCTCTACACCATCAATCAATGGCCCGACAGTTCCAAACATTCTGCCGCTTACTTCGAACCTGTTTACAGAAATTACCGGTGATGTTTCTGTTAATCCATATCCTTCCATTATTGGAATGCGGGCAGCTGTAAATATTCGGATAAGACGGACCTGGCAGGCTGCACCTCCGGTAACAATGCACATAAGATTACCGCCCAATCCTTCTCTCCATTTATTAAAAATTAATTTATTGGCAATACTTAATTGAAGATCATATAAAAATCCTTGTTTCTTATTGATCTCAAATTTTTCAGCAAGATCATGTGCCCAGAAAAATAATTTTTTCTTTAAGCCGGTAAGCTCATTTCCCTTTTGCATGATCTTATCATACACTTTCTCCAATAGCCTTGGGACAGTTGTAAACATATTTGGCTTTACTTCTTTCAGGTTTTCGCCAATAGTATCCAGGCTTTCTGCATAATAAATTGATGTACTATTGAACAGGTACAAATAGGTGACCATTCTTTCGAAAATGTGATTAAGTGGTAAAAAACTTAATGAGCGGAGATTATTACCCGGAGGAAAACAAGGAGTACTTGCAATTACATTTGATAGAATATTTCTGTGCGATAGCATTACACCTTTTGGTGTGCCGGTAGTTCCGGATGTATAAATAATTGTTGCCAGGTCTTCATAATCAATTGTATTGGCAATTTTTCTTACTTCCTTTATTCCATCTTCAGTACTAAGGGCAGTTACTTCTTTCCAGTGTCTTGCATTCTGTACATGTTCAAAAGTGAATATATCTTTAAGGCTGGGTACTTTATCCTTTAGGCTCAAAACTTTCAAATAAAGCTCTTCATCATTTACGAATACCATCTTTACCTGGGAGTCGCTAAGTACAAAGTTGAGTTCATTTACATTGATTGTTGGGTATATTGGAACAAGTATGGCTCCGATCTGCTGAACGGCTAAATCCAGCATGACCCATTCCGGACGATTCTTTGAAAGTATAGCAACTTTATCCCTTCCTTCTGCTGTCATATCGCCACAACCAATACCAAGACTTAATAAACCGGTACTAAGATTATCGATTATCTTTTTACATTCAGCAGTACTGTATTTCTTCCACCGGCCAGCTTCTTTTGCTGCAAGCATATCTTCTAAAGGACCTCGTTCCAGATTATAATCGATACAATCAAATAGTCTTTTTGGCTCAGTCATATGCAATCGTCGTTTGTTGAAATAATCAGGTTTTAACCGTTTGACAATTTAGGCAAAAATTACACATAAAAAAAGCTCCTCCATTATCAATAGAGGAGCTTTTAATCTTAATACTTTAATTATAGCACCTGGTAATATTGACCATGAGGCATTCTGAAAACTCTGTTCCTTTGAAATGCATTGAACTTATTGTATTCTTCAGTATGTGTTTTTGTCCAGTTATCATAGGCGGCAAGATTTTCAGTGGCACCAAACAGCCATTGATTATAAGCATCAAACATGCCTTCGGCTATTAATTGCTTATGATAGTCAAATAATCGGAATGGAAATTTTGTTGCGTAGGTAACATACCAATCCAAAATAAATCGGGTACGTATCATTGATAAGGTTTCCGTTGATATTCCTTTGTTGGCCAAAGTCGCTTGCTTTTCCATAGTAATAAGAAAGGCTTTCGCAAATTCACTTTTATTCTTTTCTTCGCCTTTCATAAGGTCTGCATCTGCAAATAACTTTTCTTTATATGCCTGAAGTAATTGTTGCTTCATAGCAGCTCCTCTTTCTGAAAGACTTTCCATATTCACAAAGATTTCTCCATAAATAAGACTCCATATTTTATCCTTAGCATAGAAATAATACAATGCAGCATTATAATAATTACCACCATAACCGGGATCAAGTTCAATACCTTTTTCCCATTGTTGTATTGCAGAAAAATCTTTAATGGCAAATAGCAGTTCCCCATACTCGCTATATAAAGGGCCGCTTCTTGGAAACTTTTTGAGTCCTTTTTTATATACCTTCTCACAATCTTTCACTTCTTCCAATGCTTTATAAACATTGCCGGCAATCTGGAATGTCACAACATCAGCATCTTCTCTGTCAATCATTGCTTTTACACCAGTCAACGCTTTTTGATAATCTCTTTTTAAATAATAAGACATTACCAGATCTTTTTGCATCTCCAGGTTGTCTTTATCCTGTTGTAATGCTCTTGTAAGTATTATTATGGCATTATCAAAATCACCGGTCCGCATGAAAGTTTTGGCAGTTTCATGTAGGGTTTTTGCATCTTCCGGCTGTGCCTGTACTATAAATGAAGCTGTAAGTATTAAAACCAGAAAAAAATATTTTCTCATCAAATTGTGTTTAATTATTATCTACTATCAATATTTGTTGCAAATTAAAAAAGAAGAGACGTCAGAAATAACGTCTCTGTTGCAAAATAACAAATATTTCAGGAGAGAATATTGTTAAATAAGGTGTGTGAGCAACCCATCTCTGAGTTTTGGCTCAAACCATGTTGATTTAGGTGGCATTACATTGCCACTATCAGCAATATCAAACAATTGTTCAATAGTAACCGGAAATAAACTAAATGCAATTTTCATTTCACCGCTATCAACTCTTTTTTCCAGTTCCTTCAATCCCCGTATACCACCTACAAAATCAATCCTTTTATCGGTTCGTTGATCCTTTATATCCAGAAGTTTTTCCAATACATTATTTGAAAGAATAGAAATATCAAGAATTCCAATAGGGTCTTCTGTATATGTCCCTTTACGGGATGTTAATATATACCATTGTCCATCGAGATACATTCCAAACTCATGTAATTGCGTTGGCTTAACCGGTTCAGTACTAAGTGTAATAAAAAAATCATCCTGTAAGCTGCTGAATAGTTTTTCCGGAGTTAATCCGTTCAGATCTTTTACCACCCTGTTATAATCTAATATGGCTAACTGACTGGCTGGAAATATAGTTGTGAGAAAATAGCCGGCATCTTCACTTTCAGGTAAAAGCTTACTCACTTTGGCGGCTGAAGCAGCCCGGTGATGACCATCAGCTATATAGGTACAAGGAACATTATTTGCGAACAGAGAAGTTATTTTTTCTATTGTTTCATCATTATTTACTGCCCAGATTGTGTGTTGAATATTGTCATCTGCTGTAAAATTATAAACAGGATCTTTATTTGATTTCCAGTTGTCAATTAAAATATTCATTTCATCAACATCTCTATATGCTAAAAAAACATTTCCGGTTTGTGCTCTGATCGTATGCATGTGATCAATACGGTCTTTTTCTTTTTCCGGACGGGTGAATTCATGTTTTTTAATAATATCATTAAAATAATCTTCTACTGATGAAGTACAGACCAGTCCTGTTTGGCTTCGGCCATTCATCACCAACTGGTATATATAATAACAAGGTTTATCCTCCCTGAAAAGAATTTCATCCTGATTGATGAATTTTAAAAGGTTCTCTTTTGCTTTATCATAAACTTTTTGACTATGCGAATCAATATCTGCAGGCAGGTCAATTTCTGATTTTGTGATATGTAAGAATGAGAAAGGGTTGTTCGCTGCTTCTTCTCTTGCTTCTTCACTGTTTAAAACATCATATGGTCTGGATGCTACTTTTATTGCTAAATCTTCTTTTGGTCTCAGGGCATGGAAAGGTTTTATTATTGCCATTTTATTTATCCTTTTTTATTTGCGAAATTCTTCATTAATTCTGTTATAACTTTTACACTTTCAAGTGAGAGGGCATTGTACATAGAAATCCGGAAACCACCAACACTTCTATGGCCTTTTACACCTACCAACCCTTCATTCTTGCATATTTCCAGAAATTCTTTTTCCAGATTATCATCTTCAATAATAAAGACAGCATTCATTTTACTACGATCTTCTTTTGCAACAGGTCCTTTAAATAATGGTAATGCATCTAAAGTATCATAAAATAATTTTGCTTTTTTATTATTTTCTTTTTCAATGGCGGCAACACCTCCTTTATTTTTAAGCCAACGTAAAGTAAGCATGGCAACATACACAGCAAATACAGGAGGAGTATTAAGCATACTTTTTTCAGCAATGTGATTGCGATAGTCAAGTATGGTTGGAATCGCCCTTTTTACCTTGCCAAGAATATTTTTATTGACTACAACAAGGTTAACACCAGCAGCTCCCATATTTTTTTGAGCCCCGGCATAGATCAGGTCAAATTTATTAAACTCCAGTTGCCTGCTTAATATATCACTGCTCATATCAGCAACCAGGGGAACACCACAATCATACGGCATATTATGCCATTGTGTTCCGGCAATTGTTTCGTTGGTGGTGATATGCAGATAAGCAGCAGTTGGTGGAGTAACTATTTCTTTTGGAATGGTTGTATAGTTATCGGCTTTTGCGGAACCAACTATCTCCACATGCCCAAAGAATTTTGCTTCTTTGATAGCTTTATTGGCCCAAGTGCCGGTTTCTGTATATGCTGCTACTTCGTTTTCATTCAACAGATTCATTGGAATTTGCATGAATTGAGTAGTGGCACCGCCATGAAGAAATAAAACTTCATGATCATTATCCAGGCTCATTAATTCTTTTACTAATAACCTGGCTTCTGCCATTACGGGTTCAAAAAGTGGAGTACGATGACCGATTTCTAAAATGGAAAGACCAGTATTATTAAAATTTAAAACTGACCGGCTGGCTTCTTCAAAAACTTCCTTAGGTAATACAGAAGGACCAGCATTAAAATTGTGAATCATGCCGCAAAGGTATTGATTGGAAATATTTTCAATTGAAAATCTGTTTACTCAGTTCAGATGTTTGAGAATTAATTAATAGATCAATCATGCTCCCTTCCCTTTATTGGTGCATTGTTCCATGAATTGTTCAACTTTTCAAACTCCTTCATATCGTTTGCTGAAAATTCTTTGTTTGATAAATTCTTAAGGTCAGGCTGACCAGCATTTACCCAAGCCGTATACCAAAAAGAAGCTACAGCAAAGATGGACTGTCGCATTCTGCGTTCTACCATTCCTTTCATCATTGCATCATATGCTTTGGTAAATGAGGATGAATATTGACGGATGGTGATGCCATTTCTGTCTTCAAATGAATATTTCTGATCACCCGGAAATTTCTTAGTTAGTTCTTTTTCAAATTTCAAAACAGTATCAGAAGCAGCCCCGCTTTCTAATACTCTGTCCCAGATAAACTCTCCGGGATTTTTAAGATATTCTGCTTTTCCAATAAAGAAATCCCATTCTTTTTCTGCCAGTAATTCCGGTACACGGCTCTCCCAAAAACCATGAATACCTTTTTGATCAGTAAACTGACCATTATGATTGGAGCTGGCATGTAAGGGTACATGAGAATCGGCTATATAATGACCTATTTCAGCAGCATATTTCAGGATCATGGCCTGGTTCTTTTCTTTAAATGCATTAGTAAGTCTTCCAAGCATAGTTTGTATCCACCAGGGTACAATACCATTCATATTCAATGTGTCTTCAGAATATTTGGCAACAGCATCATTCCATTTTCTTGGCAAGGCATCATAAGGGTATGCACCATAGTTATCTAAATCAATATAATGTCTTGGTCCTTCTTCTGCAATAGCATATCTCCTTTTATCGGGATCAACTGCATGCTCAGAAAGAAAATCGATCTGAGACTTAAATAATACCATCATTTCAGGTGGTAGCAGAAATACTGAATAGTAATTGATCTTTCTATGACCATAAAAACCCCAGCAAAAACATTGTTGCGTAACCAACAATAGAATTAAAACCGTAAAAGAATATTTCTTTATCATTTTTCTGCATCATTAATAGTTTCAGGACTTCTTTCTGCTTCAAGATCTACTACACCACCTGTAACAGCATACTTCATTGCTTCACCCGAAGTTATATGCTCTATCTTTTTAACCTTGTCTCTCGGTAATATATATAATTGGCCGGCAAAATTGTAAGCCTGGGGCACATATACCGCTACTTTGTCAGCACCTATTTCAAATTTTTGCATTTCTTCATCCGTTAAAAATCCAATGATCCACACATCTTCTGAAAACACAGAAGCCATTACAGCTTTATTGAATTTTCTTTTATCTCCTGCAAATGCTTCAAAAAAGTCCTTGGTGGAAGTATAGATAAACTTTATACCGGGTGTTCTTTCCATCCATTGATCAAAAAAATTGATGAAACTGCCCATTAAAAAGGAAGAACTGACCCAGCCGACAAGGATCACAAAAAGTATGATAATAACAAATCCAAGACCGGGAATATTAACAAAAGGTCTGAGGATCCCATCAACCATATCAAACAGCCAGTAAAGCAGGTAACCTGTGATCCCGATTGGGGCAAGTATGATCAGCCCTTGAACAAAAAAATGAAAAATCTGTTTAATTGTACTCTTTGATTGGGGGTTACTTGCCATACTCATAAATAATTAAGCGGCTAAGGTATGGCAAATATTGCGGCTATGATTTCGGTGAAAATTCGATGAACGGTAAAAAAAGCAGGTTGGAAACTTTGGTTACGATTAAAGTTTCCATAGTTTTGCCTTCTCATTTTTAATTATGGAGACAAAAGAAAGAATATTAGTTAAGGCGGAAGAGTTGTTTTTGCAATATGGCATTCGTTCAGTTTCAATGGATGATATTGCCAACAACCTCGGAATGTCGAAAAAAACGCTGTATCAATACTTTGCAGATAAAGATGAGTTGGTAGATGGAGTTGTGGAAGGGCATATCAATGAGATTCAGAATGACTGCCTTGCCTGTAAGAAAGATGCTACAAATGCCATTCATGAAATATTTATAACCATGGAAAGGATCATAGAAGAGTTCAGTAATATGAATCCCATGTTGTTATACGATCTTGAAAAATTTCATCACAAAGCGTATAAAAGATTCCGTGACCATAAGGACAAATTTCTTTTACAGATCATTTCAGATAATATTGAATGGGGAATTAAAGATGAACTCTATCGTCCTGAAATAAATGTTGATGTGATGTCGAAATTCAGGATCGAATCAATGATGATAGCATTTAACGTTACCGTATTCTCTCCCGGAAAATATAATCTGGCAACAACATCTGAAATAATAATTGAAAATTTTATTTATGGGTTAGCCACTATTAAAGGACATAAACTGATACAGAAATATAATGAACAACGACAAAAAAATCTTTCGTATGAAGAAAGTAAAAAATAGCTTTTTCATAATTGTATACGGACTATTCTCTTTACCACTTGCAATCTCTGCTCAGCAAAAAAGTGTTCCGGTTGTTGCAAAACATGAATTCAGCATTCAACAAACAATTGACTATGCTAAAAAGAATAATGTGAATGTAAAAAATGCATTGGTTGATGTAAAAATACAAGTACAGCAAAACCGTGAATTCACCTCAAACGCTTTACCGCATATTAATGCAAGCATCGAGTCGGCTTATAATCCAAATGTTGCAACACAGGTTATACCCAACTTCATTTCACCGGCAACATACCAGGTTTTAATTGACGAAGGTGTGAAAGATGGTAATGGGCAAGCAATCGTAAAGCCTGATAATTTTGGATTCATAGCGGCACAATTTGGATCAAAGTTCAGTACAACTGCCGGTATTAGTCTGCAGCAATTACTTTTTGACGGACAGGTTTTTGTAGGATTAATTGCCCGTGATGCTGCGCTTGAATTCAGGAAGAAAAATGCAGAGGTAACAGAAGAGATGATCAAAGCCAATATCTATAAAATCTATTACCAGCTTGTTGTTAGTAAAACACAAGTAGAATTGCTGGATGCAAATATTGCATTGATAGAAAAGTTATTAAAAGATACCCGCATCATATATGAAAATGGGTTTGCAGAAAAATTAGATGTAGATAAGGTTAGTGTACAATTGGCAAACCTGCAAACTGAAAAAAGTAAAGTGATGAATACCATTTCCAATGGATATTATGGTCTGAAGGTTTTAATTGGTATGCCTTTAAAAGATGAGTTGGTATTAACCGATAAGCTTACTGATGAAGAGATCAAAGAGGGAATATTAGAGAAAAGTGAGTATACATATGATGATCGCAAGGAATATCAGTATGCAAAAATGGGTAAATCCCTTAATGAGTATAATGTACGCCGTTACAAACTAAGCCAGATACCAACGTTAAGTCTTAATGCATTATATGCAAAGAATGCACAGCGAAATCAATGGGATTTTACCGGTAAAGGCGATTGGTTTACCATATCTACGGTGAGCCTGAAAATATCTGTTCCAATTTTCAATGGATTCTTTACAAAATCAAAAATTGAGCAAGCAAAGCTTGAGGTTGAAAAAATAGATAACCAGATAGAGGCACTGGAGCATTCTATCGATAATGAAGTAATGACAGCAAAGAATAATTTTCGTTCAGCAATAGCAACAATGGATTATCAGAAAAAAAACATGGAGTTGGCTGAAAAAGTTTTTAATCAGACAAAAAAGAAATATGAAATGGGTACAGGATCTCAAATGGAGATCAATACCGCACAAACTGAAATGAAAACTGCTCAGACAAATTATATAACTGCTTTGTATGATGCCATTATTTCGAAAGTGGATTTTATGAAGGCAACAGGGAAGCTTCAATAATAATTTAATGAATACAAACTATAATATAAATAATATGAAAAGGTTAGTAACTGTACTGGTTATTACAGCAATAGCAGGAATTTTTCTGGCTTCATGCGGAACAGGTGCAAAAGATAAAAAAGGAAATATCGGTGACCTGCAGGTAAAAATTGAAAAACTGAAAAAGGAGAAAAGTGCCTTGGATGCTGAGATCCGAACATTGGAAGATGAACTGGCTAAAGCTGATCCTGATGCTGCAAACCTTGTAAAAAAACTTGTAATTGTTGATACACTACGTATCAACGATTTTACACATTTTATTGAATTGCAAGGTAAAGTTGATGCTGACGGAATTGCTTATGTAGCACCATCAGGACAGGGAGGACAAGTAAAAGCGGTATATGCAAAACTTGGCAACAGGGTAAGTAAGGGTCAGCTTCTATTAAAACTTGATGATGCTTTGGCCAGGCAATCTGTAAATGCTGCCCAACAACAAACCGGCGTATTGAAAGCAAGGTTAACACAAGCACAAACTGTGTATGAACGATATGAAAATTTGTGGAAACAGAATATTGGTGCTGAGATACAAGTGATCAATGCAAAAGCAGATGTTGATGCATTGCAAAGCCAGCTGAAAGCAGCACAAGCTCAGGTTGCAATGGCACAGGAGCAAGTTAATATGTCAAATGTGTATGCAGGAATAAGTGGTGTAATAGATCAAATGAATGTGAAAGTTGGAGAATTCTTTTCTCCACAAAGTGCAGCTATGCCGGGTACTGGAATACGGATTGTAAATACCAGTAGTTTGAAAATCGTTACAAATATTCCTGAAAATTATATTTCAAGAGTGAAGAAAGGTGAAAAAGTTGAAATAGAAGTGCCGGAAACTGGAAAGCCTGCATTTACATCAGTGATCAGTATTGTAGGCGCATCAATAGATCCAACTACAAGATCATTTATAACTGAGGCAAAATTGCCATCAGATCCTTTGCTGAAGCCAAACCAGACAGCAACAATGAAAATATTGGACTATGAAGCCAAAGCAACTGTTGCTGTTCCGATTAATGTTGTACAGAGCGATGAAAATTCTAAATATGTGTATGTAATGGAAAAGTCTGGTGATAAAATGGTAGCCCGTAAAAAAACAGTTATTCCCGGTGAAGCATATAACGGACTAATGGAAATTAAAAGTGGATTAACCGGAGGGGAATTAATTATTACAACAGGTTATCAGACAGTTTATGATGGTCAAGTAGTTACTACAAAATCATAAAAAAATTTAATGGTGAATAGAGAACAGAAAGTTGAAGTAGGTGATCCTACTTTTTGGGAAGGAAAGGAGCAAAGGATGATGATAGTTGTATATAAGCTGACTTAACAAAAACTAATAGACGATTTAAAATATTTCTGATGAAAATATTTGAAGGTATTAAAGACAAGTTCAAAGAATTTGGACCTACAAGCTGGGCTGTAAATAATAGAACAGCTATCTATATTATTGCAATTCTTATTACTGTTTATGGGCTTATTCAGTTCAACAGTATGCCGAAAGAGCAGTTTCCCGATATAGTAGTACCCACTATTTCAATAGCTACTGTCTATGTAGGTAATTCACCAAAAGATATCGAGAATCTTGTTACAAGGCCAATTGAAAAACAGCTAAAAGGTATAAGTGGGGCCAAGGTAAATAAGATACAAAGTACATCACAGGCAGATTATAGTTTGATAGTAGTGGAGTTTGATACAGATGTAAAAACTGAACTGGCTAAGCAAAAGGTTAAAGATGCCATAGATAAAGCAAGGGCAGATCTTCCAACTAATCTAACCAAGGAACCGGATGTACAGGAATTTGCATTTAGTGAAATGCCTATCATGTTTGTTAATATAAGTGGCGACTATGATGGTATGAAACTTAAAGCTTATGCTGATAAGATGCAGGATAAGTTTGAAGAATTAAGTGAAGTGACAAGAGCAGAAATTGTAGGAGCACCTGAAAGGGAGATACAAGTGAATGTAGACCCATATAAAATGACGGCGGCCAGGGTAAGCTTTATGGATATTGAAAATGCCATTAGCAGAGAAAATAATGATATTACCGGAGGGTTGATTGAAGTGGGTAATATGAAGAGGACCTTAAAAATAAAAGGTCAGTTTACTACAATAGCTGATATGCAGGATATCGTTGTACGAAGCAGTGCAAGAGGCGCATCTGTTTATTTGAGAGATATAGCTGAATTAAAAGATACCATTAAAGAAAAAGAAAGTTTTGCCCGTTTAGATGGTAAAAATGTTGTAACACTTAATATTGTTAAAAGAGCAGGTGAGAATTTAATTGAATGTGCTGATAAAATTAAAAATGCAGTTGCTGAATTACAGACAAGTGAAGAAATTCCAAAAGACCTTAGGGTTGAATTTACAGGGGATCAAAGTAAACAAACAGAAACTTCATTTGGTGAACTGATCAATACTATCATTATTGGATTTGTTTTGGTACTTCTTATTCTGATGTTCTTCATGGGAGTAACCAATGCATTCTTTGTAGCATTAAGTGTACCGTTGAGTGTATTTGTTGCATTTTTATTCTTACCTGTTGCAGATAGTATTATTGGAACAAGTGTAACACTGAATTTTATTGTGTTGTTTGCATTACTGTTCGGCTTAGGTATAATAGTGGATGATGCTATTGTTGTAATTGAAAATACGCATCGAATATATAATAATGGAAAAGTGCCAATAGAGCGAAGTGCAAAAGAAGCAGCCGGTGAGGTTTTTATCCCGGTATTGGCAGGTACGGCAACTACATTAGCTCCGTTCTTTCCGCTTTTATTCTGGAAAGGATTGATCGGAAAGTTCATGATCTATTTGCCAACAATATTAATTCTCACATTGGCAGCATCTTTAATTGTAGCATTTATTTTCAATCCGGTATTTGCGGTAAGTTTTATGAAGCCTGAAGGAAAGGAATTTGAAAAGCCTAAAAATGCAGTATTTAAAAATAAATGGTTCCTTGTATTTGTAATTGCCGGAGTGTTGCTTCATCTGCCCGGGTTACATGGTATTGCTAACTTTTTGATCTTACTGGCTTTATTAATGATACTGAATGCTTATGTATTGAATGATATTATTCATCGTTTCCAGCAGAAAGCTTTACCTAAATTAATGAACAGGTATGAAAAATTATTAAAATGGATTTTAATAGGTAAGCGACCTATTTGGGCATTTGTTTCCTTATTCGGCATTTTTGCTTTCTCCCTCGGTTTGTTAATGGTGCGTGGCAATAAACAAACATTTTTTCCAAGTGGTGATCCGAATTTTGTTTATGTATATTTAAAATTACCTGCGGGTACAGATGTAAAGTATACCGATAGTATTACAAGAGTATTGGAACAAAGGGTTGCTAAGGTATTAGAAAAAGATAAACCAGGGGCGCCTGGAAGTATAGTAGAAAGTATAATATCGAATGTTGCAGTAAGTGCCAATAATCCAAGAGATAATAATAGAAGTATTCAATCAAATCTTGGTCGTATACAAGTTTCTTTTGTAGAGTTTGAAAAAAGACATGGCAAAAGTACAATGGTTTATAAGGATGCAATCCGTGATGCGGTTCAGGGAATACCAGGTGCAAATATTGAAGTTGCACAGGAAGATGGCGGTCCGCCAACCGATCCTCCCGTTAATATAGAAGTGGTAGGTGATGATTTTGAAAATATTTCTTTAGTAGCAAAGAGCCTGTTTAATTATTTAGATACGAACAGGATTGAAGGGATAGAAAATCTGCAGCCCGATATAGATCTTGTGAATCCAGAAATTACTGTTAATGTAAACAGGGAAAAGGCAATGATGGAAGGGGTTAGTACGGGACAAATAGGAATGGAATTACGTACTGCTGTTTTTGGTAAGGAGGTAAGTAAGATAAAGGATGGTGAAGATGAGTATAAAATTCAGCTTCGGAATTCAGAATTGATGCGTAATAATATTACTGACTTGCTTAATATGCGTATTACATTTATGGATATGAATACAATGCAGGTTAAATCAATTCCATTAAGTGCTGTTGCTAGTGTTGATTATACAAATACTGCTGGCGGAATAAAAAGGAAAAATGTAAAACGTACTATTCAGTTACAAAGTAATGTACCCGATCCAACAATGGTAGGTCAGGTAAATGCTGATCTGCAGGTAAAGATTGATGAATTCAAACAAGTATCAAAAATTCCACCAGATGTTACAATAAGATTAAGCGGTCAAAGTGAACAGGAAAAAGAAACACAGGCATTTTTGGGAACAGCTTTTTTAATAGCTGTTGGGCTTATTTTTCTGATCCTGGTATTGCAGTTCAATTCAATGAGTAAGCCATTTATTGTGATCACAGAAATATTTTTCTCTGTAATCGGAGTATTGTTGGGTTATGCAGTTACAGGTATGACGATCGCTACGATTATGTTGCTTGTGGGTATTGTTGGTTTAGCCGGTATAGTAATTAAGAATGGTATCCTGATCATAGAATTTACAGATGAACTTCGTGGAAGAGGGTTACGTACAAGAGAAGCTGCAATTCAAGCAGGAAAGATCAGGATCATACCAGTATTATTAACGGCAGTGGCAACAATTTTAGGTTTATTGCCGTTGGCAATTGGATTTAATATTGATTTTGTTGGATTATTCAGTCATTTGCGTCCGAATATTTTCTTTGGTGGTGATAGTGTAGTGTTTTGGGGACCATTAAGTTGGACCATCATCTTTGGTTTAATAATTTCTTTCTTCCTTACATTGATAATGGTGCCAAGTATGTACCTGATAGCTGAAAGATTGAAACGACCAATGGGTAGATTCTATGGAACAAGATTCATTGCATTATTAGGATTTACAGGGCCATTATTTTTCATTTTTGTTGGCATAATGTATGCTGTAAAAAGATTGCAAGGTAAAAAAGTATGGATGGGTAAATTGAAAGAGGCAGCGATTGAAGTAAATAATTAGTCTTTATAGTGGTGGTTGGTTTTGGTTATAAAAAAATGGCTCCGTGGTTGGGGCCATTTTTCTTTTATACCTGTATGATTATTAATGTACTACCTGCTTACCTGCTGCTGTTTAAAGAATAGAGAAGTAATAGTTTGCGGAAAATATATTACAAAATAGTGTTGAAGTATGGTTGAGGATAAAGTAAACAACACATCGAAAAGTTTATAAAAAAACCGCTTAGAAAATCTTAGCGGTTTTTTTATTTCGAATAATTATTTTTTAAAATCCTTTTTTCATCACCGGATTACCATCGATATCTAACTCAATTATTTCAAATCCAAACTTTTGTAATGTTGGTAATACTTTTTCTTTATCGCCAACTAAAAGAATATTCATCTTATCTACATTCAGCCATTTTTTGGCAATCGCATCAATTTCATCTTTTGTAATGTTTTTAAGAATATCATTTTGCTGATCTACATAGTTAGCTGGTAAATTGTATTCCAGAATTCTACCGATAAATCCTGCTTTCTGAAAACCTGTTTCATATCGTTGTGCATCTATTTGTCCCAATGCACTTTTCATGAATTTCATTTCATCGTCTGTAATACCATTGGTTGCATAATTTTTTATCTCCTTCAGCACTTCAGATAAAGCACTGTCAGTAGCTACAGCCCTTATGCCCGCACTAAAAGTAAACTCTCCGGTGTATTTATCACCATTGAATCCACTTCTGGCTCCATAAGTCCAACCTTTATCTTCTCTTAAATTCAGGTTAAGACGACTGTTGAAAGCACCACCCAAAGAATAGTTTGTAAGGAATGCTTTAAAATATTCACCGGTTGCATCATATTTTAAATTGGTGATATCACCTACACGGAATTCTGTTTGTGCCGCATTCTTTACATCTACAAAATAGATCTTTGTTTTTTCGATATTGTTTGATGCTTTTACTTCTGGTATCATTACTTTTTTATTCGGCAGCTTATTCAGGAAGCCGAGTTTTGGAACAATTTCAGATTCTGTAACATCTCCTACCACAACCACATTCACTCCTTGTGATCCGATATTATTGGCATAATAATTTTCTACATCCTGTAATGTGAAGGATTTTACAGTTTCTTCAGTGCCCCGCTGGCTTACACCAAGAATATTATCTTTTCCATAATTCACTTTGTCAAATACATTGGAGGCAATAGCAGAAGGTTGTGATTTTATTTGTTTGAAGCTTTCTATAGCCTGACGTTTAAGTCTGCTGAATGCATCTTCCGTAAACTTTGGTGATAACATTCTTTCTTCCAGCAGTGCAAGTGTAGCGTCAAGGTTTTTCTTTAAAGTAGTAACCTGGAAGTTAATGCCATCAGTACTACTGGAAACATTTATCCTGCTTCCTAATTTTTCCAATTCTTTACTGAAATCTTCTGCTGATTTATTTTTAGTATCCTCATCCATCATATTGGCAAAGAAAGAAGCAAGCCCGGCTTTGTCTAGATTATTTGCCTGCATCAGATGCCCGCCTGGAATTTTTATCGCCAGATTCACCAATGGCAATTCTGTATTTGCAGTTCCAATTGCTTTTATTCCATTGCCCAGATCTTTGGTCCAGAAAGCAGGAACTTTTATAACAGGGTTGGCACCACTTGGTGGTTGCTTGCTACGATCAAAATTATCTGTTGCTTTTGAATACTTTAAACCCTGGTATCCATAATCCGGAGCCTTATATTCCTCTTCATTTACTTTGTAGTTATTTTCACCTACTATCATTTTGTCCTGTCCTTTTGTAAGTACACTAAGTACAACACAATGTTTTAGTTTAATGTATTTTTTATACACCCTCATCACATCTTCTTTTGTAACTGAACGAACCATGGCTAATTCTTTGCCAATCATATTGGGGTTTCCTGCAAAAGTTTCGTAGGCTGCTAATTGTCCTACTTTCCCTGATACGCTTTGTAAACTATTTATTACGCCGGATTCCTGCTGACCTTTAAACTTAGCAATATCCTCATCAGTAACACCTCTTTTTTCAAAAGCTAATAAAGCTTGATCCAATAAATAATACATAGAAGCCAACGATTTTCCTGGATAAGGAACAATCTGGAACATGAACTCTCCCGAAAGTTCAGAATTTGAATGACTGGCAGAAGCAGATAATGCCAGTTGTTTTTTTACAAGTTCCTGGTAAAGAATAGAATTATTTCCCTGCCCGAGAATTTCTGCCAAACAATCTAATGCAGCCATATCCTTATCATAGTTTGGAACAGTAGGATATGATCTGAGCATTACCGGTACTCTTGCATAATTATCTACATAAGAAACAAAACGATGCTTTGTTAGTTCCGGAACCATCTTCGGCATATTCTTTACTTCTGGTCCTCGGGGAATAGAGCCATAATATTTTTCTACCAGTTTAATTACTTCTTGTGGATTTATATCGCCTCCAACAGTAAGTGTAGCGTTATTTGGTCCATACCAGCGAAGGAAAAAATTCTTCAGGTCATTTACATTTACTCTGTCCAGATCTTCTACATAACCGATCGTTAACCAGCTGTATGGATGTCCATATGGATACATTGCCTGTGATAATTTTTCATTAGCAAGTCCATAAGGACGGTTATCATAATTCTGCCCCCTTTCATTTTTTACAGTAGCTCTTTGGATTTCAAATTTTTGCTGGGTAACGGCATCTAATAAGAATCCCATACGATCTGCTTCCAGCCAAAGCATTTTTTCCAATTGATTATTGGGAACTGTCTCAAAATAATTAGTCCTGTCACGGTTGGTTGTTCCGTTTAATGTACCTCCGGATTCTGTAACAATTTTAAAATGTTGTTCATCGCCTACGTTATCACTTCCCTGGAACATCATATGCTCAAAAAAGTGAGCAAATCCTGATTTTCCGATCTCTTCCCTTGCAGATCCAACATGATATGTTACATCAACCCTAACTAAAGGGTCACTGTGATCTTCATGAATGATCAATGTAAGGCCATTATCCAATTGATACTTTTCGTAGGGTATGACAATCTCATCGCCTTTTTTAGTAACTTTTTCAATAAGTTTCGTTTGTGCATTAATAACCGCTCCTGTAAGAATTAGAAAAGCAGCTAATAAACTGAATCTTTGTTTCATATTGTTTTTTCTTTTTGGAACTGGAAATGTAAAGAAATCTGACCTTTTTACCTTGCCTTTTATCAATTCTAAATCAATTTTTAAGATTTTGATATACTAGCCGGCATTTCAGTTCTGTATCTTTATTAAAAATTTTCAATTATGGCTCAATCAACACGGAATAATCATGAAATTGATTATAAAATCTATGGAGAAGAATTGCAATTTGTAGAAATTGAACTAGATCCACAAGAAACTGCAGTAGCAGAAAGTGGTGCGATGATGATGATGGATGATGGTATTGAAATGCAAACAATCTTTGGTGATGGTTCTGCTCAACAACCAACAGGTTTTTTTGGAAAATTAATGAGTGCAGGAAAAAGGGTTTTAACTGGTGAGAGCTTATTTATGACAGCTTTTACAAATGCAGGTGCCGGTAAAAAAAGAATAAGTTTTGCAGCACCTTATACCGGTAAGATCATCCCAATGGATTTGCAGAAATTAGGTGGAACTATAATTGCACAAAAAGATGCTTTTTTATGTGCCGCAAAAGGAGTGAGCATAGGAATTCACTTTCAAAGAAAGTTAGGTGTTGGTATTTTCGGTGGGGAGGGATTTATCATGGAAAAGATTGAAGGAGATGGAATGGCTTTTCTGCATGCTGGGGGTTATATTATTGAAAAAGAATTAAAACCAGGGGAGATATTAAAAATTGATACAGGTTGTATTGTAGGATATACTCCGACTGTTCAATTTGATATAGAATTTGTCAGAGGCATTAAGAATTTCATGTTTGGAGGCGAAGGGTTATTCTTTGCAAAATTGCAAGGTCCCGGAAAAGTTTGGATACAATCATTACCAATAAGCCGCCTGGCAGGTAGAATTGTTGCTTATGGAACGTATAAAAGGAAAGAAGAAGGAAGTGTTTTAGGAGGATTAGGCAATTTGTTTGATGGAAGAGAGTAATAATTAGGTTCGAAGATTGATAAAGAATAATGACTCGAAATTTATATGAGATTTGCAAGTATTAAATTTAATTGCCTGTAAAGGCATTTTTTATGTTTCAAATGTCCAATCAACAATAAGATGTTTTAAATTCGCAGTATAAGAAATAACAATATGGAAAGGAAACAAGAAGTATTACAGGATGTAGTTATAAAATTTGCCGGAGATAGTGGTGATGGAATGCAATTGACAGGAACTCAGTTTACAAATAATACAGCTTTATTAGGAATAGATCTGTCTACTTTTCCCGATTTTCCTGCTGAAATAAGAGCCCCGATAGGAACTCTTCCCGGGGTAAGTGGATTTCAATTACGTTTTTCGAGTGACAGAATTTATACGCCGGGAGATGCATGCGATGTCTTGGTAGCAATGAATGCTGCCGCATTAAAAACAAATTTAACAGCAATTAAGAAAGGGGGAAAGATCATTGTAAACTCAGATGGTTTTGATGCAAAGAATCTTCGTCTTGCTAATTATCCTGAAGGTGAAAACCCATTGGAAAATGGCAGCCTTTCTAATTATGAAGTAATTAAGATGGATGTCACAAAAATGACAAGAGAGGCATTGAAGGATTTCACCATGGGAATGAAAGAGAAGGATAGGGCAAAAAATATGTTTGTACTTGGCTTTCTCTATTTCATGTACAATCGTGACATGGAAAACACCATAAAATTTTTAAAAGAGAAATTTGGGAAAAAACCTGAGATCTATGAAAGCAATGTAAAAGTATTACAGGCAGGATATAATTATGGCGATACAACAGAAACCTTTACCACAACATTTTTAGTAGAGAAAGCTAAAATGGAACCTGGTACATACCGTTCAGTAATGGGTAATCAGGCAGTTTCTTATGGATTGATTGCTGCATCTCAAAAAAGCGGGTTACCATTATTTCTAGGTTCTTATCCCATTACACCGGCATCAGATATATTACATGATCTGAGTAAGTTTAAGAATTTCGGTGTAAGAACTTTTCAGGCAGAAGATGAAATAGCTGCAATTACTTCAGCCATTGGAGCATCATATGGTGGTTCATTGGGTGTTACTACATCAAGCGGTCCCGGTATTGCATTAAAAGGTGAGGCCATGGGATTGGCTGTTATGTTAGAGATTCCCCTGGTTATTGTAAATATTCAAAGAGGCGGACCATCTACCGGCTTACCTACAAAAACAGAGCAGTCAGATCTTATGCAAGCTTATTATGGCAGGAACGGAGAATGTCCCATGCCAATAGTTTCTGCTTCTACTCCCGCAGACTGTTTTGATGCTGTGTATGAAGCGGTGAGAATTTCTGTTCAACATATGACACCTGTTATTTTTTTGAGTGATGGCTATATTGCCAATGGAGCTGAACCCTGGAAATTTCCTGTAGCTGAAGAACTTCCACCAATTCCAGTAAAATTTAAAACTCAATTGGGTGATATGGAAGAATCATATCAACCATATTTACGAGATGAAAAATTGGCAAGGCCATGGGCTATTCCTGGTACACCAGGTCTTGAACATCGGATTGGAGGTTTGGAAAAACAAAATGTTACAGGCAACATCAGTTACGAACCGGAGAACCATCAGCTAATGGTGAAGATCAGGCAGGAAAAAGTTGATAAAATAGCTGATTATATACCAGAACAAAAACTTGATAGCGGCCCTGAAAAAGGAAAGATATTAGTGATTGGTTGGGGTTCCACTTATGGAGCTATTAAAAGTGCATGCAGAGATTTACAAGGGAAGGGACATGCTGTAAGCCATGCTCATTTACGCTATGTGAGACCATTCCCTAAAAACCTGGGGGACATCATTAAGAACTTTGATACAGTTTTGATACCTGAAATCAATAATGGTCAACTGATAAAAATTATCAGAGATGTTTATTTTGTTGATGCAAAAGGCTATAATAAAATAATGGGTGTTCCGATCACTAAAACAGAATTAGTTATCAAAATAGAAGAGATGTTGAGAGAGTGAATTTGAGTATATGCTATTTTTTAAGAAAAGTCCACCAGTTACCACTGGTGGATTTTTTGTTTTCTTTAATAGGTACAGCACTTATTTTTAATTAAAATTTTTATATGAGAAAATTTATATCACTGCTATTGGTATTCCAATTGGCATTATTTTTCACTATTCAGGCACAGGATAAAAATATTAAGAAAGAGAAGTATAACTGGGGTGTTGGTACTCAGGATACAACAGCTGGTTATGCACAGGCCGTTAAAGTGGATAATATAATTTATGTATCAGGTACTGTTGCAAGAGATGTAAACCCGGAAGGTATTAAAAGAGTATACAATGCATTGGAAAATACATTGAAAAATTACGGAGCTACCTTTCAGAATGTAGTAAAGGAAAATCTGTATACTACTGATATTGAAGCAATGAAAAAGTATAATGATGTCCGAAAAACTTATTATAAAGGGGACTTTCCGGCTGCTACCTGGATTCAGATACCACGGTTATACATGGAAGATGCTAAATTGGAAATAGAACTGATTGCACATTTGCCAAAATAAAAAAAGGCACATTGTGCCTTTTTCAGTTGGTTACTTAAATAATTTTTATCCGGCTGAATATATTTGTGTTGTTGATGGTAACATGATCGCAATTGCAAATGCTATCATAGCAGTAATTAGGCCAAACATAAAAATATTATATGCTATCCTCAGGTATTTGTATTTTTTTGCCAATACCACACCAAGAAAATAATTGTCTTTGATCATACTAGCATTCATATAATTTTTATCGCCTAGCATTTCTGTCATTCCCCAATTATAATCATCAAGACTCATATTGTGAAAATTGCCAAAGAACAAAAGGTTAGTTTTTTTATTGGCAATATCATCTCTTGTAAACGTTCCTTCAGAAACATTAGGTCGGGTAGCCAGAATTCCGAAAACGATTGACACAACACATACTAATACTAATATACCTACGGGAACCTGCAAATAAGAATCTGTCTGTAATTTGTCAAACAAACCGGTTATTATGAATGTTAGGATGATAGAATTTACAGAAATGAGAATATTTGCTTTTGAATCAGCCATCTGGCTTAATCCGATATGACTTTGTGCCATTATACGGAATACAGTAGCAATCCCCCTTTCTGATTCTTTTTCCTTATCTTTTTTTCTTTTTAATTCCTCAGCTTCTTTAACAGCGTCAGAAAATTTGTCTTTCTCTTTTTTCACTTTTTCAGGATTTTTACTTTTTAATTTCTTAAGATGCATTTCTTTCAATGGGTCAAGTTTTTCGATACAATAGTCAGTGAAATATGAATGGCCATCAAGAAATCTCAAATTGATACGTTGCCATTCTTTTTTTGAAAGTTCCTTCCCTGCGAAATCTTTTAATTCATCTCTTAACAATTGACTTTTTTCTTTAAATGCATCTGTGCCAAGATGAAACAGATCTGCATCGCAAATTATTTTTTCTATTAATGATGATGGGTTTTGGGGCATTTGTGTGGCTCTTATGCACCCAATTACTTTATCAATCTGCTCATTTGTCACCAATCTTGCTTTTAAAAATTCTGTTGCCAGTTGTTCGCTAACAGCTTCATGTCCCTGTGCCTGGCCACTTATATATCCCGTATCATGAAACCAGGCAGCAAGTAGTAAGGAAATTTTATCTTCATCATCCAGTTGATAATAATCAGCCATTATTTCACAGGCTGCAACAACCTCCTTTGTGTGTTCCAAATTATGAAACCTTATATTCTTATTAAGTTTATTGGTTAGCAGGTTTGTTACATGCTCCTGAACATCATTAAGCAGTAATAATTGGTTTTCGACCATGTTTCTAAATAACTTTTGATAAATTTAAACAAAATTAGAAGAATGCAATTTTTAAATTTTTCTTTCAAGGTTATTCTGGTTGGTTTGTTTCTGCTAATATTACTTCCGGCATGTAAGCCTAAAACGAATGTTTTAAAATCACCACCTCATTATAATTTCGCTGAAGTTTTTACATATAAACTGGATCTGAAGTTAAAAGAGATATCAGGTGTGGTCTGGGACTCTGATTACAATGAATTTCTTGCAATAAATGATGAAAGCGGGAAATTGTTCTATCTAGATAAGGAATCTAAATCAATCATTGGAGAGTTTTCTTTTGGCGATCGTGGCGACTATGAAGATGTTGCAATATTCAAAGGCAATGCTTATATATTAAGAAGTGATGGAATGATCACAAAATTTATTAAGGGTGATGAAGGAAAAAACCTGGGAATAGAAGTTGGCAAACTCCCGGTTACAGGATCCAACGATTTTGAGACGATGTATGCTGACTCCAGTCGTAATGCATTAGTGATCATTTGTAAAAACTGTAGTGTTGATGATGCGGGATCTGTTAGTGCTTTTGCATTTTATCCAGAAACAAACACATTTGAAACTGAACCATTATTTGTGATAAATGCCGACAGAATTAAAGAACTTTCACCTGTTAAAACATCTAAATTTCAACCTTCAGCAGCAGCTATTCATCCTGTATTAAATAAACTATTTATTTTATCTGCAGCCAGTCATCAATTGGTAACTACGGACCTGAATGGAAATGTGGAAACTGTACATTATTTGTCGCCAAAATTATTTCCTCAGGCAGAAGGCATAACATTTAAGAACAATGGTGATATGTATATTTCAAATGAAGGAATTACAAGTAAATCAACTTTATTGAAGTTTAACTATTATGCTGAGAGTGCAGATGAAACTAAAACAGAAGGAAAATTCAATTTGACAATACCTGATGAAAAAATGGAACTAGGTAAGCATTTAAAAGAAATATCCGGGATGGCGTATATACCGGGATCTGGTTTGATCCTGGCCGAAAATGATGAGAAAGGCGATATTTTCACAATTGATTTTGCAAATAAAAAAGACCTTGTTGGTAAAGTGAAATTTGGAGGAAAAGGTGACTATGAGGATATCGTTTATACAGATACTGCCATATATATGCTAGTTAGTTCAGGGTCGGTAATTCGGGTATCTACCATTGATAGCTCATTTGTTACAAATGAGTATGAGCTTGGTCGAAAGGGCACAAATGAGTTTGAATCAATGTATTTGGATGCAGATGGGAATTCGCTGATTTTACTTTGTAAAGATTGTTCTAAAGAAAAGAATGAGGTGCGAAATGCTTATCGGTTTGATATTTCTACTAAGCAATTTTCTGAAGATCCTGTATATACAATTGAAGTAAGTGAAATACAGCGCAGACTTAGTAACGATGGTGCAGAATTTAAACCATCAGCAGCCGGAATAAATCCTGTAAATGGGAAATTGTATATTATAGCTTCCGTAGGTAAAGTATTGGTAATTGCAAATAAGGCGGGGATTATAGAAGAAGTGATAAAGTTAGATCCTGTTTTGTACAATCAGCCTGAAGGAATAACATTTGCTCCCAATGGCGATATGTATATATCTAATGAAGCAGGAGACAGGTCTGCAACTATTTTAAAGTTCAATTATAAGAAGTAGTTTTTTTTCTGATAAGTGAATTAATGATCTCCAGACAAATCAACAGCCAAAAAGTACCTATTATCCAGCCGGCAATAACATCAGAAGGGTAGTGTACCCTAAGATAGATACGGCTTAATCCTATAATGATTATCAGCACAATTAATAGAATTACTAAAATCTCTTTTTTGAGGTTTTTATTATTATTACGTACTAAAAAATAAATAATAAGGCCGTAAAATGTTATGCTCATAAATGCATGCCCGCTTGGAAAACTAAAATTTGTAATTCCATCTACAAGCGGAGAAGGAGGCCTCTGTCTTTGAAATAAATTTTTTAATAAAGTTAATAGAATAAAGCTGCTGGATGCTATGAATGCAACACGAAAAGCATCTTGCATTTTTTTTTGTGAAAATAAAAGGAAAACTAAAATCAGGTTAGCTGGAATAAAGAACTTATGATTTCCCAAAAATGTAACGGCTTTTAATATTGCAGTACCCTGAGTAGTAGTTTGATCACTAAAATATTGAAGGATATTTTGATCCAATAAGTTATTATTAGCAATAAAGATCAGCCATACAATCAGCAGGAGAATAATTGCTGCGCCGGATAAAATTATTTTTTTTAATGATCGCTGATTCTTTGATTTTATTTTTTCCATTCGGAACTAAATCAAAAAGTGAGGTTGACTTTTGTGCCAAGGTTAAAATTCAATAGTCTTTCTTTATCTGAAAATCCAGCAGTGGCTGAAATAATGAAATTATTAAATGGAATAAAATAAATTCCACCTCCAATTGCTCCATGCCATAATCTGGAACTTTCATTATTCATCCAAACACGGCCTACATCATAAAATCCGGTAATTCCGAATGGCCCCGGTAAGATGTAGGAATTAATATCGAATAGTTTAAGTTTTATTTCTGCACTTGCATAGAGTAATGATGACCCTGAATACCTGTTCTTTCTGAAGCCGTGAATGTTCGGATTATCAACTCCTAATGATAGTGCCTGAAAATATTCGAAGTTTTTGGAGAAAATATGTCCACCGCCTAAGCCTAATGCAAAGACTATTTTTGCAGGAGCTTTAAAACTCACATTAATGGTCATATCAGAAGTGTACTTCACCAAATTACTACTTCCAAATCCACTTCCTGAAGTCACAGTGAACTCATTATTCCAGAAAATACCACGGGTAGGGAAAAGTGTATTATTTCTGTTATCAAATTGCATCACAAATTTTCCGCCTAAATAAGATTTGTTACTGAATACATCAGCAGAATCAAGCCCGACTTTCCTTGGATCACTCAGGATGTTTTTTGAATTATCATCATACTTATTCCAATAGCGATAGTAATAAGGGCCAGCCATTAAATGCAGCCTGTCAAATACCCGTTTGCGAAATAATGCTTCAACCTCTAGTGAGCGGTAACGGCTGCGATAAAAATCAAAATTATTACCATCATACACTGGTGTCTTATTACCAAAACCTGTAAAATTTCTTAAGGCAGGATCAAGAAAATTACCTTTTACAACCAGGTCTAACTTTCTGGTAATATGGTTAAATTCTCCTTTATATTTCAATTGAAATGCTTTCCGGTTCAATGCATATAGTGCTGAAAATTGCTGATCAGTAGCATATGGTAAGTTTTTAAATCCATAAGTTCTTTTGGCAAATCCCGCACCTATCATATATCCATCATCAGAATTATAACTGAACAATACTTGCGGAAATTTTATGGTATTATACTGGTAGCCCATTATGCTTCTGGCACTGGAAGGTGGATCTAAAGAGAAGCGATTTTTTGTATGACTTTTATTCTGAATAAAATTCAGATCTGAAAGTTTATCATAAATGATGTTTTTTACTTGTCCTCTGATATTAAAGGTATCATTATCTTTTCCTCCAATGATCCTGATCTTTATTCTTGATTTTGCATTTTCTTCTATATCAAAAACATCTTCACCGTTGAGACCAAAGAGTCTTATTTCTTTTGTTACTGCTGGATCAAAGATTCTATTGTACATCACAAAGCTGGTGTCATAACCTTTTGATTTTTCATAAACTTTAACCTGTAATCCTTCTCCATAATTACTTACTTTAAAATATTCTTTCTGATTACTGCCAACGACATTCACCTTCTTTGAAAGAAATTTATAATATCTTAAAGCCTCTTTACTCATTTCATTACGCCTGGAAATAAGTTTCTTAATAATTGTTTCTCCATTTATAACAAAAGTTTCAGAGGGTAATTTCATAACAGCATTTCGTATAACCGAGTCGGTCATTTTATTTTGAAAATCTGTTATTGAATTTTTCCAGTTTTCTTCAGTGAGTTCTGTCAAAAATATTCTGTCAAAATCTTTTGCAGTAAACCCTAACCAATTTATCTGATGAAAATTTTCTTTAAAACCTCTTAAAAAAGGCATTGTTCTGCTGGTAACCCATTTAAATATTTTGCCTTCTGAATTGAAAAAAGCCTGGTCTCTGTCCCTTGGAATCGGGTAGTATATTTTTCCTTTACCCGGATCAGTAGTTCCCCATCTCCACTGATCAAAATGGCGATCAAAATCCCCGATCAAAATATCCAGTAATCTCGCAGTTAAAACTTTAGGCTGATCTGCAAGGTGATCATTATCTTCTAATATCTTTTCAAATAATGCTTTTGAAGTTGACATGGATTTTTCTTTATCCCCAGAAACATTCCGTTCTTCCAGCATACACACTGTATTAGCAAATAATAATCTATATAAACCCAGTGCAGGATCATCTGGTACAAAGAAAAGTTCTGGAGAAGCAGTTAAAATATCCAGCGGTTTTGCAAGGGCAGGTACAATAAGTCCTCCATACGGATGGGCCCCTGAATTTAGTTCAGGGCTAAAATCTTCGGCAGCAGTACCACGAAAGCTTTCGGGCAATGCTTTGCCAATATTCTTATTCACTCCTCTTAACACCCATTCTTTTCCAGAGGCATCTTCCAGTCGTAATGATCTTGTTTGTTGACCACCACCAAGGCTTGTAATTTTTAATCCTCCTTTTTCTGTTTTTAGATTCAGTACTTTCATTTTTACAGGTGTTGACCATTCAGGCCGGTAATTTTGTCCTGTAAAATATTTTTTTAAACCATGTATAACAGGCAGGGTTGTACTTGCTGGTTTGCTTACACTGTCTTCAAATTTTAATTCCTTGTTCCCTAATACAATAGGGGTAAGAGTAGTGTCAATTGGTAAGACAACAGGTTTTGTATAATTCAATAGAAATGATGAATATTCTTTTCTTACGGAATCAGTTACAGTATAAAAAGAAAGATTAACATTCTTATTTGTTGAAACTTCCAGCACAGCAAAACCAAATTCCGGTGAATTAAAGAGTCCATTCTTCCTTTTAGAAATTCTGCTTTGCTTACAACCACCACCACTTACTATATAATCAAAATTTTCATCTTTTATATGCTGTAAATTATGTTCGTGACCTGATACAAAAACAACGTTTGGGGCTAGTGAGGTTTCAATAGCACCGGTTATCCGCTTGATCATATTTGCATATGTAGGATGCTTCAGGTCTTGTGATGCTCCGAAAACACTTCTGGCAATTACATACACTGAGCCTAATACTGGTAACGGTAAGTATAGGCTTTTTCTTATATCAGTAAAAGGAAACAGGTGTTGTTTGAAAGTAAAAAATCCACCGTGTACGCCATTGCTTTTAAAAGGATGATGGCTGGCTACTATAATGAATTTGTCAGTATTTTGAGTAGCAATATCTCTGATCTTTGAAACCAGTTCATCTTCGGTTTTACAGTCACAGTCTGATTCAATTTCTGGTTTCTCATGTGGATGAAGCCACCATTGACTATCATAAATCAATAAAAGTATATTATCGCCAATATTTACTACTTCAGGTCCCGGACAACCCTCCTTTGGTAAGAATTCAGCATCAACACTGTCCATCTTTATAAAATCAACATAAAATTGCTGACGGACAATCGCTTCATATCCATCACGGTTTCCATTGTGCCAATCATGGTTACCGGGGATCATATAAACCTTTGCATCTTTTCCCCTTGCGATTGCAATTTGCGAATCCAGGATTACCCTTGAATCTTCATAATTTGATGCTTCTGTTGATGGTAGACCATGTTTATAAAGATTATCTCCAAGAAATAAAACAGTGGATTTTTTGTCAAGGGGTATATAGTTTCTTACAGCATCTACAACAGGATGCTTACCGTCGGTTAACTGACCGGCGTCACCAATTAAAATAATCCTCCTTGCTATTGTATCTGTCTGAGCTTTTGATATTATACTGCCCATGATCAAACAACACATCAATACTAAATATTTTTTCATTGCTTCAGCAAAAGATTAAAGGTGGTTGATTAATTTCTGAAAGCTTAATTAACAAGTTGTTTGAAAACAGATATGATATATCTGATGTTTTCTGATGTTTAATCACTGCCTTACCTGTAAAACCACTAATTTACAAAAAAGTTTACCCTAAATAACAGTCTTTATAGAAAATTAAATTTTCTTTTTAAGGTTTAAGTTCTCAGGTTTTAATTATTCGATTATAATATTGATAAAATATTGACTTATTTAAAATCATGAATCATACTAATTCCAAATGAGCCATTGTTATATACAGGCATTATTGCTGTATTTACAGGCTTATCTTTAAATATCCAATGCTGTATTTTCGGATATATCCAATATGCAAGTTTCGTAGACGCAATACCAATACCTGCCCCTGCAACTACATCACTAAACCAATGTTTATTATTATACATTCTCAGATATCCGGTAGCAGTAGCAACAGCATATCCTGCTACCCCATACCATATAGAAACATTTTTATATTCTTTTCGTAAAAATTCTGCTGAAGCAAAAGCCTCAGCGGTATGTCCAGATGGAAATGAATTAAAATTAGAACCATCAGGACGTATAGAATGCGAACCTTTCTTTAAAGGATAAACTGTACCGTTAACAAATATGTTTGACATCAGGTAGATCATAGCTTTATCTCTTAGGTTGTATTTGCCTTTTACACCAAAAGCCTCAAGTGCAAAAGCAGTTGCCCCGGGTACAAACATCAGGTAAGTATCCATATGGAGTTGTTTATGAGGTTTGCTGGTCCACACATTTTGTTTAATATCTTCATTTATATTCTGAAGGCTTGTGCTATGTAATGCTATTACACCATATGTAACCATAGCAGTGGGGATGATCATTCCCGTTAAAGGGAATTTCTCTTTTTGAATTGAAGGTGGTTTATTGTTCTTTATTGAAATAGAATCTATATTATCCGCTTTATAGTTTGTTTTAGTAATTAATTGAGCACTTAAGGAAATGGTTGTTGAAATAACCAGAATTATTGTCGTTATATTTTTAATAAGTTGCATGATTGATTTTTTTACAATTGAATTATAATATTGTATTTCCATACAATTCTAAAATCCTGTATATTGAATAATTGAATTGATACTTTGTTGATATTCAGTAACACTGTTACAGTATGGTTATAAGAATATAAGCCAACTAAATAATTGGAGGTCTGAATATGGTAGTGGAGTATCCTGTTGGAATAAATGGATTTTTAGTAGTTGATGAATGAGGTTCATTATCCTCGTTCACAGAATTATTTTCAAAAAAACTAAAATGGGTAATATTTAATACTACATGATTAACATTTGTATTAACACGAACCGGATGGTGAGGAAACTCTTTTTCTTTATTGTCTTGTTTTTCAAAACTATGTATAAGGCTTTCCAGATTTAATAAATGTTCAAATACAAAATCGACTGGTGTAATATCAGGATCCTCCGTTTTGCAATGGGCATACATATCAGCTAATTTTCCCATTTTGGAAAAATCACCCATAGGCAGACATAATACACCAAACGAATAATATAGCAGGAGAAATATAGATGTTGCTTTTTTCAGAGTATTTAAAAGTAGTTGATTAATTTCAAATTGAATAAAGGAAATTAGTGTACACTGTAATGTGATTTAATATAATCGCAACGTAAATTTTCATTATTTATTCTTTGATTTTGGGCTTTTTTTAAAATATCGTATCTTTTCAAATCAGTATAGATTAACTGTTCTTCATTAAAAAACTAAACCTGCAACCATGAGACTGCTTTTATTAATTATTTTATGCGTAATTATTTCAGTTTTTCCATCCAATGCGCAGCAAAATAAAGACTTTGCAACTGCCCCTGGATCACATTTTAGTACCAGTGGGGGAAGATTATTTTGGATGGGAGCCAATTATCGTACGGAGTGGAATACGCCGATAACAGTACCTGTTCTAAAATTAGACGGCTTAAGACCCTTGAGAAAGGGTGGTGGTAAACAAACAAAATCACTTCGGGTGCAAGATGCAAGTGGTAGACAATATTCGATCAGGTCAATTCAAAAATTTATAACCGACAAAACCTTACCAGGAGATCTGATGAGTGAAGCAGCTGCTGATCTTGTTTCAGATGGCGTTTCAGCATCCTATCCCTATGCAAGTTTATCGATGCAACCATTAGCAGATGCTGCAGGTGTGCCTTATGGTAAAGTAAAACTTATTTATGTACCAGATGATCCTGCACTAGGTGAGTTTCGGCAGGAATTTGGAAATATGCTGGCAACATTTGAAGAAAGGTTACCTGATAATGTGACGAAGGGTTATGACACTGATGAAGTTGCTGACAAGTTGGAAAAGGATAATGATAATACTGTTGATCAAAAAGCATTGTTAACTGCCAGAATATTGGATATGTATGTGATGGATCTTGATCGGCATGAAGATCAATGGACATGGGGTGCAAATGATAATAGCAATGGCGGTAAAACATATTTCCCCATTCCAAAAGACAGGGACCAGGCTTTTTATATTAATCAGGGTTTAATACCTGGCATAGCCAGGAGAAAAGCATTTGTTCCGCAATTGGAAGGCTTTAAAGCAAAAGCTCATAATATAAACAGATTTAATTTTGCAGCAAGAAATCTGGACCGATTCTTTTTAAATGGCTTAACAGAAGCAGATTGGAAAAAGGCCGTTGATGAGTTTATTCCAAAAATGACGGATCAGGTTATAGAAAAAGCTCTAGCTATGCAACCGGCGGAAATAAAAACTTTACCCCATAATCAACGAATTATAGATATTTTGAAAGAACGACGTAATTATTTGGCAAATGATGTAATGGAATATTATAGATTTCTGGCCGAAATAGTTACAGTTACTGCAAGTGATAAAAACGAGCAATTTGAGATTACCCGTAATGAAGACGGATCTGCATTAGTACAGGTATTTAAAGTTGGAAAAGATGGACAAAAAGATCAAAAAATGTATGATAGACTTTTTAATGGAAAAGAAACCAAAGAGATCAGATTATTTGGGTTCGATGGCAATGATAAGTTTATTATTAATGGAACAAATGATAAAATAAAAGTCAGAATGATTGGTGGGGGCGGTGCTGATGTTTTTGAGAAAAAAGCAAAAGGTAAAGGAAGTGCATATGTATATGATAAAGACAATGGCGAAAATAAATTGAATGGAAAGTTTAAAAACTTGATTTCCAATGATAGTGATGTAAATAAATTTGAAAGAATTTCTTATAATTACGACAAAGCTGCACCAGGTCTTGCATTTGGATTTAATCCAGATGACGGTGTATTTCTCGGATTGACTTACAGGATAATAGCTCACGGTTTCAGAAAGGATCCTTACAAGCACTCACATACATTTTATGCCAGTCATGCACTATCTACAAGTGCCTGGAATTTCAGATATGCCAACGAATTTATAAGTGTATTGGGCAAAAATGCAGATATTGTTACTGATATAGATATTAAAGCACCTAATAATACTACCAATTTCTTTGGCTTTGGCGTTAATTCTATTTATGATAAAACCAGTGATGGAAAATTCAGGTATTACCGTGCAAGGTATAATCTTGCGGATGCATCTTTGATGATCAGAGAGAGGTTCAATAAAAAATTCACTGTTTCATTTGGTCCCACTTTTCAGCGGTTTGAACTGGACTCATCAGATAATTTGAATAGCAAACGTTTTATTACAAATACAGCAATGAATGGTCTTGATCCTTCAACTTTATATAAAACGCAAATGTATTTTGGTGGTATTGTGATACTTGAATTAGATGCAAGAGATAATAAAGTGGTACCTCAAAAAGGAATTCACTGGGTTACTAAGGTTCGTCATTTGTCTGGTACCGGTAGTACACCGTATAACGTTACTCAATTTAATTCTGATTTTACTTTTCATATCAACATTGTCGAGAATCGGTTAACATTGGCTAATCGTTCTGGAGGTGGTATAAATGCAGGCAAAGGATTTGAATTTTATCAGGCACAATATCTGGGTAATGAAGAAAATCTTCGTGGATTCCGCCGTAACAGGTTTGCTGGAAGAAGTAAATTATATAACCAAACGGAGCTTCGTTTAAAACTTGCTGATTTCAGAACTTATCTTTTCCCGGGATCTATGGGAGTATATGGCTTTTATGATATAGGAAGGGTATGGGTAAAGAATGATAATCAAAGCAAATCATTGAGTGGTTATGGAGGAGGAATTTGGTTTTCACCATTACGGAGGATTTTATTATCAATTGGATATGGCATATCCAATGAAGACAAGCTAGCAACGGTTGGTTTAGGCTGGAAATTTAATTAATTACTTATAGAAATAATTTTAAGTGATCCTTTAAAAGCTAATTTCCTTTTTGAATTATTAGTGAATATTTAAAAAAAGCCCTTCAAGATGAAGGGCTTTTTTTATTAATTAAGAGTCATCAATTAATTATCTGTCATTAAAGGATTTAAAGACATTTCATCAGCGGAAATCGGCCAGATATATCCTGCCTCAGTAGAAGCTTTTGCCGAAATAGTACCTTTTGCAGGTATTGTTTGTAATAAACGCATCAAATCAAAGTTCCGTCTTCCTTCTCCTAAAAACTCTATTCTTCTTTCTAATAAAATAGCATTTATCAGATCTGTTTGAGTCACAGGTGCTAAGATTGTAGTGACATCAGATCTTTGACGAACGGCATTCAATAAGGCCAAAGCTTTTGCATTAACTCCTGTATTAGTTCTTGCTAAACCTTCTGCAAGACTTAATAATACTTCTGAGTATCTCATTATAGGGGCAAAATCTGTATATGGATTCGGCCCATTGTATTTTAGATTCAGATATGGTTTACCAGAAACCGTTGCATTAAAATTTCTTCTTGCATCAGTTGCTGTCCAACCTGCATTGCCGTAAATGCCACTTGGATTCAGAGAATATTCTCCATTACCAGTAGACTTTGCAAAGTAATAACCCAATTGGTTTTGAGTTCCGGGGTTATCACCTGCTGTGGAAGTCATTGGCATTGAAAATATCGACTCAGAAGTTGTGTAAGGTGTTCTGAAAACATTGACAATATTAGCTTGTAAGGCATTTGCTACTCCGGATGTTGCACTAAAAGGAGCCGTTGATTGCGGTACCATTTTAGTTGCTTCGGTTACTACAGATGCATAGTTCTGCATAGCAAGGTAAGTTCTTACTTTAAATGCAATAGCAGTGTTTCGATGAGCCCGGGTGGTATTAAGAATTGCTGAAGTATAATTCGCAGGCAGATTAGTTTCAGCAAAATTCAGATCAGTAAGAATCTGAGCATACACTTCAGCAACTGTACTTCTTACCAGTGCAGAAGATCCTGATTCCTTGATGCCAGTTAAACGTAGTGGTAATCCTGGTTTACTTCCGTTACCATCTGCAAAAGGCCTTGCATAGTGTTCAAGCAATTTCAGATATGTAATAGCTCTGATTAGTCTTGCTTCCCCTATATAATTGTTACCAAGCGTAGCACCAATAACAGATGTTCCTTTTGCATTCATTCCATCTATGAACAGATTGCAGATATTTATTGTATAATATGCTTGTGACCACATATTTTTTATAAAATTTGCGGACGTTCCTGTAGCATTTAGCGTCCATACATCGACACCTGTAACACCATTTGTTAGCTCATTCAGGAAATCTTCACCAATAATATCACCGGCAATTTGAGCTCTGCCACCGAAAAGTGAACCGCTTTTAAATGCCTGGTACATCGAATTTACCTGGTTGGCAATCCTTGCCGGGGTATCAAATGCAGTGGCATCAGATACTGATGTTTGGGGTATAGGGGATAATAATTCTTTTTTACAGGAAGAAAATATCATCATTCCTAAACTCACAATGAGTATATGTTTTACTTGTTTTTTCATTTTTTCAAATTTGTAGTTTAATTAAAAGCCAATGTTAAGGCCTACAACAATTGTACGTCCGTTAGCAATAGTATTTCTGTCAATACCCTGACTTGAGTTAGAAGTACCGTTAGAAGAAACTTCGGGATCAGGCCCCGGATATTTAGTAATTATTGCCAGGTTCTGACCGCTTACATATAATCTTGCTGAAGCAATTTTTGCCTTAGTGAGTAAATTACTTGGTACGTTATAAGCAAGAGTTACATTTTTCACTTTCATAAAATCACCTTTGAAAGCATTGTAAGACATTGGCAATGCAGAACCATTTGAAACATTATCGCCATAAACCGGTCTAGGAACTGTTGTTACATCACCAGGTTTGCTCCAGGCTGTTAATACATCAATATGATTATTCCAGAAGCGTTGATCATGAAGTCCGGCATTAGAGCCATAATAAACATAGAATCCAAGCTGATATGTTAGCAGGACGTTTATATCAAAGTTTTTAACTTTGAAAGTATTATCCCATCCACCATAAACTTTAGGGTTAGTATTTCCGTACATAACTCCATCTTTTGCTTGCGTAACACCTACAGCTACACCATTTTCTTTATATTGTGTGCCATCAGGGTTTGACCATTGAAACTGGCCGGCAGGTACATAGAACTGGTATAAAACCGGCTGACCTGCTTTATTCAATAAAATTCTTCTACCAGAAGCGGGATCAACACCTCCATTTCGAACCAGGTATAATGAACCAATTGGGTAGCCAACTGCAGTTCTGCTTACTGTTTCAAGTGATGTTGCAGTTAATACTTCAGTAAGTCCTGGTGCAAGAGCAGTTACTTCATTTTTATTGGTAGTAACATTTAATGAAGATGTCCAGGTTAAATTTTTACCATTAAACACAGTCCCTGATAAAGTAAATTCCCAACCCTTATTATACATAGATCCTACGTTTGAAGGGATTGAATTTGGAACACCTGTTGAAGGAGCTTGAGGTACATTCAATATCAGGTCTTTAATATCATTATAGTACCTGGTAACTTCTACCTGCAATCTGTCTTTAAACATGCTGAAGTTAGCACCAACATCTATTTTACTACTTGTTTCCCATTGTAAATTTGGATTTCCTGCAAAATTAAATAACAACGTTGGGAGTCCTCCATACAAGCCCGAACCGCTATATGTAGAATAGATAGGATAATCTCCAATTCCGTTTGTATTACCTACAGTTCCATAACTGCCGCGAAGCTTAAAGTTGTTAATTACATTACTTATTCCTGATGTTTCCCAGAAACCTTCTTTCGATACTTCCCAACCAGCTGAAGCACCCCAGAATATTTGACGCTTGTCGGCAAAAGCTGAATACTCATCACTTCTGATAGTTGCACCGAAATAGTATTTCTTATTAAAATCATAGCTAACACGACCAAGAGATGATAACAGATAATTCTCTCCAAAACCTAAGCCAGAAGTATTGGGTGTAACAAACCCTGCTTGAATTACATTGAAAGCTGGATCTGAAAGATTTTGTCTGTTCAAGCCAAAACCAAGACTAGTTCTTCTGTCTTGTTCATTTCCAATCAAAGCTGATACATTATGTTTTGAATTAAATGTGTAATCAAACTGAGCAGTATTTGTCCATGTCCATCTTTTATATTTACCGTAGGTACTTGTAGCAAGTCCGTTTGCAGTAAAACCATCACCATGTAAAGGGTTTTGAAAAATATCATTATCTACATAGAGGTAATCAATACCATAAATTGATTTAAGTGTCATCCAACTAGTGGGCTTAAGCTGTATATATGCATTTGATTGTATATGGTTAGTTTCACTATTGGAACGGTTTAAATCCAATTGCACCTGTGGATTATAAAATGCAACAACAACTGAATTATTCATTCGCCCAGCAACATTTGCTGTTGGATTTTCTATATTATAAGTTCCATCATTTTTATATACCCCGATATTTGGTGCATTTACAACAGCTATTCTACCTGCACCATTTGTTGCAAAGGCTTCTCCGGCAAGAGACCCTGATCCATTTGCCTGCATGTTCAATTCATTTGAGTAAGAAATTTTCCCCCCTATTGTAAGTATTTTATTGATTCTGCTATCTACATTAAAAAGAATATTCTTACGGGTAAAATCGTTTTTTTTCAAAATACCTTCCTGATCAGAATATCCAACAGAAAAATAATAAGTGGTATTATCGCTGCCACCTGATACATTCAAGTTATGATCATTAGAAAAACCCTGGCGATAAACAACATCCGCCCAGCGGGTGTCAATTAAATTGCCATTGGCATCTGTAGCTGTTGCAAATTTTGTATAACCAGACCCTGACGGATTGGTGGTATTTACACTTGGATTATTACTGGCAGCCATATTTTTATAATCTGTGTATTGCTGTGCATTTAATACTTCTGGTACACCGAAAACATTGGTCCAGCTTAGAGAACCATTGTAATTTACTTTTGCTTTTCCTGCTTTACCCTTTTTTGTAGTTACAAAAACTACACCATTAGCAGCACGACTTCCGTAAATAGCAGTAGCAGCAGCATCTTTTGCGATATCAATACTTTCAATATCATTTGGATTTATACTTGATAAAGCGTTTCCAGCTGCAGATGTAGAACTATAATCACCTGTTGGAGATGGCACACCATCAACAACGATTAATGGTTGTGAACTGAGTGAAATAGAATTTGTTCCTCTGATCCTGAATACCGGAGGTGTGTTTAATACACCATTTGGTACGGTGATCTGAACACCGGCTGCTCTTCCGGCTAAAGCTTGTTCGAAACTCTGTACGGGTTTATTTGCAATAGCCGAACCTTTTACAGTAGCAATATTGCTTGTTAAATCCTTTTTCTTTTGTGTTCCATAACCTGTAACCACTACTTCTTGTAATGACTTGTCTTCATCTTTTAATATAGCATCAATTGTTGATCCTGTTCCGATTGATCTTTCAACGGGGCTTTTATTAATTGTAGAAAAGACTAAAGCTTTTGCATTAGCTGGCAAGGTTAAAGTATACTTGCCTTCTTCATTAGTAATTGTGCCGGTAGTTGTACCTCTGACAACAACCGATACATTTGGTAATGGGCTACCACTTTCATCGGTAACTGTACCGTTGATTGTTCTTTGTGCCAATGCCACTTGGGCATACAACACAAATCCCATTAGGAGTAAAAACAGTTTTCTCATGTGTGTTTTGTTTTAGTATGTAATAAAAAAAACGAACCCCAAATAGTATGGAGTCCGAGTTATTTTGAAATACGAATGTCAAATAAATGTCTAACTTATAATGTCTTTTTCTCTAGTCAATATAATATCTGCTGCTTACCATTTCCCCAAACAAAAAAAACGAACCCCAAATAGTATGGAGTTCGAATTATTATGAAGTACGAATGTCAAATAAACGTATAATTACTAATGCCTTTTTCTAAAATCAATAAATAATCTGCAATTCTTAAAATACCCTCAAACAAAAAAAACGAACCCCAAATAGTATGGAGTCCGAGTTATTTTGAAATACGAATGTCAAATAAACGTATATAAACTAAACCTTATATTTAATGCGATAGCGAATATATCTCCAGTCCGCCATATCGCCAAAAATATTTAGACAAAGTCTTTTTTAATTTTGCTGCATGGTTTTTTTAGCTGGGGTTACTTTTCTGGATCCAAGTGTAATTAACAAAGCAGGTAATAAAACGAGGTTAGTAAAAGTAGCGGTAACAAGGGTAAGGGATGTAAGCCAACCAAGGGCTTTAGTACCATCAAATCCGCTAAAGCAAAAAATTACAAAACCAGCTATTAAAACAAGTGACGTATAAATGATGCTGATACCGGTATGATGTATTGTTTCTACCACTGTTTTCCTGATATTGTAATTATGTAATGGTAACTCCTGTTTATAATTTACCAGAAATCGAATGGTAATATCAATTGCGATTCCGAGTGCTACACTGAATACCAATACGGTGGAAGGTTTTAATGGTATTTGCAGCCATCCCATTAGTCCGGCAGTTATAAGTAAAGGAATTACATTTGGAATAAGGGAAATCAATAATATCCGTGCAGATTTGAATAGGTAAAGCATGCAAAAAGCGATCAGAATAAATGCCCAGAATATACTGTCTTTTAATCCGTTGATAATATAGCGGCTTCCTTCTAAAAAAGTAACACTGGTGCCAGTTAATTGAATGTCATATTTTCTTTTGCCCCATAACGAATCATCTTTATGAGCAAGTTTTGTATCGGGGTCAGCAGACAAAGCGTCAATACTATCATAATTAAATAGATTTTCTGCTCTTGCAGAAATGCTATCAATAATATGCGGAAGTCTTTTACTTCCAACATCGGCCATACTTACACTTATACGGGCCTGCTGTTTGGTACTGTCCATAAAGGTGTTGACCAGTTTGGCAAAAGAGTTTTTAGTTTCACCAGGCTCTCCTCTGAAATTCAGGTATTGCGAAAGTGCCGGCAGATCAAATTCTGATGGCATGGAGTAGCTGTTACTGTCTCCATCAAAAAATGCCTGTTTGGCAAACTTCAAACCATCAGTAATACTTAATGGCCTCGCTATATCTGGAATTGTAGCCAGGTATTGTGAAAGTGAATCTATCTTGACCAGGTTTTTGAAATTTCTTGACACACCTCTCTTTTCTTTCGTATCAACCACTATTTCTAGTGGCATTACACCTTTAAAATTGGATTCAAAAAAGCGTAGGTCGGTATATAATTTATCAGACTTTGGCAGATCATCTACAATGTAACCCAACGATTTAAGTTGAAAAATACCTGCAATGGAAAAGGCTACAATTCCAATTGTAACACCATAGATCAGTTTTCGATGATTTAATGACCAATTTTCCAACCGGTCCAGCCATCTGTTTAGTCTTGGATTTTGAAGATAACGGGTGTGGCGGCTTTTAGGTGCAGGTAAAAAACTAAGCACTGCCGGAATAAAAATCAAAGAGATAAAGAATAATGCAAAAATGTTTATACCAGAAACTATTCCAAATTCTTTTAATATCTGACTTTGAGTTAAAGCGAATACAGCAAATCCTATTGCAGCAGCAAGATTACAAAACAGCGTTACAATACCCATTTTGTCAACCATCATCACCAGCGATTTTTTCTTGTCACCTGTTTCATTGAACGAAGTATGAAACTTATTAAGGAAGTAAATGCAATTAGGAATTCCGATCACAACAATTAATGGTGGAATCAATGCATTCAGAACGCTGATCTTGAAACCAAACATTTCAATGGTGGCAAAACTCCAGATCACTCCAATCGCAACAACAGTTAGTGATAATAACATAGCGCTGAGGGATCGGAAAAAGATCAACAGAATTATAGCTGAAAGTAATAGGGATGCCAAAATAAAGAACCGCATTTCTTTCGTTATCCGAACGGTTAATTCTGTGCGAATGTGCGGTAAACCACTTTTATAAACTGTGAGATTATTTTCTTTTCCAAATTCATCAACCATATCTGAAATAGCATGTACGATTCCAATTCTATCTTTCGATGCCATGATGTCTTTATTGATACGGACACCCATCAACCAGGCATTAGTAGCAGGATTGTATAATAGATTTCTATAAAAAGGTAATGAAAGAAAAAGTGATGATGCAGAATCGATTTCTATTTGCGTTAATTCTCTGTTCAGAAAAATGGTATCGGCTTTAAGTTTTTCAGTTTCCGGATTTTTAATAAGGTTGACTGCAGAAGGAACACTGATGATATCATCTACTGCACTAACTTTTTTTAAATTACGTTGTAAAGCTGCATAGGCATTAAAAGTTTTTGCCTCGAATAATTTATCAGTTTGAATACCGATTACGAGCAGGTTACCATCTTCTCCAAATTTTTCACGAAAAGCCTGGTAAGCTTTATATTTTGGATTATTAATAGGTATTGCCCTTGCGAAATCATAGCTTAACTGCACTCGGCTGGCATGAATTCCCATAAAAACGGTAGTGCCGATAAGAAGTACTAATAATGGAATCCTGTATTTTAAAATAAACTGTCCGAGTCGTTGCCACATAAGCAGATAAAAGTATATTAAAAACGCAAAGAAAGGCAAAAATCAAGTCAAACAGGCCATTACATTTAAATTAGTAAAAGCACACATTTTGTTCCATAATCAGATGGAATTCAGAACTTGCATCTTTGTAAACCGCACTATAACCATCGATTTTTGATTAATGAGTTGAAATTTTTCTAACAAAAAGTAGTGGCAGACAAACTTCATAAAACAAAAGGCATTGTTTTGAAAACAGTGAAATATGGAGAAACGAGTATTATCGTTTCCATGTTTACCGAAGTGTTTGGAGTGCAATCATATATCGTAAATGGGGTTAGAACTTCTTCAAAAAAAAGTGTTGGAAAGGCAAGCCTTTTTCAGCCGGCAGCAATATTGGATCTGGTGGTTTACCATAATGAATTAAAGCATCTTAACAGGATCAAAGAATTCAAATGGAGTTTTCTTTATCATAACATTTTTTCTGATGTGCCTAAAAATGCAGTTTCATTATTTATGATCGAGTTATTAACTAAATGCTTGAAAGAACCAGAAGGGAATAATGAGTTATTTGAATTTGTTGAAGATGTTTTTTTAAAGCTCGATGAGTCTGATAATGCAGTAGTGGCCAACCTGCCTTTATTTTTTGCATTACATCTTACTTACTTTTTTGGTTTCAGGATCGACGATAACTTCAATGAAAGAAATATCTTTCTTGATCTGCAGGAAGGAAGCTTTGTTGCAGAACAACCACATCATCCACATTTTTTAGATGGGAAACAAGCACAAGTCACATCTCAGTTTTTAAAAACTATGCAACCCGATGAATTAACGTCAATTAAACTTAATCATGATTTCAGAAGAATTCTTTTGTCAGCATATGAAAACTACTATCGCTTGCATATTCATGATTTTGGTTTATTGAAAAGCTTACCCGTATTACGGGAAATATTAAGCTAATCTTTTTGAAGTAGAAAGATCATCCTGAATTAAAACAACACCTGGGCTTTTCCCATTTTCAAAATTTCCAAACCTATCATTTATTGCTAATGCATTGGCTCCATTTCTAGTTGCCCATTTCAAAACAGTTTCAATAGAAATATGAGGAAAGTATTTTTGAATTGCTTCTATTTCTTTTACTATGCTTAATTGCCAGTTACTACTATAGCTATCGGTACCAAGCACTATTGCACAATTATGTTTTATAAAAAGATCGATCGGTGGAACTTTATTTTCAATATAAAGATTGGCATTGATGCAAATACAATAAACCAGTTTTAAACCATTTTCAGCAGCAAATTCATTTGCCCATAATATATCTTCCTCTGACATGAATGTATTGTGAATCAAAAAAATGGTTTGTCCTTTATTGAAATAGGGTAAAACTGACCGTATACTGCTTTTGCCGGTAACAGGAAATGGAGAACTGTCTAATCCAAATATTTTAAAAAATCTTAAGTAATCCCCTGTTCCTGTTTTATACAACTCATCTTCTGCCGGATGCTCCTGGTTATGAATTGAAATAACTTTATTCGCCGTTGCTTCATTTATAAATTTAAAAGTAGTTGGGCTTATGGTATATGGTGCATGCGGGACAATTGATGTACGGTGTCCTGATGAAGTTGTAGATAATCCGGTTTCTATCTGTGCTGCAATTTTTTTATAATGATCAAAATTATCAGCAGCTTTTTCATCAGTAAAGCTTAATACTTCAACAAAGTTTTGCCACCAGATCTTACTATTGATCTTCACATCTAATGTGTCAGCAGTGTTCCCAATATCGCCAACAGCAACAATGCCGTTTTCATACATTTCTTTTTCTGCTTTAATAATTTCTTCTTGAATTATTACAGGGGAAAAGTTTCTTTTTGTTACAACAGAGCATAAAAAATCAATTAATCCGGTGTGCGGAGGAATTACATTTTTTAAATGGCTTAATTCCAGGTGGCAATGACAATTGATCAAACCGGGAGTTATAATACCTGTATGATGTTGAACATCATCCCCGGCATCTTCAAATACCACAATATCCTGAATTGTTCCCGTTTCATTTGTTATAAGAACCTGTTCTTCCTTTAAGAATTTGTATCCGTCAAAAAGCCTGTCTGCTTTGAATTTTTGAAAACCCATTAAAACAAATTTCAAATTTCATATCCCAACTTCCAAATCATTAATTTTGCCAACTTATTTGAACATTCTCATTTGAGATAAATACTATGTTAGAGAGATTAGAAGCAATAAAAGCAAGATTTGAGCAATTAGGTGTAGCATTGACCAATCCTGAAATTGTTGGTAACAATAAGAAATATGTTGAAACCAGTAAAGAGTACAGGAGCCTGGAGAAAATAGTTTTAGCTTATAATGAGTATAAAAAGATCTTGGATGATCTGGAATTTTACAATGAAGCTTTGAACGGTGATGATGAAGAAATGAGGGAGCTTGCCAAAATTGAAGTTCCCGAGTTGGAAGAAAAGAAAGAAGAAAAGGAAAATTTCATTCGTCAATTATTGATTCCCAAAGATCCACAAGATGAAAAGAATGCAATACTTGAAATAAGAGCAGGAACCGGTGGCGATGAAGCCAGTTTATTTGCTGGTGATCTGTTAAGAATGTATACAAGATATTGTGAACGCAGGGGGTGGAAAACGGCGATCTTGAGTGAAAATGAAGGAACTGTAGGTGGCTTTAAAGAAGTACAGTTGGAAGTAACCGGTGATGATGTATATGGAACTTTGAAATTTGAAAGTGGTGTACATCGTGTACAACGGGTTCCTGATACAGAAACTTCTGGCAGGGTACATACTTCTGCCGCTACTGTTGCTGTAATGCCCGAAGCGGAAGAGGTGGATTTTGAACTAAATCCTGCTGATGTAAAAATGGAAACAGCGAGAAGTGGAGGTGCCGGTGGCCAGAATGTAAACAAAGTAGAATCAAAAGTTTTATTGACGCATATTCCCACAGGTGTGGTAGTAGTTTGTCAAACTGAAAGGTCTCAGTTAGGAAACAGGGAAAAAGCAATGACTATGCTTCGTACCAAGTTGTTCGAAGAAAAAGTGAGGAAACATGAAGAAGAAATTTCACGACACAGGAAAAGCCTGGTTAGCACCGGCGATCGTAGTGCAAAAATCAGAACATATAATTTTCCGCAAGGCAGAGTAACTGATCACAGAATTGGATTAACCTTATATAATCTGGATGCCGTTCTCAATGGCGAAATAGGTGAATTGATCGATGCTTTACAGTTTGCTGAGAATTCAGAGAAGTTAACAAAGCAAAATCAGTAATTTTTTAAGTTATTTTCCGGATTTCATAAAAAAGATCCTTCTAATTAAAGTTGAAAAAATTAACTTTAAAAAGATTAATTATTTATTCATTTTTCAAGCCCATGCAACAGGTTTGTACAAAACTATTTTTATGTTAGATCAACTATTTAATCTTGTAAAAGAATTCGGAAAAGATACTGTGATCGATAATCCGGAAATCCCAAATGAACAAAACGAAGAAGTAATTGCTGACGCCACCAAAACGATAGGAAGCGGTTTTCAAAATATGATGGCAGGCGGAGGTTTTGAGAGTATTCTGGATCTTTTTAAAGGAGGCGGCAATGCCGGTAACAATAATGCAAGTGGAGGAATTGGCGGGTTATTGAAAAATCCGATCGTTACTATGATGATTGGCTACTTCACTAATAAATTAGTGAGTAAATATAAAATGGCTCCATCTTCTGCCAGTAATGTTTCTAGCAATCTTATTCCTAATGTTTTAAATGGACTTATCAGTAATACAAAGAGCAATGATCCAAAGTACGATGCTTTCGATTTTAATGACCTGATCGGATCATTAACAGGTGGCAATGTGGCTACAGCAGAATCTCAGTCAAATGGGTTTGATTTTCAGGGTCTTCTTAATCAATTTACTGGTGGAGGAAATGCCGGTGGTAATGGGGGCGGATTTGATATTGGTGATATAATCAGCAAGGTTACGCATGGTGCACAGAAAAACCAGGGGCAACAGGCTAATTCAGGTGGAGGGCTAATGGATCTTATCAAAGGTTTTATGAATTAATTGGTATTGATTAAAAGAGAGTTATATATCCCATCAGATAAATTTATTAATTCGATAACCAGAGTGCAATTTCTGGCACGAAATTTCGAAAGTTATTATAAGTGTTTACGTCTAAATATTAGATAGTTCTTTGTCATGTTAATGTCAGTGATTTTATTTTTTTGGAGGAATTGAAAACTAAAAGCAATTAATATTTGTTATTCTTTTTAATATGCTGTTATTGGCCCTCATAGAGTTATGATGATGAGAAAGAAAAAATACTAGCAGTAATAAAGTAGATCAACGAATTAACTACTTTTTAAACTTTCATTAACAGCAAATTTTATACTATTGGCGGTAACTTTACGTTATATATATCAACAAAGAAATTTTAAACTCATTATAAAGACAGTCAATTTTCTCATAAGCAGTTAGTTTTGGTTGCGACCCCTGTTTCTACAGGGGTCTATTTTTTTATATACCTTCTTACACAATAAAAATAGCCGGCTACACAACCTATCGCATCTGCAATGATATCTCCAACGTCAAATGATCTGTTCGCAATAAAATATTTCTGTACAAATTCCATAGCGATTCCGTAAAAAAGAAAAATGATAGCTATTGTCAGAAAGATATTCTTGAGATCTTTTTTATTGATTTTTATGAAGGCCCAGCACCATAAAAATACCATTAAGCCAAAAAGACCAATATGAACCCATTTATCAAACCATATTTTGCTCAACCAATCTTCTTTAGGAAAGGTTGAACCGGGAAGCGTTAAAAGTATTGTTGAAATGATAAGCCAGGCTATGGCGGGGATCAGTGAATATTTTGGATTCTTCAAATGAAAGTTTTAGCAATATTAATGCTAGCAGATCATATAATAAAAATGGGGCTACTAAAAAGAAGCCCCAATAATTAACCAACTATAGAACCAAAACCACTATAAATCTGGTTGGTTTTATATATACGGCAAAAAAACCATACCGGTTTTTATAAATTAAAAAAGTTTAGATCAAAGATTACCTAAAACGATCATTGTTCCTTGTGGAGTAGGGTTGCCGCCTTTCTTTTCCAGTGTAATTGCAAATCCCTGTGCATTTTGAACATTCTTTGCTTTTACCAGGAGACGATTTTGTTTAATGAAATACTCATTATCAATAAGGCCAACATCAATGGGCTTTCCGTCCAGCAATGCCCAGATCTGGTATTGCTTATCAGAAGCTGGTTTAGGAAGATTATTCATTAAGAGATAAACATCATGTGAAGTGGTGTCCCAGTATACAGTGGCAAATGCCTGTGGCGAAGTCTCAAGGCCTTTCATTGATGCCATCTTTACATTTGGGTTTTGCTGAAGGATTTCGAAATCCTTTTCCATTTCACTCAGTTTGGCTACACTGCTTTGATAGTCATTTTGAAGTGTTTGGTTCTTATTCATCAACGAAATATTCCAGTATAAACTTCCTGCTAACAATACTACACAAGCGGCGGCAGCATATTTAAACCAATTGATCGATTTTACCGGAGCTTCCGATAATGGAATTACCTTGGCGGTAGAACTGATTTCCAATAAGATCTTGTTTTTTATATCTGTTGCCGGAGTTATAGCATTTTCAATGGCCGATTTTTCCAAAGCTAATTCAAAGGCGTTCCTCGCATTTAAAACTTCGGGATATTGGCTGCACATATTCTCAAACTCTTTTCTTTCCTCTTCGGAAGCAAGACCGAGAACATAGCTTTCTATATTTCCACTTGATATGTATTCCTGTACGTTCACTTTATGTTTGTATCATTGTTCTTAACTGTGATAATGCACTTCGGATCCTGGTTTTTACAGTGCCCAAAGGTATATTCAATATTTTCGAAATTTCTTCATGTGTAAAACCCTGGAAGTATGACATGTCAACTAAAATCCTCCATTCACTCTTCAAATTTGACAATACTTTCTTAAGTCCTACATCTTCAATTGTTGCTTCTGTTGAAGCCCCTGAAACATCTACGTTCTCGTTCAACGATTGGTTTTGCTGAGAATGCCTGAAACCTTTTGATCTGATTTCATCGATTGATGCATTCCTTGCAATATTCAGCATCCAGGTAAATAATCTACCTTTTGATGCATCATAAGATTCGATCTTTTTCCAGATGTTAACAAAAACATTCTGAAGTACATCGTTTGCAATTTCCTTATCTGTTACAATGGAATTGATGATGCCATATAAAGCACCAGAATAATTGTCATACAAATAACTGAAAGCTTTCTCATTACGTTCTTGTAATTGAGTTACCAGATCCTGTTCACTATATGTGGCTTTGGAAATCAAAATAGTTGGTTAAGATGTAATGTCTAACGTTTTACATTACCTTCTTGTTCAAATATACGGGAGATTGATATTTTCAGATTTATGCAACAACTGCCTCATAACCAGCTGCGTCCATTAAAGCTTCAACATCAGCAGTACTGTTTACTTTCATTTTTACCATCCATCCTTCGCCATAGGGATCAGTATTTACCAGTTCGGGAGCACCGGCAAGGGCAGCATTCAATTCTGTAACTGTTCCGCTAACCGGTAAAAAAAGATCTGAAACTGTTTTTACAGCTTCTACTGTTCCAAAAACATCTCCGGCTTCTAATGATTTACCAATTGTATCAACTTCTACATAAACGATATCACCTAATTCGCCTTGCGCAAATTCTGTGATTCCGATCGTAGCAATATCTCCATCAAGACTTACCCACTCATGGTCTTTTGTGTAACGTAAATTGGCAGGAAAATTCATAAATATTCGTTTTGCTTGCAAACCTAAGGGAAATAGATGATAAAGAAAATCGACTCAAAAAGTACCAGTTTGCCGTAAAAAAATGCAATTGCATTTTACCGAAATTTTCATGCCGTTCAAGGTATATTTTATACCACTTGTCGGTAATCACTTTTACAATACTATGACACTGTGATATCTTTGCAGTCTAATTAAAAAGTGAATTGAAAATGAGAAAGTTAGTTACGATTTTTAGTGTTCTATTCCTTATGGCTGCTACTGTGCAGGCGCAGCAAATTTCAGGTACTATAAAGGATGAAAAAGGGAAAGGGCTGGAAAAAGCCACTGTCTCCTTATTAAAAGCAAGTGATTCGTCATTGGTTAAGCTGGTGGCAACAGGAAATAGCGGTGTTTATACATTTGCTACTGTAAAACCAGGTAAATATTTGATAAATACAACATTTGTTGGGTATGTTCCTGCCTATTCTGATGTTTTTGAGGTTTCCGGCTCCAATATTACTGTGCCGGAGTTAACTATTTCCAAACCAACCGGCGAATTAGCAGGGGTAGTTGTTACCACCAAAAAGCCAATTATTGAAGTGAAGGCTGATAAGATGATTCTGAACGTAGAAGGAACCATCAATGCAGTTGGTAATGATGCGTTGGAGTTATTGAGAAAGAGCCCGGGTGTAATGGTTGATAAGGATGATAATATAAGCCTCGCCGGTAAAAATGGTGTGCAGGTATTTATAGATGGAAAACCTTCACCTTTATCAGGTACTGATCTGTCTAACTTTTTGAAAAGCACACAGTCTTCACAGATAGAGTCAATCGAAATTATCACTAATCCTTCTGCAAAATATGAAGCAGCAGGTAATGCAGGTATCATTAATATCAAACTAAAAAAGAATAAAACTTTTGGTACCAATGGATCTGTTAATCTGGGTTACGTTCAAGGTGTTTATCCTAAATATAATGGAGGCATAAACTTGAATCACAGAGATAAGAATGTAAATATATTTGGCAGCTATAATTATAATGATGTTAAAAACCTTATGATCATGAATTCCGATAGGGAACAGTTTGACACATTATTTAAACAAAGAAATAGTATACGGGTTCTCGTGAAATCACATAGTTTTAAAACTGGTGTTGATTATTTTATAAATAAAAAAAGTACGTTAGGCGCAATTGTAAGTGGAAATATTAGTGATGTGGATGTCAATACTGCAGGTCCGATGTTCTTCACCTACAAGCCTACTGGTCAATTAAACAGGATTCTACAAGCTACTAATAAAAATGACAGAAGCCAGGATAATATCAATGCCAATTTAAATTACCGGTATGCAGTTACCGGGGGTACTGAACTAAACATTGATGCTGATTATAGTAGCTTCAGAATAGGATCAAACCAATATCAACCCAACATTTATTATAACCCTGATGGTACAACTGAGATCAGCCGGGCTGTTTATAATATGATCGCACCGACTGATATTGATCTTATTTCACTGAAGGCAGATTATGAGCAAAACTTTAAAGGAGGCAGATTAGGTATTGGGTTCAAAAGTGCCGTTGTAAATACAGATAATGATTTTCAACGTTATAATGTTTATACATCAAGTAAAGTATTAGATACATTGAAAAGTAACCAGTTTGAATATAATGAGAATATAAATGCTTTATATGTGAACTATAACAAACAATTGAAAAAAGGAATCATGTTCCAGTTGGGTGTAAGAGCTGAAAATACAATTTCAAAAGGTACTTCAACAGGTTTCAAACAGGTTAATGATGTAATGGTGCCTTATGATTCTTTATTTAAGAGAAATTATACCAATCTGTTCCCAAGTGCTGCTGTTACATTCAATAAAAATCCGATGAAACAATGGACAATATCTTATAGCCGCCGCATCGATCGTCCGGCATACCAGGATCTGAATCCATTTGAGTTTAAAGTAAATGAATACAACTTTATGAAAGGTAATACACAGTTAAAACCACAGTACACTAATAGTATAGATATTACAAATATTTATAAATACCGGCTTACTACTAAATTAACGTTCAGCCATGTAAATGATATTTTTGCTCAGATACCGGATACTATTGATAAAACAAAAGGATTTCTTACTAAAAGAAATCTTGCCAAACAGGATGTTGTTGCATTAAGCATCAGTTATCCATTCCAGTTGAAGTGGTATAGTTTCTATGCTATGTTGAATTCAAACTACTCTCATTACAAAGCTGATTTTGGAGGTGGGGATAGAGTAGTTGATCAAAAAGTATTTAACGTTACCTATTATATGCAAAACAGTTTTGATTTTGGTAAAGGATGGAAAGGTGAATTAACTGGATTATACATTTCTCCTGGTGTGTGGTCAGGATTTTTCAAAACGGTTGCTATGGGAAGTATTGATGTGGGAATACAAAAACAATTATTTCAAGGTAAAGGAAATGTAAAATTTGCCGTTAGTGATGTCTTTAGTACAATGAAATGGGGAGGTACTTCTGATTTTGCCGGTGTACATATGAATTTCAACGGTTATGGTGAATTACCACAATATAAATTGAACTTCAGCTTCAGGTTTGGTAATTCACAAGTAAAAGCTGCCCGTCAGAGAAAATCAGCACTTGATGAAGAAAGAAAAAGAGCAGAAGGTGGTGGACAGCAAGGTGGAATGAATCAATAATCTTTTAACTAATAATTATACAAGAAGACCCCGCATTATTTACGGGGTTTCTTTTTTATTAAAATGATGACTTTAATTTCTTATTTCGTTTAATCAATTTTGCTTTAATTATTTTAACATCTACAAAAGGTCTATTCAGGTCTCTTCCTTTGCTTACTTCTACTGCGGCAATTTTATCTATTACTTCCAACCCTTTTACTACTTCACCATATACAGTATAGTTCCCGTCAAGATGAGGAATGCCCCCGGTAGTTTTATATGCTTCTCTATATAATTCAGGTATTTTTCTACCTTGTAAACGTTGTATTTCCATTTGATCAAGTTCGGCATCTGTATAAACTTTGCCCTGGGCAATATAAAACTGGCTGCCACTACTGGCTTTTTCAGGATTTACATTATCAGGCTGTCTGGCTGCAGCAACAACTCCTTTTTTATGAAATAAAGTTTTCCTGAATTCAGAAGGAATAGTGTAGCCAGGGCCTCCATTACCAAGGGGCAAACCTGCTTTTGCATTTTTACTTTCGGGATCTCCTGCCTGAATCATAAAACTATTCATCACCCTGTGAAAAAGTACATTGTCATAGAATCCCACTTTTACAAGCTTCAAAAAATTATCCCGGTGCAAAGGTGTTGAATCAGAAAGACGGATTGTAATGTCGCCCATTGTTGTTTGTATCAACACATCTCTTTTTCTGTCTTTCTTAGTTAGAATAGAATCTTTCTGCGAATGACCATTTAAAACAATTCCAAGAATTAATAGTAGGGAAAAAAATCTTTTCATAGTGTAATCAATATTTAAAATTCATTATTTGTAAAATATAACAGGATATGATCTTTCAGAAAGTTTTCCTGTTCAATAGCATTCATATCCGGCATAGGCTTCAATTGTTTGAAGTGAGGCCAGCCATCTTCGTCTACTGATTCCAGTTCATAAAATCCACTTGGAGATAAGAGACTGCATACGGCAATATGCATAAGATCTTGTTTTTGTTCTTTGGTAAATTTGTCTTTAATATCACCAAACTCCTGCATCCCGATTAAAAACAAGACCGTTTCTACATCTGGTTTTTTACCAAATCGTTCTACCAGTTTGGCTTCAAGATTCCACCAACGCTGCTGCAGATCATCATTTGCTATCATACTGCAAATATACTATCCGGTTGTAAAAGGGATCAATCGATACGTTCTACCCTTACTGCAGTACCATAAGCAAGTACTTCTGTTACTCCCCCGATCACTTCATTCGCATCATATCGCATACTGATTATGGCATTAGCTCCCCGTTCAGCAGCATGAGTCATCATTTGCTGAAAAGCTTCTTCCCTTGTTCTTTCACATAATTCTGCATAAATGGAAATTTTACCTCCCACTAAGGTTTGAAGGCCTCCGGCTATATTACCGAATATGCTTCTGGAACGTACAGTAATTCCTCTTACAACACCCATATTCTGTATTACTTTATAACCATGTAACTCAATATTGGTGGTAACCATTGCAACATCAATCATAATAATAAAATTTAGCCCAATATAAGATTATTCCACGTTGTTCATCTGCTGCTCAAAAACTAACTTTGCCGCAAATTGAAAATCAGATGTTGCAGTTACAGGTATTAAGACAGGATCCGGAAAAGGTAAAAGAAAGACTGACTATAAAAAATTTTGGTGAGCCGGAATTAGTTGATGTAATAATTGCTTTAGACGATGAACGTAAAAAAACACAACTGGAATTTGAAAACAATCAGTCCAGGGTAAATAGTATCTCAAAAGAGATCGGTGGCTTAATGGCTAAAGGCCAGAAAGACGAGGCCGAAACCAAGAAGCAAGAAGTAGCCACTTTGAAATCAACTTTACAACCTATTACAGAAAAACTTGCTGTGGTTGAAAAACAATTGCATGACGAATTGATAAAACTTCCTAATCTTCCTTCAACACTTGTACCTGCGGGAAAAACTCCGGCTGATAATGAGGTTGTAAAAGAAGGAGGTGTTAAGCCAACATTAATGGAAGGTGCAGTTCCGCATTGGGATCTCATTAAAAATTATGACATCGTAGATTTTGAAACCGGTGCAAAGATCACTGGTAGTGGTTTTGCATTATTCAAAGGCAAGGGTGCAAAATTGCAGAGAGCTTTAATTCAATACTTTTTAGATTTTAATACAGCAGCAGGATATTCTGAATTTCATCCGCCTTTCATGGTTAATGAAGCATCGGCATATGGTACCGGTCAGTTACCGGATAAAGAAGGACAGATGTATCATATGGAAGAAGATAACTTTTATATGATCCCAACTTCTGAAGTGCCGATCACAAATATTTACCGGGATGAAATTGTAAAAGAAGAAAGCCTGCCGATCATGATGACAGCTTATTCACCTTGTTTCAGAAGAGAGGCCGGAAGTTTTGGAAAAGATGTTCGTGGATTGAATCGGGTTCACCAGTTTGAAAAAGTGGAATTGGTACAAATTGTTCATCCTGAAAAAAGCTACCAGGTTTTAGATGAAATGGTAGCTCATGTAGAAAAGTTGTTGCAATCATTAGAACTGCCATATCGTATTCTCAGGCTTTGCGGAGGCGATATGAGTTTTGCTTCGGCACTCACTTATGATTTTGAAGTGTATAGTGCTGCTCAGGAAAAATGGCTGGAAGTAAGTTCAGTTACTAATTTTGAATCTTTTCAAAGTAACAGAATGAAGATCCGTTTTAAAGATGAAAATGGTAAGTCGCAATTGGTGCATACATTGAATGGAAGTTCACTGGCATTGCCAAGAATAATTGCTTGCTTGTTGGAGAATAACCAGCAGTCAGATTGCATTAACCTGCCAAAAGTTTTACATTCCTATTTTGGAGCTAACTCAATTTAATTGTAATACATAGAAAATAAAAAAAGCTGCCTATTAATTTAGACAGCTTTTTTATTATTTGTAAAGTGAGTTATCTAAATGAAGCTCTTGGGCCTCCAGTTG
>JAHEMN010000071.1 GCA_024643645.1 Chitinophagaceae bacterium | reverse complement strand
ATAGTAATGCAATTGACAATACATCACTTCTGATCAGTATTAATAAAAATGAGTTAAAGGCCTCAGATCATCAATTTCTTGATTTCCCTGATGGCATTGAATGTAAACCAACTCTACATCCATATGCTAATGATTTGGACATATTTGGCAGAGCTTCAATATACCAATACATCAACAGAACAACTTCTGAACAAGGAAATGAATTAATTGCTGAGTGGTTATTATCGCCAGCTACACCTTCTGTAATAATTGAAAGGCAAGAAGCTGCAAAAGAATTATCAAAACAATATGAATGGCGTCAACAACTGCAAGCTTTTGGAATGAATAATAAGTTGACGCTTACAACAGAAAAAAATATCCTAAGCTGGTTAAATGAGGAAGGTCAATTCATAAAAAATAATTTCTGGAGAGTATTTAGATTTATTTTCCCGATACTAAGCTTAACAACCCTTGTATTATATATCACTGATATTATTTCGTTTGACCGATTTCTTCCAATCATACTTTTATTTCTTTTTGTTTCCTTCTGGATTTCCAAATTAATAATGCCTGCTTATGTAAAACTTAATAAGATAACGGATGAGTTGGAGACATTATCTGCCAGTATAAAGTGGATAGAAAATAAACAATTTGACAGCAAACTTCTAAATGATCATAAATCCGATTTTAATACTACTGATGTAAAAGCATCCATTACGATCAAAAAATTAAAAAAAATACTGGACCGGTTAGACTTCCGGTTAAACCCATTAGTTTTTATTCCTTTGAGTGCATTTTTTTGTTGGGATCTACAACAAATTTTTGCACTTGAAAATTGGAAAACGAAGAATAAAAAAAATACTGCAAGGTGGTTTACTTCATTAGCGAATTATGAAGCTATTGCCAGCCTTGCCAATCTTTCGTTTAATCATCCGGAATGGAATTTTCCTGAAATATTAAATGAACAGGGAATACTTGAAGCAGAAGAGATAGGCCACCCTCTTATACCTCAGGAAAAAAGAATTTGCAGCTCATTTTCAACTAAAGGCTTTAATCAGATCAGTCTGGTAACAGGATCGAATATGGCTGGGAAAAGCACTTTCCTCAGAAGTATAGGCGTAAACATAGTTTTAGCAATGATGGGGGCACCGGTTTGTGCAAAACATATTTCTTTATCTCCATTTAAGGTAATGAGCAGCATGCGGATCAGCGACAATCTAGAAGAAAGTACTTCTACTTTTTATGCTGAACTTAAAAAATTAAAAGAAATTATTGAAGCTGTTTATGCTAATGAAAAAGTATTTCTATTATTGGATGAAATACTAAGAGGAACTAATTCTGCCGATAGACATACCGGATCTTCCGCACTTATAAAACAACTGATTCAACATAATGCAATTGGCATTGTTGCTACACATGATCTTGAGCTTGCAAAATTATCAGAAGAGTTTCCTGATATGATCCATAACTATCACTTTGATGTGAAAGTGAATAACGATGAATTATATTTTGACTATAAATTAAATAAAGGCATTTGCAGTAGCATGAATGCCTCTATATTAATGAAGAAGATAGGTATAGAGTTGTGATCTATTTTCCCCAGCCAAACCAATCATTCCCATTTGCATACAACATCAAACCAAGCAACAATACCATCCCCACTATTTGTGCATACTCCAAAAACTTCTCATTTGGTTTTCTACGGGTAATCATTTCGTATAACGTAAACATTACATGCCCGCCATCCAGTGCTGGAATGGGCAACAAGTTCATAAATGCTAATATGATTGAAAGAAATGCTGTAATATTCCAGAATGCTTCCCAACTCCAGGTGGTAGGAAATATTGAACCAATTGCCTTAAAACCTCCTACCCCTTTATATCCACCGGTCTTTGGATTTAATATTAATTTGAATTGATCAATATAATCCTTCAATTTTTCTCCTGCTTTTCTGAATCCGGCAGGAAATGCAGCAAAGAAACCATAAGTGGTTTTTGTAACATCAAAAACACCAAGGCTATCATACTGCTCATAATTCAACATATAAATACCTAACTTTCCATCATCACTTACCTTATTAACCAAATTCACTGTATCTGTACCACGTAGAACCTGAACATCAACACTGCCATTTTTATTTTTTTCTCCAATATCATTGATCTGATCCATGAACTGAACTGGTTCACCTTGAACAGCTATTATCTTATCAAATGGTTGTAATCCTGCAAGTTTACCGTAAGATGAATCATTTTCAGGATAAGCACCAGCAATACTAGGAACTCTTTCAATAATAAATGGTCTTCGCTTTCTGTCTTTCCTGGTGATGATCTTATCCAAGACATCAATAGGCAAATTCAATTTTACAATTTCATTATTTCTCTCTACCACTACTTCTCTGCCACCGATTAATATTTTAGGTTGTACTTCTTCAAAATAGCGGATCGAATCTCCGTTAACTGAAATTACTTTATCGCCATTTTGAAATCCCAATCTTGTCATTAAAGTATCCGTAACCCAAATACCGTTCTTTACACTTGCAATCGGTGTTTTCTTTTCTCCCCAGATCATTAATATAAAAGCATAGATAACAAAAGCTGTTATCACATTCATGATTACACCTCCTAACATTACAATCAGGCGTTGCCAGGCTGGTTTGCTTCTGAATTCCCATTCCTGAGGCGGTTGCTTCATCGCCTCTTTATCCATACTCTCATCTATCATTCCGGAAATTTTTACATACCCGCCTAACGGTAACCAACCAATACCATAAACAGTATCGCCAACTTTCTTTTTTACGATAGAGAACCAGGGGTCAAAAAAGAGAAAGAATTTTTCTACCCTGCATTTAAACCAGCGGGCAGTTATATAGTGACCAAATTCATGCAATATAACAAGCAATGATAAAGCTAATAATAGTTGTCCTGCCTGTAATCCTACATTTGACCAGTTAATCGCTAATAAAGTCATAGTTATATCCCAACCTCAATGGAGGCTTTTAAACCTTCTTTAAAAAATGTGTACTCTTTAAAGTCGGTTAAAATGAAATAAAATTTGTTTTTGTAAACTTTTTTCAAACGATAATAAATTTTCCCAAAGTTTTCTTTAGGTTTTAGAAGCATTAAAGTTTAATTAAATCGGCAGCGAAGTTACGGGCCTCTCCATCGCTTTCAAAATATTCCTCCAGAGTTGGCTTCTCAATAAATGGTATAGTGTTCATTGTTTTTTCAATAAGGTCTGTCATATCAAGAAAGTTAATTCTATTCCTCAAAAAAGCAAATACTGCGATCTCGTTAGCTGCATTCATTATACATGGCAAATTACCTGCTTTTTCAAGAGCTGTTTGTGCAAGACCTAAATTTCTAAATGTTTTAACATCCGGTTCTTCAAAAGTTAATGTACTTATCTTCTTAAAATCCATTCTTGTGAAATCATTCTTAATTCTTCCCGGAAAAGCTAATGCGTATTGAATTGGCAGTTTCATATCCGGTAGTCCTAGCTGGGCTTTAATACTGCCATCCTCAAATTGAACCATACTATGAATTATACTTTGTGGATGAATAACAACCTGAATTTGCTCAGGCTTTAAATTGAACAACCACTTCGCTTCAATCATCTCCAGCCCTTTATTCATTAAGGTTGCTGAATCAATAGTGATCTTAGCTCCCATACTCCAGTTTGGATGTTGCAGGGCATGCTCTCTTTTTACATTAACAAGATAATTTGGTTTGCGGCCAATAAAAGGGCCACCTGATGCTGTAAGAATTATTTTTTCGATCCTGTTTCTTGTTTCACCTACCAGGCATTGAAAGATCGCTGAATGTTCTGAATCAACCGGAATTATAGGTATTCTTTTTTCAACAGCCTTCCGCATGATGATATCTCCGGCAACTACCAGTGTTTCTTTATTAGCCAGAGCAATTGCCTTTCCATTATCTATAGCTTTTAATGTTGGTCTTAATCCTGCATATCCCACAATTGCGGCCAGCATAAGATCATAACAATCCATGGCCGCCACTTCCTCTAATGCTTTTTCTCCGGCAAAAACTTTTACATCAGTATCTGATAATGCTTCTTTTACACTATTATATTTTTTATCATCTCCTATTACAACAATATTCGGATTGAATTTTTTCGCCTGAGTGATCAGTAATTCATCATTATTATGTGCTGTTAATACTTCAACTGAAAATTTATCAGTATTAGCCTCTATCACTTCCAATGCCTGAGTACCGATAGATCCTGTTGAACCGAAAATGGCAATTCTTTTTATAGGTTGATTAGCATTCATTGATTTATACTTCCTGAAGATTTTCTGTCCAATTGTTTAACTGATCCGCTATTTTTCTATCATTACTCAATCTCGGTACTTTATTTTGTCCACCTAATTTACCAATTGATCTCATATAATCAATGAATCCGTTTTTCCGAATGATATTTATTTTAAGAGGTGATAGTATGTTACCTCCGACTAGATCATCATAATAGGAATTTTTATTACGGAGACTATGATCAAGTTTCCTGGAAAAGGCCTGAAGATCTTTTGGTTTATTTTCAAATTCAACGAACCATTCATGGTATGATTTTCCTTTATCCTTATTTACAAATGGAGCTACCGTAAATTCAGTTACATACACATTTTCTTCATTCGCTGTTTTTAACATACATGCTTCTACCTCTTCACCGATAACATGTTCACCAAATGCAGAAATAAAATGCTTAGTACGTCCGGTAACGATCAGGCGATAAGGATCTACTGATAGAAATTTAACTGTATCTCCAAGATTATAAGCCCATAGACCGGCATTGCTATTTATTATTAAAGCATAATTCTCTCCTGCTTTCACATCCTTTAATGAAAGCCTGGTTGGATTCTCATTAAATATTTCACCAGCAGGAACGAACTCATAAAAAATTCCACTATTTGTATTTAACAATAAACCTTCAGCTTCCTGAGAATCCTGAAATGCAAAAAATCCTTCGCTGGCAGGAAACAATTCTATTGTATCAATTTTTCTGCCAATACTTTCCATCAACTTAGCCCTGTAAGGTTCAAAATTTACGCCGCCTTGTACCATTACACTAAAGTTGGGAAACAACTCTCCTACTTTTTTACCACTTCGCTTGATAAGTTCATCAAAATACATTTGCATCCAGGGTGGTATACCACTTATCAGTGACATATTCTGTTCCATTGTTTCATCTACAATCTTACCCAATTTAGTTTCCCAATCTTCTATACAATTTGTTTCATAAGTAGGAAGTTGATTAGTACGCAGATATTTTGGCACATGATGGTTTACAATACCACTTAATCTTCCTGTGGGAATACCCCCTATCCTTTCTAATACCGGTGATCCGGATAAAAAGATCATCTTGCCATTTGCAAACTTTGTATTCCCTGTTTCTGCCATATAACAAAGCAGGGCATTGCGGGCAGTATTTATATGATTAGGGATGGAGTCTTTAGTTATAGGAATATATTTAGTACCACTGGTAGTACCTGAAGTTTTTGCAAAATAGATCGGCTTTCCTTTCCAGAGTACATTATGCTTACCGTCCTTTATTTTTTCTATCCAGGGTTTTAATTGTTCATAATCCCTGATTTTCACCGCTTCCCGGTATTCTTCATAAGAATTGACCTTATCCAGACCAGTTTCCTTGCCAAATTCAGTATTCCGGCCTGTTTTTATTAGATTTCTGAGGATATTTTCCTGATCGGTTATAGCCGTATCCATTCCTTTACGGATACCTTTATATATATATGATGCGAACGGTTTAGCTAAGAAAGACTTGATTTTCATACACTTTTCTATGTAACCCTTTAAAAACCTTAACCAAAAACCAGCTCAACCGGGTAAATCTGACAAAGTTTATCAGGGCGGGTACAAATATAAAGGATAAGGGGTCAAAATAAAGGAGCATTAATTGTTCATAAATCTTTGATTTTCTGCTTGCGACTTCAAAATTTCCCCTTACCTTTGCCGTCCTAATTTTTAAGAATATGATAGCCGTTATAAAAATAGCCGGACAGCAATTTAAAGTAGAAAAAGATCAGACAATTTACACTCCTCATGTAGAAGGTAATGCTGGTGATAAAGTTGAGCTTGAAGTGTTACTTGTTGATGCTGATGGAAAACTTTCTTTAGGTAGTGCTGCAACAACAAAAGTAACAGCAGAAATTGTTGACCAGGTAAAAGGTGATACCGTAATTGCTTACAAGCAAAAAAGAAGAAAAGGTTTTCACAAAAAGAAAGGTCATCGTACAGCTTACACAAAAATCAAAGTAACCAATATTGCTTAATCGCAATTTGAATAACCAACGTATTAATTTTTAAAACTTCGAGATATGGCACATAAAAAAGGTGAAGGTAGCGTAAAGAATAACCGTGACTCACAAAGCAAACGCCTTGGTGTAAAAATTTTTGGTGGCCAGCCTGCTATTTCAGGAAACATAATTGTGCGTCAACGTGGCACTGTTTATCATCCTGGAAAAAATGTTGGTCTTGGAAAAGACTTTACATTATTTGCATTAACTGATGGTCTTGTTGAATTTCGCAAAGGAAAAAACAACAGAACTACAGTTTCTGTAACTGCTGTTGAAGCATCAGCATAAACAGACATCTTAGAATTTTGTGGAAAAAAAATTTGGGTAGTATTAAATAAATCTTATTTTTACTACGTTAATCCATTATTTACTAACATTAAATTCTAAAAAAATGGCTACAAAGAAAAAAGCTGCTAAGAAAAAAGCTGCTCCTAAAAAGAAAGTTGCTAAGAAAAAAGCTGCTCCTAAAAAGAAAGCTGCTAAGAAAAAAGCTGCTCCTAAAAAGAAAGCTGCTAAGAAAAAAGCTGCTAAAAAGAAATAAGTTTAAGCAATTAAACAAATTGAAAGTCCTGAATCTTCGGGACTTTTTTTTATGCCTTTTTTATACCCTTAATTTTGACTTATGGATAACGCTGCAATAGCTGATAACTTCTCTCTTCTCGCCAAACTCATGGATATACATGGCGAAAACCCATTTAAGACGAAAACCTTTGCTGTAGCGGCTTTCAACATAGAAAAGCTACCAATGCAGTTAAAAGAAATCCCAAGAGAAAAGCTTTTCAGTATTAAAGGAATTGGAGAAAGTACAGGCAAAAAAGTAGTTGAAATGCTTGATACCGGAAGCCTTCAACAATTAAATGATTACATTAATAATACGCCAACAGGTGTTATCGAAATGCTGAATATAAAAGGCATTGGTCCCAAAAAAATTAATACCATTTGGAAAGAAATGGAGATTGAATCTTTAGGTGAATTATTATATGCATGTAATGAAAACAGGTTAACATTATTCAAAGGATTTGGAGAGAAGACTCAAAAAAATGTACAAGAAGCAATTGAATTTTACTTTTTGAACCAGGGACATTTTCTGTTTGCTCAATTAGAAGAGATCTATCCACAGATAGTTTCTTACCTGAAAAAAATATTTACTCCTGAAAAAGTAAAAGAAACCGGTGCATATAGAAGACATGCATTAACCATTGAAGAGTTAGAATTTGTGATCAATGAAGAAAATAAAACAGTAAAACCTAAATTTGAAACTGCACAACCACCTGAGTTACTGGAAGAAAACGAAGACAACCTCTTATATAAGTTGAAGAACGGATTAAAGCTTCGTTTATACACAGGACAACAAAATATTATAGAACAACAATTTTTAACAACAGGTTCATCTTCGTTTGTTGAAGCATTTCAAAGTTCTTTTCCATCCATCAATATAAAAAATGCAAAAAGCGAAGAAGAGATTTTCAAAGCTGCAGGCATACCTTATATAATTCCCTGTTTAAGAGAAAATAAAAGAATTATTGATAAGGCAAAAGAAAATAAATTACCTGAACTTATTCAAACACATGATATCCGTTCCATCATTCATAGCCATAGTAACTGGAGTGATGGAAGTAATACGTTGGAAGAAATGGCAGAAGAGTGTATTAAAAAAGGATTTGAATACCTGGTAATTTCTGATCACTCACAAACGGCATTTTATGCAAATGGACTTAAAGTAGACCGAATAAAAGAACAACATAAGCAGATCGATGAATTAAATGCTAAACTTAACCCATTCAAAATTTTCAAAAGCATTGAAAGTGATATTTTAAATGATGGTAGTCTTGATTATCCTGAATCGGTTTTAAAAACGTTTGACCTTATCATTGCTTCTATACACAGCAATCTTAAAATGACGGAAGAAAAAGCAATGAAGCGACTGATCACAGCTATCGAAAATCCATTTACGACCATTCTTGGACATATGACCGGCCGTCTCCTACTTAGCCGAAATGGTTATCCTGTTGATCATAAAAAAATAATAGAAGCCTGTGCTGCTAATCATGTTGTAATTGAGTTGAATGCTCATCCCCGTCGTTTAGATATTGACTGGAAATGGATCGATTATGCCATAGAGAAAAATGTATTGCTTTCAATTGATCCTGATGCCCATGCTTTAGATGGGTATAACGATATCAAGTATGGTGTTTTGGCAGCACAAAAAGGTGGAATGACCAAAGAAAATAATCTTAGTAGTTTTGGATTGTTGGAGTTTGAAGAGTGGTTGTCAAAGAATAAAAATCTAAAAGGAGTTTAAGACAGACTGATTTTACTACGGATAATCTTGACAAAAATCAATCTGACCAAATGAATAAAGTAATTAAACTAATACTTTAATAATAGTATTTTGATACATAAAACTCGTAAAAATTTCACTCGAAATGCATACTGTTTTTTACTTACTCAGGTAAAACCTGGTCCAGATTATTATCAGCAACAAACTTATTTTTAGCAGCAGTGAAGTCTTCCAGAATAGTTGCAATTTCTTGCACACCACTATCTACTTTTTCATGTATATCAGGAATTCGTTTCTCCAGTATGGAATTACCCAGGTTTATATTTTCTGCTTCCAGCTGAGATATCTTTTTTAATAGGGAAGTCTGACTGTTGGAAATATCTTCTAACTCCCGGATCATTTTCTCCATCATATTTTTCTTTTCCATCTTATCCATAAGCTTAAATTTTATATTCATAATTTAAGAAATAAATCTTAAAATTTAAACTTTATCATTTGTAAAATGACATCACCCTGAAAATCAACTGATATAATTAGAATTTTTTTACCACCCTATTCCATAATCCTCCCCATGATTGCTACTACCGCCCCAGAAGCTTCCATGTTTCCAATCAAAATATATTGCATTGATCGGTCCGCTTGTACGGTCATCAAATGAAAGTTGATACCCCATCTTCTTTAATTCATTACGAACTGATTCAGGGGTTTTATCGTGCAATAATAAATTGCCCGGTCTTGGTTTACGGTCTGTTATTTTAGTACCCCCTAATGAAAGCCACAATTGATTACTATTGATATTTGCCGCTTCGCTGGCTTGTTGTACTGTCATTCCAAACTCTACCATATTCAGAAAGAATTGCAACAGGTTCTGATCTTGGGTATCACCTCCTTGTACTGCAAAAGTTAAAAATGGTTTACCATCTTTTAATGCTAATGAAGGAGTAAGTGTAACTCTTGGTCTTTTACCCGGTTCAATTACATTGAATGGATCCAGTTCAGCATCCAATACAAAACTTTGTAACCGCTGACTCATCCCTACTCCGGTGTTTCCCGCAATACAGGCCGGCAACCACCCACCACTAGGTGTAATAGAAACCACCCAGCCATCTTTATCTGCAGCTTCTACAGATGTAGTTCCCATCCATAAACGTTCCATATATTCATCATCATTTACAGCAACACTTCCCGTATCATGTGATGGTGTAATATTTGTAGGCTGATCAATTTCATCCGTCTGGTAAGTTCTCTTTTTCATCAATGATAAAAACGGATTTTTTTTCCCTTCAAAAGGGTATGGATCACCTGGCCCAACATTTGGATCATTTTGAACAGGGTTCATCATCCCTGCTCTTTGCTTGCCATATTCCTTACTCAGTAAACCTTTCATTGGTTCTTCAGGTGCAAAATAAGGGTCACCATAATAAAAGTCACGGTCAGCAAATGCCATATTCATCGATTGATAAATTGTATGAATATATTTTGCACTGTTATATCCCATTTTTTTCAGATCAAAATTCTCCAGGATATTTAAAGCCTGTAACATAGCAGGTCCTTGAGTCCACTGTTGTAGTTTATAAACTTCAATCCCTTTGTAATTAACGGAAAGTGGTTCTTCCTGAATTGGTTTCCATTTTGCCAGGTCTTCCATTGTAATTAATCCACCTTGCTCCTGACATCCTCTTACAAATTCTTTGGCAATATCACCTTTATAAAAACGATCATTCGCTGCCATGATAGCCTCTTTCCTGCTTTTCTTTTTCTTTATCATTTCCCTTTCGGTATCGATCATTTTTGTTAGAGTGGCCAATAATTCTTTTTGTACAAAAATTTCTCCTGCAACTGGAGCTTCTCTCTTTTCACCCGTATGTGGTAAAAAAACTTTTGAGCTGTAAGGCCATTCTTTTATCATCGACTTTCCTCTTTCCATCGCATTGGCAGTTTGGGCTTCAATAGGATATCCAGCAGCTAATTCCATAGCAGGTTTTAATACCTGTTCCAAACTCATCGTTCCATAGTCGGCCAACATCATACACAATCCGCCAACTGTACCCGGTGTTACTGCTGCTAATGGACCATACTGTGGTGGAAATGCATATCCCTTGCTTTTATAGAAATCTACCGTAGCACCTGTCGGTGCCACACCCAATGCATTTATAGCAATTACTTTTTTTGTTTTAGGATTATAGATCAATGCCTGTGTTTCTCCTCCCCAACTAAGCACATCCCACATAGTGCAGGTGGCAGCTAACATAGCACAGGCAGCATCTACCGCATTACCTCCTTGTTGAAAAATCATAGAACCTGCAGTAGCAGCCAGAGGTTTACCCGTTATCGCCATCCAGTTCTTTGCATGCAAAGGCGGCTTTTGTGTTTGCTGTGCTATAATTGAAAACGATACTAGCACTACAGAAAGTACACATGTAAATTTCTTCATGTAAAATATTTAGTTCTTAAAGATAATTAAGTGAAATCAGAAAATATTAATTAACACTCCGGCAAGCTCAATGGAACATTGACTGCCAATCCCCCGTCAGAGGTTTCCTTGTATTTGTGATGCATATCAATAGCAGTATCCCACATTGTTTTGATTACAGCATCTAATGAAACTTTAGCGAAATCCGGTGTACTTTGTAATGCTAATTGAGAAGCAGTTATTGCTTTTATAGCACCCATAGTATTTCGTTCAATACAAGGCACCTGTACGAGCCCTCCAATAGGATCACAAGTAAGGCCAAGGTGATGTTCCATAGCAATTTCAGCAGACATCATTACCTGCTTTTGTGTACCACCCATACATTCCGTGAGCCCAGCTGCAGCCATTGCGGAAGAAACACCTATCTCTGCCTGGCAGCCTCCCATCGCAGCAGAAAGAGTAGCACCTTTTTTAAAAATGCTTCCAATCTCTGATGCAGTTAATAAAAACTGGATAATATTTTCATCATTATTACCGTCACAAAAAGTAATATAATATTGTAATACAGCCGGGATAACTCCTGCTGCACCGTTAGTAGGTGCTGTCACCACTCTGCCGAAAGCAGCATTTTCTTCATTAACGGCAAGTGCAAAACAACTTACCCAATCCAATATGTATTTAAAATCATTTCCACCTGTTTGGATCGTTGATACCCATGAATCATAATCATGATAAGATTTACCCGCAAGCAATTTTTTATTTAGTGCTGCTCCCCTTCTTTTTACATTAAGCCCTCCTGGTAATATTCCTTGAGTATGTGATCCACGGTAAATACATTCTCTCATCACCCTCCAGATATTAAGCACACCGCTTTTTGTTTCTTCTTCCTTTCGCCAGGCATGCTCATTTTCCATAACAATTTCACTAACAGACATACCGGTTTTAATACACCAGTGCTGAAGATCAGTTGCTGAATTTATGGGGAATGACAATTGAACCACTTCACTCCCGATCACATCTTCTCCTTCTTTTACAACAAAACCACCCCCAATAGAATAATAAGTCTCTGCAATATTTTCACCATTAACAGTAGTTGCCAAAAAAGTGACTGCATTGGGATGAAATGGCAAACTCTCAGTAATAAGGAACTCGATATCGTTATTAGGATCAAAATTAATTTCATGTAAACCATGTAATACCAATCTTTTCATGGTTGCTATATCATGGATCTTAGCATCTATCTGGTCAACAGCAAATGTTACGGGATCATCTCCACAAAGACCTAATAGAACAGCTATATCTGTACCATGGCCCTTTCCAGTTTTAGCTAATGAGCCATAAAGCAAAACTCTTACTTCAGTTACATCGAATATGATCTTCTTATCGAATAAAGTTTGAGCAAAACGTTGTGCGGCTCTCCAGGGCCCTAAAGTATGGGAACTGGAAGGCCCTATGCCGATTTTAAAAATATCAAAAACAGATATTGATTCGTATGACAATGTTTTGTATTTGGATCAAAAATACAATTAAAAACCCCGTAATGAAGAATGCAATACGGGGTTTTCAAAAAGAAAGAAATTATTACTGAACGTCAATCAGATTAACTTCAAAAAATAAAATAGAATTAGGAGGAATTGACGCATACCCTGTACAACCATATGCCATTGATGAAGGAATTATTAATTTAATTGTACCTCCTTTTTGTATTAACGGAATACCAATCTGCCAACCTGCAATTACATTACTTAGTGGAAAAGTAACCGGTGTTCCTGTCTGTGAGTCGAAAGTATTACCATTTGTAAACTTTCCAACATATCTCACTGAAACAGTAGATAAAGTTGTAGGCGTTGCACCACTACCCTGATTTATTACTTCATAATACAATCCACTGGGATGTGCCACTGCATTAATGTTATTTGCAGCTGCATATGCCAGTATAGCAGCTTGCTCACTTTGAACACTTTTTGGATTACAGCTATCATCTTTAATACAATTGATATTACCGAATAAAAGAATCGAAATTGTAACAATTGAAATTATCTTTTTCATTTTTTCTGTTTGCTTTTAATGTATGTAAATGGTAAATCAGCCTTATTTTGCTGCAAAGATTAGTAGTTATTCTTTATTTTTCTTTTTTAATAATTCAAGGTAATGTTGTTCATTCAGATCCCATCTGTGGCGTACAGAAAATATTACTATAAAAATAACTATCAGAAAGGCAGCTATTATCAAAACAATAATTAATGAGGACTTTTCCCGGTTCAAAGTCATTTCTGCCTTTTTGAACCATCCGGAAAAAAAGTTTGCAAATATGGCAATTATAAAAACAACTGCCATTGGTAACCCAACAGATAACTGATTAAGAACCTTTTTCTTATTTAACCTGTTTTCCTCCCAAAACTTAATAAACTCAATTTCTTCTGTTGTAAGCATAATCGGCGCAAAGTTACTATACTATTCTCATCATCTCTTGTCACAGCGATACAAATTATCTATATTGTGAGTAATAATTTAATTACTTTGAAACTAACCCATCTTTTAGCTCAATATCTATATAAAAACAAACGACTGGACCTGCAAGGTTTAGGTAGTTTTAAATTGGATAGCCCAGTTGTTATTGAATCTGATACCAATAAACAATCGAAAGACATAAGCATTGAGGGTATCACATTTGAAAATAATACTGCTATAAAAGAAGACCCGGCATTAATCGAATTTATTTCAAAATACTCCGGGAAGATCAAAGCTCTTGCCTCTGCAGATCTGGATTCGCATCTTGAATTAGCAAAACAATTTTTAAATATTGGGAAACCTTTTTTATTTGAAGGTATAGGGAGCCTGACGAAAATCAGATCAGGTGAATATTCCTTTACACCTGGAAATGTACTTACAGAAAAACTGACCGAACAAAAAATTAAGGATACCAGTCAGAAATCAACAATTGAAGAACCCGTATCAGATTACCAAAGTACCATTTACAAAAAAACAGGAAGATCCAGATGGATAAAACCTATCATTTTCTTATCCGTCATAATCGGAATTGGATTGGCCATCTGGGGTGGTTATACAGTGTATAAAAAAACCTCACCAAAGAAGAATATTAATACCTTGACAAATGAGCCAAAAGATAAAACGATCCTTTTGGAAGACAGTGTTATCAATACTAAGGATACGACAAACTCTCAACCAATAACTACAGCAGCCATACCGGCTGGCTCTACAAAGTTTATTTTAGAGGTTTCAAATAAGGAAAGGGCAATAGAACGATTTAACAGGCTAAAAACATTTAACTGGGATGTAAATATGGAAACAAAGGATTCAGTTTCTTATAAACT
>JAHEMN010000008.1 GCA_024643645.1 Chitinophagaceae bacterium | reverse complement strand
TGCATGTGTTTCATCCTCTCTTTTACCAAGAATGCCGCCAAACACTGACGGATGCAAAGTTTTTACCCTTCCTCCAAGGATGGAAGGATAAGTAGTAAGTACTTCTACCGGAATTACTTTTGCTCCGAGATTTTCAATGAAAGTCTGAGTGCCACCAGTGGAATATATTGTTACACCTTGTTCTTTTAGAATATTAATGATCGTTTCCAGTCCGTCTTTATAAAAAACCGAAATAAGTGCTGATTTAATTCTTTTGTTCATAAAATAGATAAGTTAAAAGGCAGGAAATCGTTAAAGAAGGCTCTTTTCATAATTAAAGAAAAGCTACCGAGGCGCAAATCTAACTTAATTCACCTTCATCACAAAAGCACCGTTTGTTGTTACATCATGCCAGGGAATTTTTAAAGAGTCACAATCTTTTTTCCAGTATTGAGTTTTCCAGGATGGAACAGAGCCATCAAAAACTATCTGTTTAATGTTCATTGATCTGGCCAGTGTTTTGATATATATTTTTGGATTTTTTGTAATGATCAGCAGATCTATTGTAGGTAAAGGATCAAAAGAGGAAAAGTTAATTGTTTTATCCATCAATAAAATATTCCTCCCTTCATAGTTTATATAGTTGTCAGTTTGAGAAAAGTTGTTGAGATCTTTTTTTTCCGTAATTCTGTATAAGATCCTTGAGGGTTTTAAGTGAAAGTTTCTGGAAAAGTCATTTGCCAAAAGATCTTCATCGCCTGTAAAATGATAATTTCTTCCACTTATAAAATCAATCGCTGTTTTTTGTGGTACATTGTATACAATGATCTTTTGCTGGTTGTTACTTTCCAGAAATGAAAGTGACCGGATAATAATAAAACTCAACAGAGCTAATAGCCCCAGTTTTAAACTGGTAGCTGACTTTTCCATTAACCAATACGTAAAGCTGATTGCGAACAACAGTAAAAAGATAGTTTGAATGATATTGATCTGTAATCCATCCCATAATGAGAAGCTGATCGATTCAATCCTTTCAATATAAGTATTCATAAACCAGATCAGTCCGGTGAGCAGCTTGCCAAATAAAAGTGCAACAGGTGGTATGATAGAAATGGCGCAGAGAAAAATTTCGCCTAATAATATGACACTGGATAATGGAACAGCCAGAAAGTTTGTGAGCATGAATAGATTTGGGAACTGATGAAAATGATAAATACTTAATGGTACAGTAAGTACCTGTGCAGCTATTGTAACTGCATTAAGTTTCCAGATAAGATCCAGTAATTTATTTTTTATATAGAACCAGTTATAAACCGGTCTCATAAAAATGATGATGCTAAGAACTGCTGCATAGGATAATTGAAAACCAACATCCCACAACCAATAAGGATTGATACATAAAAGGATAAATGCAGAAACAGCCATCGTATTGAAAATGGAAGGCTTCTTTGACAGTGAATCTCCAATTACAATACAAGTGAACATCAATGCAGATCGAAGTATTGAAGGTTGGGCGCCGGCCAGTAAACTAAATAGCCATAAACCTCCAATGATCAAAACAGGTCTTAACCATTTTATCTTTTTTCTTTTCTGCATTGGTTTTAATAATATAGATAATAACCAATAAATCAATCCGAGATGAAGGCCGGAAATTGCAATGATATGCACAACACCGGTATTAGTGTATGATTGAACGAGAGATTGCTCAAGATCATCTTTGTAGCCAATCAGTAAGGCCTCTGCCAAACCCAATTCTTTTTTACTTTGAATATTTGTACGGAGTATATCAAGAACTTTTTGTCGAATTGAGTAAATAAAGCTTCTGAAAGGATTATCTTTTTTCCCATCCAATACTTCGAATTCACCTGGCTTTAAATATATCTGGTGAGTGATACCCTGGTACAGACAATAACGTTTATAATCAAAGCCGCCGGGGTTTCCGGAGTTTTTAATTTCCTGTAAAGGCTTTTTAAATAAAATTTGTGTGCCGTAGTTTAACTTGAGAGAAGAGTCTTTTTTAAAGTATATTATTATTTTACCGGTTGCCTGCTTTGCTATTTCATTTTGTATGAGATACTTTACAGTCGCATTTGCTTTTATTGATTTTGTTTTTTCAACAGGAGGTTCATCAACTGTTACAATAAGGCTGTTCTTTTCTTTGTAATAATTTCCAAAGAATTGTCCACTATTCCGGATATCTTTTTTATAGGCAAGTAAAGCACCGATCGTAAAAAACAGGATACTGATAAATGGTCCATTTACTACAGTTAGTCTGAATCTGCCAAAGAAAGGGAAAAAGAAAAAACTAAGTAAGGATATGAGGGAGCCGGCTACTAAAAAGGTTAATACATCTATACTCCACTGGAATTGCCATTGGATGATAATTCCAATAATTAATGGCAATAATAATTTCAGAAAAGGAGTCTTCTTCCAGAAGTCTGATCCGTATCGAACCATTTTGTAAATTAAAACGCTATTTGCAATTTTACAATACTAGTTTACAGTTAAAGGTATTTCAGCATTTACTTTATTTTCAACGTATTTGCGATAAGAGATATTCTGAACCTTACTCATCAGCCAGCCCGGGTAGTTAAAAATGCTGATACTGAGTTTCTGAACTACATCCTCTTTGTTTTTATTAAAAATATGCAATGCTTTTTGGTAAGCTGCGATCTTCATTTTTTTATCAGCCATGTAAAAACTGTTTTTAAGGCATTCTAAAAGGGCTGTTTCAAATGTGTGTTTCTTTTTTCTCTTATAAAAATAAGTATAAGTAGCCCTATATTCTGTTTCGAATAAACGTTCATTATTCATACTGTAGGTTATCAATAATAAAAGAATGTGAGCTATTGTGGTATATTCTTGTCTGGTTCCATCCTTGAAATAATTGTTGCCTCTTTTTACAAAATATAATGCATCTTCATATTGTTCTAATGCAAAATTGGCAATGCCCAAGGAGAAATGAATACTGCGGTTAAGATCGGCATTTAAAAGTGGCTCCCATAAGCGGTACTTCGTTTTCATAACTTGTAACAAGTTATTTACCTCTTCATATTTTGCAGTTTTATTGTAAAGTTTATTAAGTGCCAGGTATTTAATAGCTTCAAAATTTGCCCTTTGTGCTGGTTCTTTAATCAATTCAGTTACAGGATCATTAAAACTTTTAAACACAAATTGGTAAGAGCCATGAAGTATACCAGCATAATTAATCATGTATAATAATTCAATGAAGAACTCTCCGTCTTTCAGAATAAATTGTTTGTTTTGTTTCCAGTCTTCAAATGCTTCGGTTAAAAGAGGCATTGCATTGTCTACTTCGTTTAGCAGATAAAATAATGTGGCTTTACTTAAAAGATAATAGTGTCTGAACCAAAAAGATTTAGTTTCTTTTTTATAGTTTATATTATTAACTGATTCCAAAAGAAATTTTATTCGCTCCAATAGATCTTTTTCTATATCAAAATGTGCATTTCTTTTTAATAATAATATTTCAGTATAAATATCCCTGAGAGTAATCATCTCAGCAAAATCATTATAGGTAATAGTTCGACCTTTAAAAATAGTGTGTAGTTCTTCAAATGGGGTTTCAGAACTACCGGTTAAAATCATCTTTTCAAATTCATTTACCAACATTGTAAGTATTGGAAAGATTTCGGCTGCTCTTGCTTTTGGGACTGTTTTTTTCCAAATAGTATTTGCACTATCTATTAATCCTCTTTTTCTTAATGCCCGGATTAATAAGACATTATTATATAATTCATGGCTTAAAGAATTTTTGCTGTCATATTGTGCAATTGCATTGCAGACTTGTTTCTGTAAATAATGTTTTTGAAAAGCAATATTTTTTTTGCTTAAAGCCGGGCTGAATTTTTTAAGTATAGCAGCCTCATCATATTTTTTTTGTACTGCGATGGCATCAAATAATTTCAGATATATTTTTTCGCCATTTTTTAATGGAATGAAATTTCTTTTGAAATAAGTCTTTTCGGCACTTTTTAATGATCTGATAAGTTGCCAGAGAAAATCAGATGATGTTTTCAATTTATTTGTTTTAAGCTATAATTAAGTAAAATAAAACTACAAAAATTAAAGAAAATATAACGACATAAAGCAAATAAATCGAACTATACAAAATATATAATTACTTATAAATCAATTAAATATAGTTTTAAGGTTAATAATATTAGCAGGTTATGAGTCGAATTTTAGATCAAAACAGAAATTGATATAGAAATAGCTCTAAGTATTTTTGAGCCGAATGAAAAAATGTAGTAATTGTAATTGATATTATCAGATTATTTACAATTATAGCCCTTTATCGGACCTTTTTCAACCATTAACCTTTAAGCCTTAAACCCGCCACTCCAGACTAAAAAAGAAAGGGGTGCCGGGTTTTATTTTTTGCATATAAATTTTTAAAAACTTTATTTACTGAGGTACATACTTCTGTCCTTATATAATTTTCTGAAGTAAGGATCTCTGAGGTCTTTAATGAATCTGATAGCTTCGCCAGTACTCTTCATTTCAGGTCCAAGCTCTTTATTTACATTGGGGAATTTATTAAAACTAAATACAGGTTCTTTGATAGCAAATCCTGTTAGCTTTTTTTCAAATTTGAAATCTTTTAGCTTATTGGCACCGATCATTATTTTGGTAGCAATATTGAGATAAGGAATCTGATATGCTTTTGCAATAAAAGGTGTTGTTCTGGATGCTCTTGGGTTTGCTTCTATCACATATACATTACCATCTTTTATGGCAAACTGAATATTAATCAGGCCCAGGATATTCAACTCTCTGGCAATTTTTTCTGCATACTCTTCCATTGTATGTACTATCAATGGGGTAAGGTTAAATGCAGGTAATACGGCATTACTGTCACCACTATGAATACCTGCAGGTTCGATGTGTTCCATAACACCCATCACATGAAAATCTTCTCCATCAAAAATGCCATCGATTTCAGCTTCCTGACAGCGATCCAGAAAATGATCGATCAGAATTTTATTGCCCGGTAAATGTTTTAATAAACTTACTACAGCTTTTTCTACTTCTTCGTCATTCAAAACTATTCGCATTCTTTGCCCACCTAATACATAGGAGGGGCGGACTAATACCGGGTATCCAACTTTATTGGCTACTTCAATTGCTTCATCAACATCTTCTGCAGTGCCATAATCAGGGTATGGAATTTCCAGTTCCTTTAACCTGTCACTGAATCTTCCACGGTCTTCAGCAATATCCATGCTGTCATAGGATGTGCCGATAATTTTTACTCCTTTCTGGTGCAATTTTTCTGCGAGCTTTAGAGCTGTTTGTCCTCCAAGCTGCACAATTACTCCATAAGGTTTTTCAAGTTCAATTATCTCCCAGATATGTTCCCAATAAACTGGTTCGAAGTAAAGCTTATCAGCCATATCAAAGTCCGTACTCACAGTTTCAGGATTACAGTTTACCATTATGGATTCATATCCACACTCTTTTATCGCCAGTAAACCATGTACACAACAATAATCGAATTCGATACCCTGTCCTATTCTGTTAGGACCTGATCCTAAAACAATGATCTTAGGTTTTTCTGATACAATGCTTTCGTTGGCATTGCCACTTTCAAATGTTGAATAGAAGTAGGGTGTCTTTGCTTCAAACTCAGCAGAACAAGTATCAACCATTTTGTAAACTCTTGTAATTCCTGCCGCCTTTCTTTTTTTATAAACATCTTCTTCGTCTCCATGTCCTGTAATCCGACTTATCTGTTCATCACTGAAGCCATTCACTTTTGCCTCTCTCAATAATTCCAGTGGAAGATCATCCAGCCCAAACTTCTCCATTTCTTTTTCCAGATTCACTAATTTTTGAATCTCGTAAAGAAACCATCTGTCAATACCATTGGTGGCTTTAGAAATACTTCCTACCGATAGACCTGCCATCAATGCATCTTTTATTCTGAAGATGCGATCCCACTTTGGAGTTTTAATATATTCCAGTAGTTCTTCAGCATGCATCAGGCTTTTTCCATAGTAACCTAAACCCACTGCATTATTTTCAAGGCTTTGACAAGCCTTTTGAATGGCTTCTGTAAAACTTCTGCCGATACCCATTACTTCACCAACACTTTTCATTTGAAAACCCAGTGTATCGTTTGCTCCTTTAAACTTATCAAAATTCCAGCGGGGAATTTTTACTATCACATAGTCCAGTGCTGGTTCGAAATAGGCAGATGTTGTTTTTGTGATCTGATTTTCTAATTCATCAAGATTATATCCAATGGCAAGCTTGGCAGCAATTTTAGCGATCGGATAACCGGTGGCTTTACTGGCCAAAGCAGATGAACGACTTACTCTTGGATTGATCTCAATCGCTAATACTTCTTCAGTATCTGGATTTAATGCAAACTGTACATTACAGCCGCCTGCAAAATTTCCAAGATCCCTCATCATAGAGATAGCTGTATTTCGCATCAGTTGCATAGCGGTATCACTAAGAGTCATTGCAGGTGCTATTGTTATTGAATCACCTGTATGCACTCCCATCGGGTCAAAGTTTTCTACTGTACAGATTATCGCTACATTATCTGCAGAGTCCCTTAGCAATTCCAATTCAAATTCTTTCCATCCCAATACAGCTTTCTCAACCAAAACTTCGTGTATCGGACTTGCTGTTAAAGCTCTGTTCAAAGCATCATCAAGATCTTCTTTTTTAAATACCAGTCCACCCCCCGTACCGCCAAGGGTAAAAGAAGGTCGAAGAACCAATGGAAACCCAATCTCCTGTGCATATTCTTTTCCTTCAAGATAGGAGTTGGCAATTTTTCCCTGGGCTACTGTAATTCCCATTTCAATCATCCACTTTCTGAATTTTTCCCTGTCCTCTGCTTTTTCAATGGCTTTAATATCAACACCTATCAGGCGAATATTATATTGTTCCCAAATACCTAATTCCTCTACCTCTTTTGCAAGGTTCAATGCTGTTTGTCCACCCATTGTTGGCAGCACGGCATCGATCTCATTTTCCTGTAGAATCTGTTCAATACTTTCCACTGTAAGCGGTAATAGATAAACCCTGTCTGCCATCATTGGATCGGTCATAATAGTAGCGGGGTTACTATTTATCAGAGTTACTTTTACCCCTTCTTCCCGTAAGCTTTTAGCAGCTTGAGTTCCGGAATAATCAAACTCGCAGGCTTGTCCGATAACTATGGGGCCGGAGCCGATAATCAATACTGATTTAATGGAATTGTCTTTTGGCATTTTTTTTTTACAGGAAGAATTCCTGATAAATGTTCGGGAAGAAAAAATCCCGAATGCTTTCGGGACGCAAATCTAAGGGAATAGAATATTAAATTGGGAGCAAATGCAAAAAAACTTTATAATTTTTTTGCAGGTTCTGGTCTTGGGATTTTTCGATATGAAAGTGTATAAACTGAGTCATAGATATTAATATTTTGACTAAGTTGATCACTGATATAATTTTTTAGTTCTCCCGAACTACTATATATTTTTTGAACTGAAAAGTCTTCACCTACAGTTCTTACTTTTATTGTATCATTTGAAATGTCAAAAGCAGCCATATAATAAACTTTCTTTTTTGTAATGACCTCTTTTCTTTTTTTTCTGTTCCATTCACGGATTTCAATATCCGTAACTAAGTTCATAAATCTTTGTGATCCTATATAAGAAGTGAAACCGGTAAAATATGCAGTGTCAGGTAGAATCATATTTCCTTTTATTGCTTTACCATAACGAATGACTTTATATGTTGAGTCTGTATTTCTGGTAAAGTCCAAAGCTTCAATACCAAACATATCGCTAAAATCTTTTATGATTCCATACCAATAACCATATAAAGTTGAATCAACTGGTTCTACAGGTTTTGATTCCAGTGGTACTGTAGATTCGAACGGACATGCATATAAAATAAAACAAATTGGCAGAAGCCAAAATAACTTTTTCATAACTGTTATTAAATGCCTAAAAGATACAAAGAATGAAGATTATAGCCTATCGCATAATTTTAAAATAAATGATCATGCTTATTTTTGCATATGCAATTGAAGGTTTTATGTTTGACGTTACTAGTTTGTATTTCGTTGTTTCTTCCGGCTCAAACGGGTTCTTATCCTAAAGATTATTTTCGGAACCCTCTTGGTATTTCAATGGATCTCACTGCAAATTTTGGTGAATTACGTTCTGATCACTGGCATATGGGATTGGATATACGAACAGGTGCCAGAGAAAATTTACCTGTTTATGCAGCAGCAGATGGTTACATAGCCCATATAGGTATCCGTTCACAAAGTTTCGGAAGGTTTATTATTATCAGGCACCCAAATGGCCTGTCAACACTATATGCTCACCTCAATGATTTCTTTCCTGAACTTGAAAAATATGTAACTGAACAACAATATAAAAAAGAGAGCTGGGCTATTGAGCTTGATCTTACAAAAAGTCAGTTTCCGGTAGCAAAAGGATCATTCATTGCATATAGTGGTAACACAGGTGGTTCCATGGGCCCTCATCTTCATTTTGAAATAATTGATACTAAAACGGATAAAAGATTAAATCCATTATTATTTAATTTTCCGATCACTGATAATTTAAGACCGACTCTTTTAAAACTAGCTGTGTATGACCGTAGCAGATCTGTTTTTGATCAGACGCCAAAATTTTACTCCCTAAGAAATACAAGCAGCGAATATATTTTATCAGGTATTTCTGTTTTTAAAACAGGTTTAAACAGACTAAGTTTTGCTTTGCAGGCGTATGATAAAATGAGCAGCAGAAGCAGCCCTAATGGAATATATTCTGCAAAACTTTTTTTAGATGATGCAGAACAGGTACGATTTGTACTTGACAGTATAGATTATGATGAAACAGTTTACTTAAATGCACAAATAGATTATAAGTATAAATATAATGGTGGTTCCTACTTACAGCATATTGCACAATTACCGGGTGATCATGGTGCCGCATATAAAAAAATAATGACGGATGGTGTAATTACACTTTCAGATACTGTTGAACACACTGTTATCATAGAAGTGTCTGATGCCAATCAAAACGTTTCTCAATTGAAATTTAAAATTCAATTTGATGATAGCCTTGTCAAGGACTATGAATTCGAAAATGATATGGAAAGATTTCCGCCGGGAAAAGTGAATGTAATTGAAAAGCCGGGGTTTGAATGTTATTTACCAAAAGATGCTTTGTATGATACTGTGTCACTTGCCTATTTTATCACACCTTCATCATCATCTTATGCTTTTTCTGCAGAACATAAAATAGGCAATCCTTCAATTCCTTTACATAGTGATGCTGTTATAAGGATTAAGCTGGATAAGCAGGTGCCCAATGAGTGGCAGGATAAATTATTTATTGTTAGAAATAATAATAAGGGGAGTACATATCGAAAAGCAGTTTGGGAAGAGCAATGGTTATCGGCAAAGTTTGGTGGTTTTGGTTCTTTTCAAATAATTGTTGATACTGAATCGCCGGAAATAAATGATTTGGGAAGATCGGATACAATAAATCTTAGTGCTTCCAGGCGGATAATATTTACACCGACAGATAATGTTGGCATTAAAAAGTTTGAAGCAAGACTAAACGGTCAGTGGTTGCGATTTACAAACGATAAGTCAAAAAGATGGATATACGAATTTGATGAACGATGTCCTTATGGTGTACATTATTTATCAGTTAAAGTAGAAGACTTTGCTGGTAATATGATTGAAAAAGATTGGTGGTTTAGAAGGGTGCCATATTCAGCACCTAAAAAGAAAAGTTCTTATAAAAGAAAAAATTAATAAATATGGTTACGTTAAAGGTTGGTGATAAAGCTCCTGTTTTTTCAGGAAAAGATCAGAATGAGAAGAAAGTTTCATTATCGGATTATAAAGGTAAAAAAGTGGTCTTGTATTTTTATCCGCAAGATGATACTCCAACTTGTACCCTACAAGCCTGTAATCTCAGGGATAACTATTCTTTACTCAAGAAGAATGGTTTTGAAGTAATTGGAGTTAGTCCTGATGAACCGGTTAAGCACAAAAAATTTGAAACAAAATATAAACTTCCATTTACGTTGATCGCTGATGTAAGTCATCATATCCTGAATAAATACGGTGTCTGGGACGAGAAGCAAATGTTCGGCAATAAATATATGGGAGTATTGAGAACAACATTTGTAATTGATGAAAAAGGGCTCATTCAAAAAATATTTCTGAAGCCAAAGAGTAAAGCACATGCCGAAGAAATAATTGCTTCGATGAAATAATAATCAATTATTTATGAATGTAAGGATCAGGGAAGATTCATGGGTTGCAAAAATTGCAGCAGCGAAATTAAGATCTGATAAAGTGGCTATTGTTTTTGGTAATGTAATTCATCTGCATAATACAAGTACAAAAGAATTTTTAAATGATAGTGATTGGGTGTGTCATGAATTAAAACATGTGGAACAATATAAACAGCATGGATTTGCAGGGTTTATAATAAAATATCTTTTTGAGTGGATCAGGCATGGATATTATAAAAATAAATTTGAAGTGGAGGCTAGAGAGAATGAAAAAAATACAGCACTGATAAAGAATGCAGTGTTTATTAAATGATCCATTCAATTTCACCAAAATCAAATTCCTCTTCCAAAGAATGTTGAACTAATAATTTTCCTGTATGCGATACATTTTTTACGGTAGCTTCAAATAAACGATTTCCTTTTTTAAATTTTACTTTCTCATCCGATTTATAAAGGTGTTGGTTGTATTTTTTATAGATCAAATCAAATCCATCATTCATTAATTCTTTTAATTGTGTATCAAGGCAATTACAAACTTCTTTTGCCAAAGTAATGATGTCAAAGTCTTTGCCTGTAATTTGTTTTAGTGAAACCGGGTTAAGCAGATCTGGCGAAAAAGAGGTTTGATTGATATTGATTCCGATACCAATTATTGACCATTCCCATTTGCTTATTTCTGTTGCACTGCTAATGATATTTTCTATTAATATTCCACCTGCCTTTCTGTCCTGCCAATAAAGATCGTTTGGCCATTTTATTTTTGTAGTATCACCGGCATGTTTCATAAAGAATTCAAGTACAGCAGTGGCAACGCTTGCACTAAGTTGAAATTGATTGGCAAGCTTTATTGGAAAAGGGTTTAGAATTATACTTATGGCAATATTTACATCTTTTTCAGATGCCCAGGTCTTTCCTCTCTGGCCTTTTCCTGCTACCTGGTTATGAGTAAATATTGCCATTCCGGATTGTGCCATTCCAGCATGAATCAATTGGCGGGCATAGTTGTTGGTACTGTCAATCGATTGCAGTTCAATGAATGGCGTACCGATGGTTTGTATGGAAGGAAGTTGTGGCAATTAATTGCTATTTTTGACAAAGTAATGAAGATTATGGAATAGGCCCTTTTAGAAGCCTTGCGTACATGAATCTTATCCGAATCATTTTATTCTAAACGAAAATAAATTCATATTTGAAACAATTGGCATCGTTGCCCAACGTAAAAAAGAAAAGCCCTTCAACAGGAAAGGCTGGTGCAGCAAGGTTAACCAGGAATTCGAAAATAATCAAAACCATTATTGCAGCAATTCAGGAAAAGAAAGGTGAACTTATTATCTCTCTAGACCTGCGAAAAATTAATGAGGCTGTTGCAGACTTTTTTATCATATGTGAAGCAGGCAACCCAAATCAATTGAAAGCAATTGCTGATAATATTGAGAATAAAGTATTGGAAAAATGTGATGAAAAGCCCTATCATCATGAAGGATTGCAGCAATTACAATGGGTTTTAATTGATTATGTTAATGTAGTGGTTCATGTAATGCTACACGAGACAAGAAAATTTTATCAATTGGAAGAAATGTGGAGTGATGCTCCCGGACAGGAACACAATGAATAATGTTAAAAATCATTCTAACTGCAACTTTTTAGTTTATTAATCATTAAATAGCAGAATACAAGTTATAAATATGTCGCAAGAATCAAATAGAAACGAGAACAGGCCACCACGGTTTGGCAACAGACCAAATGGTGGAGGAGAGGATCCAAATCAAGCACCTAAAAAAGGGCCTAAATTCAGTATTTACTGGATTTATGCTATCATTTTCGCCGTACTGATTGGTTTTCAGTTTTTTGGTCCATTTTCTCCAAATATGGCCAAAATATCATCACTTGACTTTAGAAATATGTTGATTTCAAATAATCAGGATGTTGCTAAATATGTGATAATCGATAATAAGAATACCGTTAAAGTTTATCTGACAAACCAGGGAATAAAAAGGTATGAAGACAAACTTAAAACTGGTATCAGCGGAAAAATAAGTGAAGAAGGCCCTCAAATGTATTTTAAGATCACAAGTGGAGATGCTTTTGAAAAAGAAATGAGTGATTTCTACAAGAATAATCCAACAGTATCTGAAGTACAAAAATATTCAGATAGTGAAAGGGATTGGCTTGGTGGAGTATTGCAATTCCTGTTGCCGGTTTTATTATTCGTTGGTCTTTGGATACTACTCATGCGTAAAATGGGCGGAGGTGCCGGTGGTGGCTCTGGTGGCCCAGGTGGTATCTTCAATATCGGAAAATCAAAAGCAACATTATTTGATAAAGGAACAAAAGTTAATATCACATTTGCTGATGTGGCTGGATTAGATGAAGCGAAAGTAGAAGTGATGGAGATCGTTGATTTCTTAAGAAATCCAAAGAAGTATACAAACCTTGGTGGTAAAATCCCAAAAGGTGCTTTATTGGTTGGCCCTCCGGGTACCGGTAAAACCTTATTGGCAAAAGCGGTTGCAGGTGAAGCTCAGGTGCCGTTCTTTAGCCTTAGTGGTTCTGATTTTGTAGAAATGTTTGTTGGTGTAGGTGCCAGCCGTGTGAGAGATCTGTTCAAACAGGCAAGAGAAAAAGCACCATGTATCATATTTATAGATGAGATCGATGCTATTGGCCGTGCAAGAGGAAAGAATGCAATGATGAGTAATGATGAAAGGGAAAGTACTTTGAACCAGTTATTGGTTGAAATGGATGGATTTGGTACTGATGTTGGAATTATTGTAGTAGCAGCAACCAACCGTCCGGATGTACTGGATACTGCCCTTTTAAGACCAGGTCGTTTCGATAGGCAGATCACAATTGATAAGCCGGATCTGGTTGGTCGTGAGGCAATTTTTAAAGTGCATTTAAAGCCGATCAAAATTTCAAAATCTTTAGATATACATAAATTGGCTGAACAAACTCCTGGTTTTGCAGGTGCAGATATTGCAAATGTTTGTAATGAAGCAGCATTGATAGCAGCAAGAAAAGATAAGGCTGCTGTTGATATGCAGGATTTTCAGGATGCTGTTGATAGAGTTATTGGAGGATTGGAAAAAAAGAATAAGATCATTTCTCCGGAAGAAAAGAAGATCATTGCGTTTCATGAAGCTGGTCATGCAATCTGTGGATGGTACCTTGAGCATGCATATCCATTATTGAAAGTGACTATTGTTCCACGAGGTACTGCTGCCTTAGGGTATGCACAATACACTCCTAAAGAACAATATTTATACAATATCGATCAGTTGACTGATCAGATATGCATGACACTGGGAGGAAGAGCCAGTGAAGAAATTTTCTTCAATAAAATTTCTACCGGGGCACAAAATGATCTTCAACAAATTACCAGAACAGCCTATGCGATGATTACGGTGTATGGTATGAATGATAAACTAGGTAACATCAGTTACTATGATCCTCAGCAGGAAAATACATTTACAAAACCTTATTCTGATGAAACAGCCAGAATGATTGATGATGAGGTTCGTAAACTGATTGATAGTGCATATATAAAGACAAAGAATCTTTTGATTGAAAAGAAAGACGATGTTGAAAAATTAGCAACAGCTTTATTGGAAAGAGAAGTTTTATTCCAGAGTGATGTGGAAGCATTGATTGGAAAACGTCCTTTTGAAGATAAGAAACCGTTGGCAATTGAAGATGTAGTTGAAGAGGTGTCTGATGAAAAAGAGGAAACTGCTCAAACGAAGAAAGCTGATGATAAATCTATAGATGGGCAAACAGGAAATATAGGATTGGCACCATCTATATAACCAGGTAAATATGAATGTTTCTCCCTCCAAGGAAAATATGCTGAAAAAAATTCGCAAGGCGTTGAGTCACTCAACGCCTTTGCCATTTCCTCAAAGTGAAGGTAATCAGACAATTTTTCCTCCCCTTCAACAGGAGGTAGAAATTGAATTTGCAGAACAGTTTACTAAACTGCAGGGAAAGTTTATATATTGTATTAATCAACAGGAATTTGCTTTTCAGTTGAGCAGTCTTTTGAAAAAACAAGATTGGCAAAAAGTATTTTGTTTGGAGGATAATCTGATCGCTTCAGTCTCATCACACTTCTCAGAACGATTAGTAAAAACTGATCTTGCTGCATGCGATGTTGCGATCACCGGATGTGAGTACCTGGTTGCCCGGACCGGTTCAATAGTCATGAGTTCCGCACAAATCAGTGGCCGTACTACAAGTGTCTATGCACCAATTCATATCTGTATAGCGTACACCAATCAGTTGGTGTATGACATAAAAGATGCGTTACAATCTGCGAAGCAAAAATATGGTTCCAGGTTGCCATCAATGATAACATTTGCAACTGGCCCCAGCCGCACAGCCGATATAGAAAAAACATTAGTGGTAGGTGTGCATGGCCCTAAAGAGGTGTATTTGTTTTTGGTAGAATCTTAATAGATAATATTTTTTCCAACTTTTTTCTCTTTTAATCCCTTAGCCTATCTTTATGCTATGACAAAGAATGGTGTTTATCAGCTATTTGTGTATGGCTCTCTCAGGAGTGGATTTAACAGTCCTGTATATGAATATATAAGCCGGTTTTTTAAATTTATTGGTACAGGTAAAGTGCAGGGAAAATTATTTGATCTGGGTACTTATCCTGCCGGTGTACCAACAACTGATGATAGTTTTATTATAGGTGAATTATACCAGGCCAAAAATGAGCATGAGTTTTCCTGGGCAATTGGTCAGTTAGATGATTATGAAGGAGTAGCCGTAGAAGCAGATGAAATGCAACTTTACCGGCGAGAAGTTACTTCTGTATATATAGGAAATCAGGTTTCAGATGCATGGATCTATTGGTATAATGGTGATGTATCAGGCAAAAGTGTAATTGAATCCGGCGACTTGATTGAATATATGAATTCCAAAAAATAAGTTGTCAGCATATCAACTGTTCTCCCTTTTTAAAAATTATTTTGAATGTAGTTGAAAGATCAATGGGGCATAAAAAAATATATTTTCTCTCCGATTTTCATCTTGGTGCTCCGGATTATAACAGTAGTCTTGAACGGGAAAAAATTCTGATTAAATTTCTTTCTGAGATCAAAGAACTAGCTTCCGAAATATTTATAGTTGGTGATATGTTTGATTTTTGGTACGAATACAAAAAGGTAGTACCAAAAGGATTTACCAGGCTATTAGGGAAACTGGCAGAGTTGTCAGATGCAGGAGTTGTTATACATTTTTTTGTTGGCAATCATGATATGTGGATGAGAGATTATTTTCAAAAAGAGTTAAGTATTCCTGTGTATTTTGAACCAAAGGAATTTGAACGCAACGGAAAATCCTTTTTGATTGGTCATGGAGATGGACTTGGCCCCGGTGATCATGGATATAAAAGATTGAAAAAAGTTTTCCGGAATCCTATAAGCAAATGGTTATTTGGGATTTTACCCCCGGTGGCTGGAATGGGGCTGGCTCATTTTATGAGCAGACGGAGCAGGGCTCAAACCGGTTCTTCTGAAGAAGTTTTTCTGGGTGAAGAAAAAGAATGGCTCATTATTTACAGTAAAGAGATGATCTTGAAAAAAAAGTTTGACTTTTTAGTGTTTGGTCATAGACACTTGCCAATCGATTATCGTCTGAATGATACAAGCCGTTATATAAATCTCGGAGATTGGATCAGGTATTTTACATATGCAGTATTTGATGGTGAGATGCTTGAACTGAAATCGTATAAAGGCATGGATGAAAAAATAATTCGCAATACATGAGAAAGGGACTTTTCTTAATAGTGCTATATATAATGACGGTGTCAGTCTATTCACAGACCGACACTTCTTTTCAATTATTAAGAATAATGAAGGGTGATATCGTTGAATTTACAGTAGATAATCTCGATAATATTTATATTTTAAATAGCAGGAACCAGATTAGAAAATATAATGCTAACGGTGATTCGGTCGCCATTTTCAATAATGTAAAAAAATATGGTAAGGCTACACTGGTAGATGTTTCAAATCCTTTAAAAGCTATTATATATTACAGGGATTTTGCTACCGTTGTAATGCTTGACCGGTTTCTTAATATCGTCAATACAATAGATTTACGTAAACAAAATATTTTTCAGGCAAAAGCAATTGCGCAGTCTTATGATAACAAAGTTTGGGTGTATGATGAATTGGAAAATAAATTGAAAAAAATTGATGAGGATGGAAAATTAATGCTTGAAACGCCGGATTTCAGATTGTTGCTCAACCGGTCCATTATGCCTGTAAAAATATTTGATGAGAATAAATATGTTTATATATATGATACCAGCAAGGGTGTGAATGTTTTTGATTATTACGGTGCATTGAAAAATAATATACTGATCACCGGATGGAAGAATTTTAAAGTAACCGGTAAATATATTTTCGGATCAAAAGCAGATACTCTTTATCGCTATGATATCAATAGCTTTATGTATGATGAGTGGACAATGCCTCAGCAGCTTGTCAATAGTAAAGCATTTAACTTTACATCGTCCAGATTGTATGCATTAAAAAATGATGGGATAGAAATTTATACGATACGATGATAGAATCAGTTATCTGATTTTTTTAGAATTTCTCCTAACTCCATATCAAACAATCCATATTTGCCATATTCTACAACACGGCCTAATTCTTTACCATTTTTCATAACTATAATTGTAGGTACATTGATGACATTTAAAGCTTCAGTCAGGTGACTCATTGTTTTCTTTTCTCTGTTTACACCAATTAAGGTTACCCTGTCTTTCGAAAAATTAGCTGTTTCAAGCAAAGAATAAAATTTAGGAATTACAACATGCGAATCTTCGCACCAGGTACCCATAAAGACAAGGAATTGCAATGAATCTGCATTCTTTTTTAAACCAGCCAGAGCACTGGCATTTGGTGTATAGCCTGTAAGGTTTTCAGCATACCATTTAAAAGATGTGTCATTCAAGATTACTTCCTGGGATATTATTCCTTTATATGTTTTTTCATTTGGCCTTTCAACTAATATCTCATATTGGTATTGTGCAAATAAAGTAGCACTGGAAAAGAGTATAGCAGATACGGCAATTATTAACTTTTTCATATTTACAATTAGTTTGCTAAAATAGTTGAGAACAGGCAAATGATGAAAGTTAGCTTGTTAAAGTTGCAGCTACTTATCAGGCTTTAATAAAAGGATGAACGAAAATTTTACTCCATAAGGGGTAGGGTAGATAATTACAGATTTGCCTTTATTTCCAATAAAAATCCTTTGATCTTTTCAAGCGATTGGATCATCCCGAATTTTTCTTCGGCTTTTTTGTTATTCTTTAAAAAATCTTTGGCACCTTCAATTGTAAATTTTCTGCGACGGAGCAAGTCATAGATCATTACAAGATTTTTAATATCAACTGGTCGAAAGAAACGATCTCCTTTTCTATTCTTTTTTGGCTTCAGAATATCGAATTCAGTTTCCCAGTATCGGATCAATGATTGATTTTCTCTGAACATACCCGCTACTTCTCCAATCGGGTAATATTGTTTTTTAAACAATATATCATCATCCGGTACTTGCAACAAGTCTGCATTAATCGCTATTTCTTTTAATGATTTCCGACCTCTTTTACCGGTAGATAAGGAATTCTCAACCTCATTTTTTTTTGCTGAAACCTTTTTTTCAATATTAGTTTCCACTTGCTTTTCAGCTTTAACAGAATTGACAGTTTCTTTGATCTCTTCTGTTTCAGTAGTTGAAGAAAAATCAAATGTTATTTGTGATAATTGTTTGCTCATGCATTGTAAAGATACAATCACTTAAAGCTTTATACTCAATTTGACAGTAGTGTGGAAAAAATGCGAATATCTGCAAATGCTTATGGGCTATTAGTAAAATAAAGAATAATTAGTCAAGACTTTGATTTGATGCAGCCGCTTTTTTTAATAACAGATCAAACTGTTCTGGTGACAGATCATTAAAGAAAAAGTAGATAGGATTAATTTTTGTTCCATATTTATGTACTTCATAATGGCAATGTGGTCCGGTTGATTTTCCTGTACTGCCAACCCATCCTATTACTTCTCCTCTTTTAATAGCCTGTCCTCTTCTGGCTTTTACTCTTACCATATGGCCATATAATGTTTCATATCCATATCCATGACTTACTATAACATGGTTACCATAGCCATCGCCGGTATTACCGGCAATAGAGATTGTTCCATCTGCTGTTGCATAAATAGGAGTTCCCTGCGGAGCAGAAAAATCAAGGCCCGCATGAAACTTTGTGGTTTTATAGACAGGGTCAACCCTGTAGCCAAATCCAGAAGCAACCCTGTTCAGATCTTTGTTACTTACCGGTTGAATAGCCGGAGTGTGGGCTAAAAGTTTTTCTTTGTTTTTAACAAGATCATCTACTTCGTTATACGATTTTCTTTGTGCAGCAATTCTGCTTCTAAGGTTATTAAGTGTACTGGTTATTGAACTTACCAGCTGATTATCTTTAATTCTCTCAACCGTTGCTATTTCCAGTTTTTCTTCCAATTCTTTTGCTCTTGCACTATCAGGAATAGGATTTGCTTCAAAAATGGCCCTGTAAACATCATTATCTCTTTTCTCTAATTCCTTCATCTGTTTTTCCATCGACTTCAATTCTTCTTCCAGTTCTTTATAATTCTCCTTCATGGCAGTATTTTGTTGTGCCAGAATCTTCTCTCTCGGAGAGCCAATAAATTGAAAAGCTACATATGAAATTAGTGCTGCAGTAACAAGAGCGGCTGCCAGAAAACCAAAGATCCGTAATAATTTTACCCTAAACGGAGTTTCCAGTTTCTCATACCGAAGCGTATTAGTATTATAGTAGTATTTTATTTTCTTCATTAAGATGTGCCTTAAACCATATTAGGTCAAATACAATCTGAATAATTTACCTTTGCACCCTTTGCGGGCCTGACAAATATAGTTCGTTAAACCCCAAAAATCAACCCAAAAACGTTGATTGCTATTCAATTAAATTGTGATTAATATTTATGTTGCCAGCTTTTTTACAACAATTGTACCCGAAAGACAACAATATTAATATTGGTTGTAACCGTAAAGCGGCTGATTTTACTATTTCATCAGTATGTTGTTCCGTAATCATCGGTAAAGCTACAGGCCGTTTCTCAATTACTAATTTACTATTCACTTTATGATGACAAGCGCAGAAATACGACAATCATTTATGGATTTTTTCAAATCCCGGGAGCACACTATTGTTCCATCAGCACCTATTGTTGTAAAAAATGATCCTACATTGATGTTTACCAATGCAGGAATGAATCAATTCAAAGATTATTTTTTAGGAAATAAAAAAGCAGATCATCCGAGAGTTGCTGATACCCAAAAATGCCTGAGGGTAAGTGGTAAGCATAATGATTTGGAAGAAGTAGGTGTAGATACTTATCATCATACCATGTTTGAAATGCTGGGTAACTGGAGTTTTGGAGATCCGGCCCATCCAAAAGCAGGTTATTTTAAAAAGGAAGCAATAGAGTGGAGTTGGGAGTTATTGACAGAAGTTTACAAACTAGATAAAGATAGATTATACGTTACCATTTTTGAAGGTGATGAAAATGATGGTTTGCCGAAAGATGAAGAAGCCTATAATGAATGGAAGAATTATGTGGCTATTGACAGGATCTTAATGGGAAATAAAAAAGATAATTTTTGGGAAATGGGTGATACCGGGCCTTGCGGACCCTGTACAGAAATACATGTTGATTGCAGGAGCGATGAAGAACGAAAAACTGTTTCCGGAAAAATATTGGTAAATAAAGATCATCCTCAGGTGATAGAAATATGGAACAATGTATTTATTCAATACAACCGTAAAAAAGATGGTAAGCTGGAACAATTACCCGCCAAACATGTAGATACGGGAATGGGTCTGGAAAGATTAGTGAGGGTAATACAGGATAAACAAAGTAATTATGATACTGATATTTTTTCAGGAACTATTATTGCAACAGAAGGTATCACCAAACAAAAATATAATGGTAATGATAGTAAAGTTGCAATTGCCTTTCGGGTAATTGCCGATCACATCAGAGCTATCAGTTTTACGATCGCTGATGGGCAATTGCCATCCAATACCGGTGCAGGTTATGTGATTCGTCGTATTCTCAGAAGAGCAGTAAGGTATTATTATTCCTATTTGGATTATAAGCAACCATTGTTAAATCAATTGGTGCCGGTATTGGCAAAACAATTTGAAACTGTTTTTCCGGAATTGCATAAGCAAACTGAGTTTGTAACAAAAGTTATAAAAGAAGAAGAAGAATCATTTTTAAGAACTCTTGAAAAAGGATTAAAAAGAATAGAAGAGATAATCAGTAGTGCTGCAGATAAGACAATTGTGGGTAAAGATGCATTTGAATTGTATGATACATTTGGATTTCCTATTGACCTTACAAGATTGATCGCTTCTGAAAATAATCTGATCGTTGATGAAAAAGGGTTTGATGCAGAAATGCAGCAACAAAAAGACCGGAGCCGTGCAGCTACTTCAGTAGATGCGGGTGATTGGATTGTACTGAAAGAAGGTAGCAATACATTTGTAGGGTATGATTCTTTAGAAACGAAAGCATCGGTATTAAAGTACAGGCAAGTAAAAGCAAAGGGAAAGGAAATGTATCAGATTGTATTAGATACAACACCCTTCTATGCAGAAAGCGGCGGACAGGTTGGTGATAAAGGAGTATTAATAATTAGTGATGAGGAAATAGAAATAGTGGATACAAAAAAGGATAATGATCTTATAATTCATTTTACTGAAAATGTACCTCAGGATCTAACCGGAGATGTAGTAGCAAAAGTTGATCCGATAAAAAGAAAAAACACAGCATTACATCATTCAGCAACCCATTTGCTTCATGCAGCCTTAAGAAAAGTACTGGGTACACATGTTGCACAAAAAGGCTCATTGGTAAATGAAGAACATTTGCGTTTTGATTTTTCTCATTTTGCCAAAGTAACAGATGAAGAGATCAATAAAATTGAAGAACTCGTCAATGAAAAAATCAGGGAGAATATTCCGGTTGTGATAAAAGAGATGGCCAAGGAAGAAGCGATGAAATCTGGTGCAATGGCATTGTTTGGTGAAAAATACAGTGATGTAGTAAGAGTAGTAATAATCGATCCGGATTATTCAATTGAATTATGTGGCGGTACTCATGTGGGTGCTACCGGGGAACTGGGATTTTTTAAACTTACAAATGAAACAGCTGTTGCTGCCGGTGTAAGAAGAGTAGAAGCTCTTTGTGGTAAGATGGCAGAAGAATTTATTCATGGACAATTAAGGCTGATAGGAGATTTGAAAGAAACTTTAAAAAATCCTAAAGACATTCTTAAAGCAATTGATAATCTCCAAAATGAAAATACAGAACTGAAGAAGCATCTTGAATCAATGGAAGCAAGGCAACTCGTTGGAATAAGAAATGAGCTGTTGCAAAAAGATGAGATCATAAATGGAGTAAATTTTGTGGGTGATATTGTGGAAGTTGGTAATCCGGATGCATTAAAAAAACTTTGTTTTGATTTGAAGAATCATCTGCGGGATCATGTGGCAGTCTTATGTGTAAATTTAAATGGCAAACCATTTGTAGCAGTAGGTATATCAGAAACTGTAGCGAAGGCAAAAGATTTAGATGCCGGAAAAATAATTAAAGAATTTGTTGCTCCGTTAATAAAAGGTGGCGGAGGTGGTCAAAAAACATTGGCAACAGCAGGTGGTCAGGATATAAGCCAGTTAGATAAAGTAATCGAAGTAGTGAAGGGGTTATTGTAAAATTATTTGCGACGGTAAATAAGTTCATCATCATCTTCAAAATGATGTTTATTGTCATTTACAGATTTTGTATCTTCTCTGTAAACCTTAATTGCATAAATGATGATACTTATGCAGAAAAGAAAAAGTAATCCAAATGCCAGGTTAATCATGTGTGTTAGTTCAGCTAGTAATGATTGTGATCAAAAATCCGAAATTTTATTCTATTTGCAATACCACTTTATGGTTAGGATAACTACCAGGTAATTTTACTATATGAATATTGTTATAGAAACTCAGCGACTAATTCTCAGAACTTTTACATCTGCTGATGCACATTTGATCTACGAATTAAATAAGGATCCGGATGTTATCAGGTATACTATGGATCCGGTTAAACATTTGGAACAAGCTGTTGAAATTTTAGAAAAAACAATATTGCCACAATATGCTTTGTATAACCATGGAAGATGGGCAGTGCAAACCAAATCAGATATGCAATTTATCGGCTGGTGCGGATTAAAAGCCAGGCCCGAAAGAAAAGAGATCGATCTTGGCTATCGGTTTTTAAAAGAAACATGGGGAAAAGGATATGCGACAGAAGCTGCCGCAGCCTCTTTAAATTACGGATTTGCAAAACTTAACCTTCCACGAATTGTGGGCAGGGCCATGCCTGAAAATATTGCTTCATTAAAAGTTTTGGAGAAATGTGGGATGAAATATTACTGTGATGAAATAGTGGATGGGCATCCTGCCAAGACTTATGAAGCTATAAACCCGTTTATCAACCGATAATACCTTTCAGAAACTAGATTACATTTAACATTTCCGAAACATTTCGTATTTCAGAAAATGTCCCTATATTTGACTACGAAACTTGACGTAGATAATCTAAAAAACTATAAGAATATGCGAAACACAATTTCAAAGCTCAACCTTTTGATTATTGTTATCGGCTTGCTGATGCCTGCAACTCTTTTAGCACAAAAAGAGGAAAAGGTAGTAAAAGAAAAAAAAGAGGTGAAGCAGATAATCATTACTAGCAAAGGTGATAAGGATGAAAAAGTTGTAATAGAGATCAAAGGAGATAAAGTAACTGTAAATGGTAAGCCGGTTGAAGATTACAAAGAAGGGGATCTGAAAGTAAAGTTGAATAAGTTAAAAGATCTTGAATCATTGTCATTTGAAAGAATGCCAGGTGTAGGAATGTGGAATCTTAATACTAATGATAATAACAGGGTTCACCTTTTTTCAAGAGATGAAAATATGGCAATGCTGGGTGTTACTACACAAAAGACGGAAGATGGTGTAGAGATAAAGAGTATAACAAAAGAAAGTGGAGCCGAAAAAGCCGGGCTAAAAGAAAATGATATCATTACAAAAATTAATGATACAAAGATCTCAGAACCGGATGATCTTTCAGAAGCAATTAAACAACATAAACCGGGCGATAAAGTAACAGTTACCTATATAAGAGATAAAAAAGAGAAAAAGGTGACAGCAGAATTAACTAAATGGAAAGGATTAAATCCATGGACAATTAGTGAGGGAAAAAATTTTGAAATGAATTTTGATAAAATGCATTTGGAAAAAATTATGCCGGATCTGGAAACGCTTAGGGGAATGAGAACTCAACCTGGCCAAAACTGGATATGGTCCGGAGGTAGTCCTAAGCTCGGTTTATCAGTGCAGGATACTGATAATGGAAAAGGTGTTAATGTTATTGAAGTAGATGAGGAAAGTAATGCTGCGAAGGCTGGAATAAAGGAGGATGATGTGATTACTGAAGTAGATGGTAAATCAATTAATTCAACTGACGATATAGTGAAAGTGATCAAGGAAAGTAAGGATAAGAACTCAATAATGATCAAGCTTGATCGTAACGGGAAACCAATGAATATTGAAGTAAAAATGCCACGGAAGGTGAAAACAGCAGATCTTTAAAAATAATATTTTAATGAAAAAGCCGGATTTATTATTAAATCCGGCTTTTTCAATTTTAAGAAAATCTATTAGTATCGTTCGGGCTTTCAGGTGTATTTTTGCGGCCTTGTAAATAATGAGCAATATTGATGCATATGAAGTTGTAGTTGGCCTTGAAGTTCATGCCCAATTGATGACAGAAAGTAAATTGTTTTGTGGCGATAGTATCGCTTATGGAGCAGCCCCGAATACACATGTTAGTCCTATTACATTAGGCCATCCCGGAACGCTGCCTAAAATGAACCGTAAGGCAATTGAGTATGCTATTAAAATGGGGTTGGCTTGCAATTGTGAAATTGAAACGAACAATTATTTTGCCCGTAAAAATTATTTCTACCCCGATCTTCCAAAGGGCTACCAAATATCACAACATACAACCCCGATCTGCAAAACAGGATTTGTTACGATCAAGGTCGATGAAACAGCAAAGGATATCCGGTTAAACAGAATTCATTTGGAAGAAGATGCAGGAAAAAGTATTCATGATGCAGATGAGGAAAATACTTGTATAGATTATAACAGAGCAGGTACTCCTTTAATTGAGATCGTAACTGAGCCAGACTTGAGAAGTAGTGATGAGGCTTTTGCCTTTGTAAGTGAAATAAGAAAGTTGGTTCGTTACCTGGGTGTATGTGATGGAAATATGGAAGAGGGTAGTCTTCGTTGTGATGCAAATATCTCTGTTCGTTTAAAAGGAGAAACAAAGTTGGGAACGAGAGTAGAAGTGAAAAATCTTAATTCCATACGCAACGTAAAAAGGGCCATTGAGTTTGAGACAAAGCGATTGATCGGAATTTTGGAAAGCGGAGAAACTATTAAACAGCAAACAAGAAGTTTTGAGGTGAATACCGGAACTACAAGTTCCATTCGTGACAAAGAGGATGCAGATGATTATCGTTACTTTCCTGAACCAGACCTTACACCATTCAATTTACAAGATGAGTTTATTGAAAAGATCAGGCAAAGTATTCCGGCATTACCGGAACAACGCATAAAAAAATATATATCAGCACTTGAATTGTCTGAATATGATGCCAGGGTATTGACAGAAGAAAAATCAGTTTCTGATTATTTTGAAAAGATCATTACCCATACCGGCAATTATAAAGCAGCAGCTAACTGGATAATTGGTCCTGTAAAATCATGGCTTAATGATAATGGGAAAGAAATAAGTGAATTTCCTTTACAACCTGAACATATAGTATCCTTGATATCATTAATTGATCAGGGGAAAGTTAGTTTTTCAATTGCCTCAACCCGTATCTTCCCATTATTATTGGTTGACCCTGCAAAAAAAGCTGACTCGATAGCCATTGAGCATAATTTAATTCAGCAATCAGATGTGTCCGCAATCGGACCGATTATTGATGAGGTACTGAATAAGTTTGCAGATAAAGTAACAGAATATAAAAAAGGGAAAAAAGGATTGCTTGCCTTATTTGTTGGTGAAGTAATGAAGCGAACAAAAGGTAAAGCAGATCCAAAAGTTACCAATGAATTATTATTGGAAAAATTAAAAATGTAATAATTATATAAATGAAAAATCAAATTCTATTTGCAGCAGTTTTATCGATATTGATTTCCTGCAACTCAAATTCAGGAAGTAAGAAGGGTTTTGAGATAAAAGGTACAATTACCAATAGCCCTGGTAAAAAAATATTTTTAGAAGAGATTCCTATGGTTACAATGCAGCCATCAGTAATTGATTCTGCTATGTTGGATAGTGATGGTAAATATGTATTGAATGCAGGTTCCGAAGAAGCAAGGGTTTATAATTTGAGAGTTGAAAATGCGGAATATCCTTTTGCTTCCGTTATTAATGATGTAGCAAAGCTTACCTTAAATGTTACTTATAATAGTGCCAATAAAGATTTTCCGGAAAGTTATGATGTAAAAGGATCAGAAGCAAGTCAGCAGATGAAGGATTTTATGGAACAGTTCAATAAAAAGTTACAAAATATTTTTACGATCTCCCGTAATGGTGATAGCCTTCAAAAGGCCGGGGCTTCAGATAGTGTGTTGCTTAGTCTTTCTAATGAAATTAACGGGGTAGCAAGTGGTATTAAAAATGATCTGCTTTCTTCAATTGATAATTCAATAAACCCTGCTTTGGCAATGCTTCAGCTAGGATATTATCAAAGTACCGCAGGCAATCCAAATTTTCAATTAGAACCAATTACAAGGGATGAAGTAAGAGTTATGGTTGATAAATTATCTTCCAAATATCCATCTCACAAAGGGCTTTTATCTATTAAGAATTCTTTACAAGGAGTAGTAGGAAGTATGGCTCCTGAAATAAGTTTACCAGATTCCAAAGGCAATGAAGTAAAATTAAGTTCTTTCAGAGGTAAATATGTATTAGTTGATTTTTGGGCAAGTTGGTGTGCGCCATGCCGGAGTGAGAATCCAAATGTTGTAAGTGCATACAACAAGTTTAAAGATAAAAACTTTACAATATTGGGTGTTTCACTTGACAGGCCTGGTCAAAAAGATAAATGGGAAAAAGCTATAATGGAAGATAAACTTGCCTGGACACATGTAAGTGATCTTCTTTATTGGGAAAGTCCGGTTGTGCCATTATATAAAATTGAAGGAATACCTTACAATGTATTGGTAGATCCGGCAGGAAAAATAATAGCTGAAAATTTGAGAGGTGCAGATCTTGAAGCCAAGCTTGCTTCAATTCTAAATTAAAATTTATTTTTTCGCTGCTATTTGCCAGTAAGTTGATCAGAAGTTAAGTTGGAAAGTTCTACTTTCTTTTCTTCACTATCCAGGCCATCAAAATTTACATCAACCCGAAGTGCTTTAAGGCCGGATACGCCTTGCAATTCTTCAAGGTCAAATTTTTCAATGCCGGGTTTCAGTAGATTTTTATTTTGCAGAAATTCAATGTATTCTGTGTATTCTTCTGCATCTTTTGCCTGTGTATAAACAATTGCAATTTTTCCTGGTTGTGTTAATCTTTCATTAGTATCTTTTACCCGAACCTTATCTATCCGTTTCTTCACAATCTCGTAGCGGATATTTTGAGCACCATCTACATCAAACTTTCTTTCTTCTGTTCTGAAAAGTATTGCTAATGATTGATTATATGATAAAATTAATTGAGTAGTACGTAAGTTATGAAATAGCTCGGTTTCCAGATCATGTGTTATTCTTGCTGCTTTAGCAATTACGTTCAATTGCCACATTCTTAAATTACGTAAGTATATCTCATCAAATTTTTTCCGTGGAGTGATGGATTGTCCCATGTAGATATTAAATTCTACGCCATCAGTAACAAAGCGTTCAAAGTAATGTGGATATACTTTTTGAGCTGCTACCTGTTCTTTATCAATAAATTGAGATAAAGTATCATTTATACGGGTAATGCTTTGTTCGTATTCTTTTCTATGGTAATACCTCATTCCTGTTTTGGGATCCAATGCAGCAAAATATTCATCGATCTCTTTTTTCACAACTGGTTCGGTACTTCTAAGATGGTTAAATACAGAAGCAACCTGCCCAACAAAAAAATCATGGATAATTACTTCTTCATCTGATTGCAAAATATCTGATGCTGCAATAATGAATTTTTCAATCTTATATTCAATTTCCTGTAAAAGTGGAAATGAAATTAAAGACTGAATATTTTTAACTGTTTTTTTTGCAAGGTTCAATTGTTCAACAATATCTGCTTTAATTGATTTTGATCTTTCCGTAGAAGAATTACGGATATCAATAGCACTGTAAAGCGGATGAACATCTCCAAAAGCTATTCTTTCAATTTCTGCCAACTTTTGTTTATGCAGGTTTACAATATAATTTATAGAAGTTTCAGTGAACTTCCATTCAACAGAAGGCTGAACAGCAGTAAATTTTTTCTTTATTATACTGTCAACATGTGAATTAAGCTGTTCTAAACTTTTTTCCAAACCTAAAGTGAACAAAGGAATTGCATTTTCAATTTTACTGATATGCTGTGGTTGAAGGTAACCTGGTTCTTTTGAGATGATCTCTAACATACCTATAAGATCATCATTTTGTATTAATGGGCACATGATCAGGCTTCTGGCACCATTCTCATGATAATTTTGTATACATTGGATTTCCTTTACTTTTTCGTCTTCAATATTTTCGAAAAGTAAGGGTTGATCATTTTGTCTGAATAATAGTTTGCAATAATCGCTTATTTCATCTTTTTCTGCAGCAGTTTCTAGGTTTCTGAACAGCAAACTATTTGAATTATGTATCTCAGAATATACGTAATGCCCGTTTATTTTAAAAAAAGGAGTAACCCCGATCGTTATGTTTTTAAGCCCTATCAGTGATTTCACCTGTTCTTCAAGATCGATGTAAACATCTTCGTCGGAAATAGAACTATTCAATAGCCTGTTTTTCATTTTTGTAATTACCTCCTGTTCCGTCATATCATTGATACGTAAAACAGCTACTCCTTCAAATACAAATTTATCGAGTGGGATCAGCTCCGCTAATTCTGAAACCGTCATTATTCTGTTACCTTTAGGGTCCATGATTGACTTTGGTAATTCAGGCATTTCGTCAAGCGGTAATACATCCATGAATCTTGCATCCAACCTGATCTCCATATATCTTACAAGTCCGTTATTCTCGTCATGAACCGGATAAACAGAACGGTTGGTTACCGGGCTATTAAATCCAAGATATTTTTTTAGTAATAAGCCATATGCAAAATGGATCTTTTCGTAATTATTATCCTCTGCATTAGGGCTTTTTGGAATTTCAACTTCATTGGTCCCTGGTTTTAATAGCAGGGATCTGAATAAGGGTGAAACATAAACTGCTTCATTTTTAAATGGCATTAATATGCCATACATATAATTAGAAGTAGTTGGTGGAAAAACTGCAGATAATAATTCTTCAATTAATTCGCTATGATGTTTTACTGTAGAGAGATCTGTAATATTTTCTAATAGTTCCGGATGTGATTCGAATTCTTCTACCACCTGGCCATATAGTTTTTTCATACCGGGATTTCCTTCAGCTATATTTTTTTTCAAAAACATTACTAATGGCTTAAAGCTAAGCCGGCTATTGAATGAAATATCTGCTATATGTAATGATCCGTCTTGCATAATATAAATAGAGTTGAAGATAAGCTCTTATAAAATTAACAAATTACAATGGTCTTGTAACAGGTTTATATAATGCTTTTTAAATCAAGAGGTTTGAATGGATATCAAGAGTCTAATAAAATATTTACTTCTACGAATATTATCTTCTTTGTCTTCCTAATGTTATTCCAACTTTTAGTTGAATAGTAAAAAATGCATCATTTTTCTTAGGATTACCCCGAGAGTCACCAACATTTGTCATGTCATTGGGGTTCAATTCATTTTTTCTATTTGCCAATTGCTGGGCAATGGCAGCCATATTTGAAGGAAGATAATTTATAAATAAGTTTGGATCGATATATGATGTGCTTACATCATCAAGATAATCAGTGTCCAATATTCGATGAACAAACTCAATTCTTGCATTGATGATTGAATTGATATCGTATCTTAATCCAAGTCCGCCAATAATATTGAATTGATTAAGTTCATATGGTTTTCTATCACTGTATTCTTTAAACCCTTGTCCTTCAGTGCTAAGAGGTTGCAACGAATACCATCTACCCCTCAACTCTGCCTGTGGATCAAATGAATAGCGGCCGATACCAACTATTGTATATGGAGAAAAGGGAAACTGACCATCAGCAAAATTCAATAAAGCAAAAGGATGAAACTCTACTGCTAATTGAATTTCGCTGATTTTACTTTTGAAACTTAAGTTTCTGTCATATCGACCAAAAGTAGAAGATGAAACTGCTTTTAATATACTATCATAACCAGTAATCTCACCAAATGTTCCTTCCAGACGAACACCAATCATGTTTTTATATACAGCCATTGCATATATGCCATAACTGGCACGGGCTGTTGCCCAACGAAGGTCTTTTATAAAAGGTTTTCCTGCTCCTTTCTTACCACCGAGATCTGTTAATGCATTCATTATTCCGGCCGATGCACCTAATTCAAGTACTACATTACTTTCATAGTACTTGTCATTATAATAGTAATATTGAGCATTTAAATTTTGGCCAAAAATCAAACATGAGAAAAATATAAAAAACAAAAACTTCTTCATCCTGAAAATATTTATTGCTATTAAAAGCTACATTATTTATTTGATAAGCTGGCTCTTGATTAGCCAGTGTTATATCACATAATAAATGCAAATAAATTTATAAACTGACAAATAATAAATTATTTTTTCGAATTGTAGTATTTACAGGCGATTTTTAATCCGCAGTCAGAACATTTTGGATTTCGGGCAAGACAGATATAACGACCATGAAGTATTAACCAGTGATGTGCTTTATGAACAAGATGCGTTGGAATATTTTTTATCAATACTTTTTCTACTGCTAAAGGTGTTGATGCTGTTTGAGGTACTAATCCTATCCGCTTACTTACTCTGAAAACATGTGTGTCAACAGCCATGTTGGGCTGCTTGTCAACTACAGATGTAATCACATTTGCTGTCTTTCTTCCCACACCCGGCAATTGAATTAACTCATCTACTGTCATTGGAATTTTCCCTTCAAAATCATTAACTACTTTTTGAGCCATCCCAATCAGGTGTTTCGTTTTATTATTTGGATAAGAAATGCTTTTGATAAGTGGAAATAATTTTTCGAATGTTGTTTTACTCATTGAATATACATCGGGATAATTTTTAAAAATTGCAGGTGTTGTAATGTTTACTCTCTTGTCAGTACATTGTGCAGAGAGGATTACAGCTACCAGTAATTGGTAGGGATCGTGGAACTCTAATTCAGTTTCTGCTACTGGCATATTTTTTTCAAAATAGCCAATAACGAATTTGTATCGTTCATTTCGTGTCATTCTGCAAGTTATATGAGAAAGATATAGGTAGGGTGCTAATTTAGAAAAAACAAGAAAAGGAAAATAAAAAAAGCATCCTGATTTATTCAGGATGCTTAAATTTTTTTAATTGAAAAAACAGAAACCTAAACTGCTTCTGCTTGTTCCCTTGCATGATTTAGTACATTTAATACAACTTCAGTACGGGGAGATTCAATCATTTTATCAAGGCGTTTCATAGAAGCTGAGAGTACATGAAGCTTTTCACGAAGGGTCCAGTCTGTTTGCAGAGCAGATTCGATAGCTTCTGTTCTTTCAGAAGAAGTTTCCTTGTACAAATACATTAAAAGGTCTTCAGGTGTAAAATTGGCCATTGGCTAAACCGTTAAATTGTCCAGAAATAAGATGTTAATGTCCTTAAAAGTCGTGATATTCAAGTTGTCCGTAATATAAACGGGGACAGGTTTGCCTTATTGTGTGGGTTATCCTAATTATTTGAATTATCGGATTTTTCCGGTACAATAAAAATCTCTTCATTATCTCTTTTCATCAGATATTTTTCTCTTGCATATTTTTCCAGAGTGGCCGGATTGTTCTTAAGTGCCTCTAATTCTTTACGTTCTGAAGCTATCTCCTTTGTATAATGCTGTTTACTTTGTTCTAATTCCCGCAATTCGTTTTTTCTTTCAAGTTGGGTAAAAAAGTCGTTTTTGTCCAAAAAAATGATAACAATGCCAAAAATGGCAACTGAAATGAAGTATTTATTTCTTAAAAAGGGCGGAATATGGTTTAATAATTTCATGGATGGATATTTAAATAAACAATTAAGGTTCAATTATATATTTTAAAAGAACCTTAATTGCCAAATATTTATTTACCAAATTTAATCTTTCCATTTGGATAATAGGCAGAGCTGCCTAATAATTCCTCTATTCGGATAAGTTGATTGTATTTTGCCATACGGTCAGAACGGCTGGCAGATCCTGTTTTTATCTGGCCGCAATTCAATCCCACAGCCAGATCGGCAATTGTATTATCTTCTGTTTCACCACTACGATGACTCATGATCGTATTATACCCATTATGCTGTGCTAATGTAACGGCATTAATAGTTTCAGTGATCGTTCCGATCTGATTCACTTTTACCAATAAAGCATTTGCAATATTTTTATCAATTCCCTCTTGTAGCCTGGTTACATTCGTAACAAATAGATCATCACCGACCAATTGACATTTATCTCCAACAGCATCGGTTAGCATCTTCCATCCAGCCCAATCATCTTCAGCCATTCCATCTTCAATGGAGGCGATCGGATATTGTTTTACCCAGTTAGCCCAGTATTTAACTAATTGTTCGCTTGACATTTCTTTGCCACTGCTTTTATGGAATACATATTTTTTCTTTTTGCTATTCCATAGTTCACTATTAGCTGCATCCATTGCAATTACGATTTGCGATCCTGTTTTATAACCCGCAGCCTGAATGGCCGTTAGTACTGTTTCTATTGCTTCCTCATTGCTTTGAATATTTGGAGCAAAACCACCTTCATCACCCACATTTGTACTATAGCCTTTTTTCTTTAGAACTGTTTTTAGTGCATGAAAAATTTCGACACCCCAACGTAAACCCTCACTGAAACTGGGAGCACCAACCGGCATTACCATAAATTCCTGAAAGTCGATCTTATTATCAGCATGTGCGCCACCATTTAGAATGTTCATCATCGGTATTGGTAATGTTTTAGCATTTGTACCACCGATGTAACGGTAAAGGGGTAGTGCTGCTTCTTCAGCCGCGGCTTTAGCAACTGCCATACTTATAGCAAGAATGGCGTTTGCACCCAGTTTTGATTTGTTAGGTGTGCCGTCCAGTTGTATCATTAATTCGTCAATTCCTGTTTGATCAGCAACATCATTGCCTAATAGTATCGGCGCAATAACATCATTAACGTTTTTAACTGCTTTTAAAACACCTTTACCTAAGTATTTTTTCTTGTCATTATCTCTTAACTCTGCAGCTTCATGTATACCTGTACTGGCACCGCTTGGAACTGCAGCACGGCCCATTGCCCCTTCATCGGTTATCACATCAACTTCAACAGTGGGATTGCCTCTTGAATCTAATATCTGGCGGGCAAAAATTTCTGAAATGTAACTCATGATTTTTAATGAATTTAAAGATGAAAAAATCTTTCAAAGGGAGCAATCGTTCTGCAAAGAAACGGTTTTCATACATTGCAACAAAGAGATGTAATTATTATACTGAAGTTTCTGTTTATTTAAAATATTATCTTCCAGTTAACGGAACATATGCAGTATAAATCTTTAATTCGTTAAAGCTTTAAATATACTTTCAAGACTTTGGTTTTCGCTTTGTAAGGAAACAATATTCAGGTTTTCTTTTATAGCTAATTCAAGAATTTGTTTTCTGACAGATTCCGGGTCTGAAGTTTTAAGTTTGAAAATAGACGGTTGTAAATTCTCAATACCAGAAACACCCCTTATTTGTGTTAATATTTCTTTATCAAGTGTTTCTTTAAACTCTATTATTACAATATGATGGTCCTTATTTCCCATTTGAAGATTACTTAGTTTATCATCTGCTACCAATTCCCCTTTATTAATAATAATAACACGGTCGCAAATCGCTTCTACTTCCTGCAGAATATGAGAAGAGAATAAAACTGTTTTATTTTGTCCTTGCTTTCTTATTACTTCCCGAATTTCAATGATCTGATTCGGATCCAGGCCAGAAGTTGGTTCATCTAAGATCAAAACTTCAGGGTCATGTATCAATGCAGCAGCTAATCCAACTCTTTGTTTATAGCCTTTTGATAATTGTCCTATTTTCTTTTTGCTTTCAATTGTCAAACCGGTAAGCTCTATTACATTTGAGATCTTTTGTTTTGCATCAGGAGTTTTGTGTAATGCTGCAATAAATTCCAAATACTCTTTTACAAACATGTCATAATACAAAGCATTTAATTCCGGTAAGTAACCAATCTTCTTTTTTGTTGCCAAAGGGTCTTCGGCAACATTGATACCACAAACAAATGCCTCCCCACTTGTTTGTGGAAGATAGCCGGTTATTATCTTCATGGTAGTGGATTTGCCGGCGCCATTAGGTCCGAGAAAACCTACAATTTCTCCCTTATTTATTTTGAATGAAATATTGTTGACAGCTTTTTGCTCGCCATATGTTTTAAGCAGATTTTTTACTTCGATCGACATTTAGCAAACCTACAGAAAACTTTTATTGTAAAATAGTGAATTTCAATACTTAGGATAAACTTAGCAATAATCTATATTTGCTTAATACAAAATGTCAAGGGTTTTCATTTTTATATTATTAATAGGCTATTTGTCTCAAAATTCCGGGGCAACAGGTTTATTAAAAAAAGCAGTTACAGTAACAGAACTGTGTTCGTATGATTCCAATTCCGGAGAAGAAAATGCCAGTGATGAAAGTAGTTCAGATATAGATAAGACCCGTTGTGATCAGAAGTTCAACTTTATTTTTAATATAACAAGCTATATTTTTTGTGTGTGTATTCAATTTTATCCTCCCGGGTTTTCTACTGATCTATACTTACCTCCCAGGTAATATCATTGAATTTAAAAGTTCGTTTTTCAGCAATTTCAATGCTGATTTTTCAGTTGATAAAAAAAGATTGAAATGAAAAAAATAAAATTCACTAAAGGTGATTTTTTTGGTGGTGTAACTGCAGGAATAGTGGCACTGCCATTAGCATTAGCTTTCGGTGTGCAATCGGGATTAGGTGCAGCAGCAGGTTTATATGGCGCTATATTTCTTGGATTCTTTGCAGCAATATTTGGGGGTACACCCTCTCAAATAAGTGGTCCTACTGGACCAATGACAGTTGTGTCAGCAGCAACAATTGCATTGTTTCTTAGTAACTCATCAGACGGAAGCATCGAATCTGTTATGGGTGCCATTATAGCCAGTTTTATTTTAGCTGGGTTGTTTCAGGTTTTAATGGGGGTTTTTAAAGTGGGATCCTTAATTAAATTTATTCCTTATCCGGTTATTTCGGGTTTTATGAGTGGGATTGGCGTTATCATTATTTTATTACAATTATTTCCGGCTATTGGTTTGTCATCACCAAAGACTACGATAGACGTTGTTCAGGAAATTGTGCCTGCTTTAAGTAATATAAATAGTTGGGCAATTTTATATGCAACATTAACTGTTTTGATCATTTATATTTTTCCAAGGATCACTAAAGTTGTTCCAAGTACATTAGTTGCATTGCTGGCTATTACTGGTTTGAGTATCATACTTGATAAATCTGTTCCAATAATTGGAGATATTCCACAAGGGTTTCCTCCAATTCATATTGATGGAATACTTTCAATTAAGCCCGGATTTTATACAATGATATTGGAAGCGGCAGTAACCCTGGCAGCATTAGGTGCTATCGATTCATTACTTACATCAGTAGTGGCAGACAATGTTACTAAAACAAAGCATAGCAGTAATAAAGAATTGATTGGGCAGGGAATTGGAAATACCGTTGCAGCTTTATTCGGTGGTCTGCCGGGTGCCGGAGCTACCATGAGAACTTTGGTGAATATAAGATCCGGAGGAAGAAACAGAATTTCCGGAGTCATTCATGCTCTGGTATTAATGATCGTATTGTTTGGTGCAGGAAAATATGCGGCATTGATACCAAAATCTGTTTTAGCAGGCATTCTAATTACGGTAGGTATTGGTATCCTCGATTACAAAGGGTTTAGACATATCAATAAAGTTCCAAGGCCAGATGCTGTGATTATGATCATTGTTTTATTAGTAACAGTGTTTCTTGATCTACTCGTAGCAGTTGCATTGGGAATGGTATTGGCTGCTTTTATGTTCATGAAGAAAATGAGTGAGATAGCTGAAGAAAAAACAACAGTGACGGATCTGGTTGACCTGCGATTGGAAGAAGGATGGAGTGATGAATTGATACCTGATAACATAGAAAAAAATATTGTGGTAAAGCATCTTGACGGACCATTATTTTTTGGATTCGCATCCGGCTTCACAGATAGGGTCGCAAAAGTTAAAGATATCAAGTATGTAATAATCAGGATGGAAAAAGTGCCGTTCATAGATCAAACCGGTTTGTATGCATTAGAAGATGCCATCTTATCGTTAGAGCAAAGAGAAATAAATGTAATGTTTACAGGTCTTCAATCTCAACCGAAAGCGAGAATGGAAAGAATTAATCTAATACCAGGTCTGGTTGAAAAAGAAAATATTTTTAAAACATTCAATGATTGTATTGGTTGGTTAAGTAAAAAATATACCAAGTAAAAAAAGCCTGCTGATTTCAGCAGGCTTTTTAATTTATAAATTTTCAAATTCATATATAGGATCGATGTGTGTTCCTGCTTTCATTTCAAATACAGGATTAATTACGCCATTTTTTAAACCATATACCCAACCATGTAGATCTGGTCGTTTGTCTTCTTTCCATGCCCTTTGTATAATTGAGCTCTTTGCCAGGTTTAAAACTTGTTCCTGAACATTCAGTTCAACCAGCCGGTCAACTTTTGCTTCTTCATCAGTTATTGAGTCAAGCTCATTGCGATGAATGCGATGTATGTCTTTAATATTACGAAGCCACATATTTAAAACATATTTAAAATCATTATTGGTGAGTGCTGCTTTTACGCCCCCACATCCGTAATGCCCACAAACAATTACATGTTTTATTTTTAAATGGTTAACGGCATAATCTAATACACTTAAAACATTTACATCTGTATTTATAACAAGATTGGCAACATTTCTATGTATGAATATTTCTCCGGGTTTGGTTTGAGTAATTTCATTTGGAGGTACTCTGCTGTCACTACAGCCTATCCAGAGAAATTCAGGGGTTTGTACATCTTTAAGTTGTTGAAAAAATGTTGGGTCATGGATTGTTTTATCTGCAGCCCATTTTTTATTATATTCCAGAAGTAATTCGTATGATTTCATTTTTAAAGATTATGCTTTCAAAAATAGGTTTATTAACGCAGGAATTACTTTTTGTCACTATGGTTTATATGTGATTTAGGATGTTTCTCATTGACCTATATTTGTAATTATCAGATCTGATGTATGATTATAATAATCTCCATAATTTTTATAATTGGTTATGCAGCAATAACACTTGAGCATCCTTTAAAAATAAATAAAGCTGCGTCTGCAATGCTAACAGGAGTATTGTGCTGGACAGTATATGCACTTTTTAAGTCTGACTCTCATTATGTTAATTCTCATTTACTTGAGCATCTTGGCGATGTAGCCGGGATCTTGTTTTTCTTACTGGGAGCGATGACAATCGTTGAATTAATTGATGCCCATGATGGATTCGAGATAATTATTGAAAAAATAAAAACAGAGAAGCAGAGTAAGTTGGTATGGAGTATTGCTTTGATCACATTCTTTCTCTCTGCTGCACTGGATAATTTGACAACTACTATTGTAATGGTTTCGTTGTTGAGAAAATTAATACCAAATAAAAAAGAACGATGGTTGTTGGCCGGTTTAGTAGTTATTTCAGCTAATGCTGGTGGTGCCTGGAGTCCGATCGGGGATGTAACTACAACTATGCTATGGATAGGAGGCCAGGTTACCACCTGGAATATTATGATCAAAACTTTTATTCCAAGTTTGGTTTGCATGATAATTCCAACATTAATTATTGCATGGCGTATGAAAGGTAAGGGCGAGAAGATGCCTTTGCCGAATAAAAAAATGAATAATATCAGCCGTGCATCAGAAAGGAATATTGTATTTTTTCTTGGTTTAGGCGTTTTATTGTTTGTTCCCATTTTTAAAACAATCACTCACCTTCCTCCATTCATGGGGATTTTGTTTGGACTAAGTTTATTGTGGATAGTGACAGAAATAATACATAGTGAAAAGGATGAAGCTGAAAAAGGTGTATTATCTGTTAATCATGCTTTACGAAAGATAGATACACCAAGTGTATTATTTTTTCTGGGTATACTTTTAAGTATTGCTGCATTGGAAGTAACAGGTGTATTGGACGATGCTGCTTTATGGATGGATAAAACGATCGGGAATATAAATGTGATAACTATGCTGATCGGTTTTTTCTCTTCTATTGTAGATAATGTGCCTTTGGTAGCTGCTGCTCAAGGTATGTACAGTATGGATCTTTACCCAACCGATCATTATTTTTGGGAGTTTCTTGCTTATTGTGCAGGTACAGGTGGTAGTTGCCTTATCATAGGATCAGCCGCAGGTGTTGCTGCAATGGGACTTGAAAAAATTGAGTTTTTTTGGTATGTTAAAAAAATAAGTTTACTGGCATTAATTGGATATGTGGCTGGTGCGGCAGTTTATCTTTTACAAAAACAATTACTTTAATTTAGTATACCAGCAGCCCACAATAAATTATTGTATGTTTTATAATATTCAATTTTAGTTTTTAGTAATTTTTGTACAGCTTCCAGTGATTTATTTTCCCTGCTGTTTACAAGAAATAATGAGCTTTCCCCATTAAAAAATTTTAATTCCTCTCCTCTTTGAAGGGCAAGAAAATTGTTATAGGTATTTGTTAAAAGCACGGATTGATTCCGGAGAGTAGCTATCTCATTATAGTAACTTTTTATTTTATTTTCAATCATTACTGATTTAAGATCTCTGCTCAATATTGTTTCATTAATTTTTAATTTTGCTTTTCTATATTCTCCCCTTCCTTTTGAAAGACGCAACGGTATACCAAAATTGACACCGTATTGAAAATTATTATCAAATAAGGGTCCCGATTTTGCATTCAGAATATTATATCCTTTCCCAAGTTGGTTGTATTTAAAATCAAGTTTAGGTAAAAGCTCTTGAAATTTTAGTTTGCGGTCAATGGTTAGTGCTTCTATTTTAAAATCATATTGTTGAATATCAGGATGGGCTATTCGGCTTTGCGTTAATAACTCCTCTAATATGGGTAGTGGTTTATCTTGTAAGTTCTCAGAAGCCCATTCCGTTTGTGGAATAATATTTTCAGGCAATGAAAATATTTGCTGTTCTTCTTTCCATAAAAATGTATTGAGTTCTAAAGTTGCATTTTGAAACTGTAATGCTGTTTCATTTTGCATATACTGAAATGTCTGAAGTTGAGTCAATGCCTCAGTAGTATCCAGTGCTGGTTTATCGCCCTGGCGATAAGCAATTTTGATGAGGTTAAACCTTTTTTCATTTATTGATACAACATTTTTAAGAATTATAAGTTGTTGATATTGATAAGCCCAGTCCCAATATACTTTGATGGCATCCAGCAGAAGATTATTAAGTATACTTCTTTTTTCAACTTCTGATAACGTTTGAAATATTTTTGCAGTTTTTAAAATTGCCCTTCTTTTATCCATAATAAGATTTTTGGCCAATGGGATCACTATTCCTGCATAACTGGTTTGACCTAATGTTTCTTCTCTGTTATTTCTGCTACCACTAAGATTCTCAGCACCCGCTATTAATTCAATGCCATACCATGTTGGTATTCGGATCTCCGGTTGAACAGAATTGTAATATTCAGTTCCATCAAAAGTTTTTTGTGTAATAGTAGTAGTTGCTATTGGATCAAATCCACTTTTTGCAATTAGTATATCCGCTTTTGCTTTTTCTATATTTATATCTGCCTGCTTAGCAATTGGATGAAACTTTAAAACAATGTCTATAAATTGTTGCGCTGTAAGTGTGTTCTCATTTTCTTGAGAAAACACATAAAAGGAGTTACAAACAAATATTAGAAATATGATTAAATATTTTGATTTTTTCATTTTTTCCCATTTTTAAATTCAGGTTTGTAATAGTCAGGCGGAAAACCATTGATATTTCTCCAGAGTTCATACCACACTGGTACATCTTTTAATAAAGCCATTGCTTTTGCGCCGGAACCAATCCGGAGTTGTTTTGGCCAAGACTTTTTTTCAGGATCTTCTGCAACTAATACACGGAACATACCATTAGGCCCCGCTGAATTTTCTACAGCAAAAACTTTTCCTGTAAAAGTTCCATAAGAAGCATTAGGCCAACCGCTGAATACAATTGCGGGAAATCCATCAAACCAGAACTGAACTGATTGTCCGGTAGCTATTAGTGGCAAGTCAACAGGACGAACAAAAATTTCAACAGCGTATTGTATTTTATCGGGGACTATTTCAACAATCATTTCTCCGTCTTTTACTATTTCACCTATACCTGCTTTTTTAGCTTTTGTTATTTGACCTGTTTGAGGAGCTGTGATATAATACATTCCACTTCTTATATTATAGATGCTGTATTGATTTTGTAACTTAGCAATATCCCCCTGATTACTGGCTATTTCAGACATGGATTGAAATCTTTCTCCGGATGCTTTTGAGATTTTTTCTGCAAATTCCTGACCTATTGAATTCATTTCAATATTCAGAATAGTCAATTCCTGTTTTGAATTGGCTAATTTATTTTCTGCACTGATTTTTTTTGCTTGAATATTTTGAAAATTTACTTTTCTCTTTTCATAATCAATCAGTGAAATGACACCAGAGTCAAGCATTGCCTGGCCAGCAGTAATTTGTCGTGTAGCTACATTAAATTCATTTATTGCAGCTGTATATTCCAATTCATCACTTTGTATTTTTCTTTCCTGCTGATTAATTTTATTTCTTAGTTGCTCGAGTTTTAAATCTCGTTCATTACTCAGCGCATTAATTTGGGAACTGGCAGTACCTGCTTTACCTTTATAATAATCAACAGACATTTGTTTGGCCGTCAACTGTTCTCCGGTTCTATTGATAAGATTTGGATCCAGATAATCATCTTTGATTTCCGATAATTGAAGAATAGTATCACCCTGATTAATAATGTCTCCTTCCTTTACATACCATTTTACCACTTTACCCGGTATTATTGAATTCAATTCCTGGGGTCGTTGTTCCTGCCGGAGTGTAGTTATTTTTCCTGATGAACGAATGTTCTGTGTCCAGGGAAGGAATAACAGAATTACATTGAAGAAGATTAAGCCAAAAAACCAATATTTAACCCGGCTATTTTTTTTATGGCGATAAATATGATCGTATGCAGATGAATTATATAAATTCGTTTTCATTATCTATAAGTTTTTAGTGTTTGAACTAACCTTAGCTATACTTTTTGAGAGATAGATCTGCCTGTCACATTTTTTTGTAAACGATTCATCATTACTGATAATGATAACGGTACTGTGTTTAGCATAGCTTAATAAAACCTCTTGTACTTTATTCTTTGTTTCTTCAGAAAAACCAATCCAGGGTTCTTCTAAAAGAATAAGTCGTGGAGAATTTATCAATGCTCTAATCAATAGTATCTTTCGAATAATATTTCCTGGTAAATGGTTGCCTACCGGATCTATTTCCGTATCAAAACCGAATTTTAAAGAAGCTATAAATGGTTGCAATCCTATTTTTTCAGCAAGTGTTGTTATTTCATTTGTATTTATTGTTGCATTGCCCATTGTAATATTTTCAAGCAAAGTGCCATTGAAAATATCTTGTTGACTTAAATAAATACCGGTCAGTGATCTTAGTGAGTCAAGGTCATAATTCTGGACTGGAATTTCATCAATGAGAATATTGCCTGAAAAATCAGAATATAACCCACTTATTAATCTTAGAAGTGTAGATTTACCTGTTCCTTCATTTCCTGAAATGCAGACTGATTCACCTTGTTCAATCCTGAAACTGATATTATCAATGATTGGCTTATTATCAGTGAATCCGAACTGGACATCCTTGAATTCAACGGAAACCCCTTCTTTTTTTACGGGTAGTAGTTGTGTGCCATGAAGTTCTATAGGCTTATCAGTAAGCTTTCCAATCTTTTCAACGGAAGTGAGAATATCGTAAACACTATCAAGTGATCCGATAATTTTTTCTACAGCACTGATAACAATAAGTATGACAATTTCTGCAGCAATAAACTGTCCGATATTAATTTGTTGATTGACCAACAAGAAAGAGCCAACGATCAACATGGCCGCTGTGATTATTGTTTTGAGACCTACCAGTATCCGGTATTGAAAAAGCAAAACAGAGAAGTGTTCTGTTCTTGCAGAGAGGTAGCTGATTATTTTGTTGTCCGCTTTTATATTATGTAATGAAGTTCCTTTAGAAAGTTTGAAGGACTTTACAACTCTTGCAAGCTCTTCTAGCCATGCAGCCACTGCATATTTATGGGCACTTTCAGCCAGGCTTGTACGCAATCCTTTTGTTCCGGAATAATAAAGAATTAATGAAAGGATAATTATCAATAAGATACCAAACAGAATGAAAACCGGATGATAAAATGATAATAATGTTAAGCCAAATAGAATCTGAATAATAGCAGTTGGAATATCCAGTAGTAATTTTGATAATCCTTTTTGTAAAGCAGGAATTTCAAAAAATCGATTCACTAATTCAGGCAAATAAAATGAATCACTTTTTTTAAGATCAATCTTTGGTATATGATCAGTGAATTCCAGTGAATAGCGAACAAATATTTTTTGCTGAATTTTTTCTATTTGTTTCATTTGGTTGATATACATCAGACCTGTAGCTAATACACCTAATACAACCAAAATAATAAGCACAATTAACGAGGTAGACATTGAGCCACCTAATACAAAACTTATGATGGACTGTACACCTAAAGGCAATGATAATTGTATTAAACCAGCCATTAATGCATAAAAATAAATAGCTGATATTTCCGTTTTTTCGAGACGTAATAATTTTAATATCCTGGCTACAGGACTTAATGATTTTTCCATTTAAAAAAATATTAGTAATAAACAATAAAGAATAAATTCCTGAATTTGTTGATTAACAATGGTCAGGTGGAGGGGTAATGTAGTCGAGGTAAGGTGATTGAAAGATCAAATAATCTTTTTCACCTGAATTTTTCATATTTTCTGAAAGGGTGACAATCAAGCAAGAGATAGTAAAACATTTTTCCTGCTCGACAGTCTCTTTTTTTTCTTTCTCTGTAGCTGGTTCTTCTTCCCAATTTATAGAATAAGATTTGTTGGTTTGGCTCACTAATAAATAGGAGGTTGCTACCTGAGTGGTAGTAAAAAGAAATAATAATATGTATGCAATTTTCTTCATTTTGAATAGTTGCGAAATTAGCCAACAAGAAAACATTTTATGTAACTTGATTGTTTGATTTTTGTAAAATTTTAAAAGAGTCTTATGTGTTTTTGTCTGATAATCAGTTAATTGTGTTGTATTAATAAATTATTAATAAAACGATGATGGTTGTGATCGCCATTTCCTAAGGACTATCTGAGTTATGCGTATGTTTAAACCGGTTAATTTTATACGATTGGGAAAACGAATACAATGATTAAGTCAATTATACCTCCTCCGGTTTTATTATCAAAGTTATATAATGAATTTTTCAATAGCGAAAAGGCATCCGGTTTTATTCTAATAGGGTGTACGGTTATTTCTTTAATTATTGCTAATTCAGGAATGGGTGATGCCTATCAGCAATTTTGGTATACTAAAGTTGGTGGTCTCACTATTTCATACTGGATCAATGATGCCTTAATGGCTGTATTCTTTTTATTGGTTGGTTTGGAAATAGAAAGGGAGTTATATGTAGGTGAATTGTCAAAAATTAATAACGCCATGTTACCGGTCATGGCGGCAGTTGGAGGAATGTTATTGCCGGCACTAATTCATTTCGGATTTAACGGAGGTACCCCAACCGCAAATGGTTATGCGATTCCAATGGCGACAGATATTGCTTTTGCATTAGGTATTTTATCACTTGCAGGAAAGAGTGTTCCTCCTGCATTAAAAATATTTTTAACAGCATTGGCTATAATTGATGATCTGGGGGCCATTTTGATCATAGCAGTTTTCTATACTGAAAGCGTATCTATATACTATTTATTTATATCATTAAGCATATTTATTGGTTTATTCATTATGGGTAAGTTTGGTGTTCAACGACTTGTATTTTATATAGTACCCGGAATAGCAATGTGGTATTTTATGTTTCAGTCAGGTGTGCATGCTACTATTAGTGGCGTATTACTGGCTTTTGCCATACCATTTGGAAGAGGCGGAGAATCGTCTCCTTCGTACAAGCTTCAACATTTTTTACATAAACCTGTCGCTTTCTTTATAGTTCCATTGTTTGCATTAGCCAATACTGGCATAAGATTGCAGCCTGGGTTTTATAATGAATTATTATCAAGAAATAGTCTTGGTATTATAGGCGGTTTAATATTGGGAAAGCCATTGGGTATAATCTTATTTGCCTGGGTAGCGGTTAAAGTAAAATTGAGTCAATTACCGGATCTGATAAAGTGGAAACATATTATTGGTGCCGGGCTTTTGGCAGGTATTGGGTTTACTATGTCAATATTTATCACAATGCTGGCATTTGGTGATAAATCATTGATCATAAATTCAAAGATTGCTATTCTTTGTGCTTCTTTATTGGCGGCAATTTGCGGGCTTCTGCTTATAAAAAATATTAAAGTTCCTTTGAAGATTCAGGAAGATGATCATACTCCCCTTTAAATGCGTACCATCCAAAAATTACAAGTCCGATTGCTATAGGGGTAAAGATGGTAATGATAATGACCCAGATAATCGGGTTATTAATATCTTTTGTCCCCTTCGTATCTATAAAATTAATTGCACCACTTACCAGTTGAAAAATTACAAGCGGGGCGATGACTATAAATAAAAGGCCGAAATATCTTTTTAATTTATTCATTGTTTAGTCATTTACATTTTTATCGATCTTGTTTGTTAAATATAATGTACCGATCACCAGGCATAATACTGCAACAGCAATCGGATACCATAAGCCTACTAATGGGTCGGCCTTATAGGTAGTTGCTAATAATAAACCGATGAACGGTACCAGACCTCCAAAAACACCATTTCCAATATGGTATGGCAGGCTCATGGAAGTATACCGGATCTTAGTAGGGAACATTTCAACTAGAAAAGCAGCAATAGGGCCATATACCATAGTAACATAAAATACCATTAGGAAAACAAGACCAATAAATTTCCAGTAGGTCGATTTTGGAAGATGTTTATTGATGATATTCAGTTTGCCAATTTTAAGTAAGCCGCTTTCATATGATATTGTATCTGCTTGTTTGGTTTGAAATTTTTTACCATCAGGCAGTAAATAATTTGACGTAGAGACGAGCAATGAATCTTCAGTTCCTTTTAATAAGGTTGTTTCTATTGTAAGATTAGTTGCAGCAATATTTTCGGGTATTTCATACTTACTTTCATCAAGGAATGTTTGAAAAATAGGTCTGTAAGTGAGAATTGCCAGTAACATTCCCACCATCATTATCCATTTTCTTCCAATCCTGTCACTCATCCAACCCCAGAAAATAAAAAAGGGAGTAGCAAATGCGATAGCCCATAACATGATGGTTCTGCTTTGCTCAAATTCAATTTTACAGGAGGTTTCTAAAAAACTTTGCGCATAAAACTGACCGGTATACCAGATCACTCCTTGTCCCATTACTGCACCAAACAATGCCAGTAACACCATTTTGAAATTCGCTTTATGGCTGAAGCTTTCTTTAATTGGGTTAATAGATATTTTTCCTTCTTCTTTTAATTTGGAAAACATTGGAGACTCAGCCATTCGCATTCTGATGTATATAGATATACCAACCAATACTATTGAGATCCAGAAGGGAAATCTCCATCCACCCCATTCTGCGTTAAAAGCTGCTTCAGTCATACTTGATTTAACTAACAGGATGATTCCTAAAGCAACAAATAAACCTAATGTTGCGGTGGTCTGTATCCAGCTGGTATAATAGCCTCTTTTATTTGCAGGTGAATGTTCTGCAACATAAGTTGCAGCTCCTCCATATTCACCTCCTAAAGCAAGCCCTTGTAGTAATCGTAATAACAGCACTAAAATTGGTGCGGCAATACCTATGGTGGAGTAGTTAGGTACACATCCAATTAAAAAAGTAGAACCACCCATTAGAATTAACGTTAACAGAAATGTATATTTTCTACCGATCAGATCACCCAGCCTTCCGAATACTAATGCTCCAAAAGGACGAACAATAAATCCGGCAGCAAATATGGCTAGGGTACTTAATAATGCTGCAGTAGGATTTCCTTCAGGAAAAAATTGAGTAGAAATTGTTTTAGCAAGCATACCAAAAATGTAGAAGTCGTACCATTCTATCATGGTACCTACAGAGGATGCTCCAATAACTTTACGGATATTAATTACTTCTTTGTTGGTTTGTTTCATGAGTTGGATGCTACGATTATTAAAATAATCAAACTAATCAGAATCAAATTTGTACGATCGTAACATCCGGTAAAATACAGAATAGATTTCGGTCGTCGAAAAATTTTTGTCTTCGTACATTTATCATATAATAGATTGTTATGTCATATCCTTATCAAATCAAATCGATAGAGCAATATCATACAGATTATAAGAGAAGTGTAGAGGAGCCTGAATCATTTTGGGGGGAAGTAGCTGGTAATTTTCAGTGGCGGAAAAAGTGGAGCAAGGTGTTGAACTGGAATTTTAAAGAGCCAAAAGTAGAATGGTTCAAAGATGCAAAGCTGAACATTACTGAAAATTGTATAGATAGACATCTTGCTACGATGGGAGAAAAACCAGCTATTATCTGGGAACCAAATAATCCGGAAGAAAGAACAAGAATTGTGACTTATAACCGGCTGCACAAAAGAGTTTGCCAGGTGGCACAAATGCTTGTTAACAATGGAGTAAAAAAAGGGGACAGGGTTTGTATATATATGGGTATGGTTCCCGAACTCGCATATGCTGTATTGGGTTGTGCAAGGATTGGAGCTATTCACTCTGTTATTTTCGGAGGTTTTTCTGCACAGAGTATTGCTGATAGATTGGATGATGCCAATGCTGAATTCATTATTACTTGTGACGGAGCGTATAGAGGTGGTAAGGATATACCGTTGAAATCTGTAATTGATGATGCATTGATCGGTAACAAACATGTGAAAAGAGTTATTGTATATACCAGAACAAGAACTCCTGTATCAATGATCAAAGGAAGAGATGTGTGGTGGGAAGATGAAATGCTGCATGCAGAAGATCAATTAGAGCAAAATGGAAAAATAGAATTTCCTGCTACAGAAATGGATGCAGAAGATCCATTGTTTATTTTATATACATCTGGTAGTACCGGTAAGCCAAAAGGGGTTGTACATACCAGTGGGGGTTATATGGTTTGGACTACGTATACATTTGTAAATATTTTTCAGTACCAAAAAGGTGATATTCATTTTTGTACTGCTGATATCGGATGGATAACCGGTCATAGTTATATTGTATATGGACCATTAGCAGCGGGTGCAACTTCAGTGATGTTTGAAGGAATTCCTACCTGGCCTGATGCCGGACGGTTTTGGGATATAGTTGACAAGCATAAAGTAAATATTCTATATACTGCACCTACTGCGATCCGTAGTTTAATGGGATTTGGATTGGATCCGATAAAAGGAAAAGATCTTTCCACATTAAAAGTTTTAGGTACAGTAGGTGAGCCAATCAATGAAGAAGCATGGAACTGGTATGATGAGCATATTGGAAAAAATAAATGTCCGATAGTAGATACCTGGTGGCAAACGGAAACCGGTGGATGTCTGATCTCTAATCTTGCAGGTGTTACACCCGCAAAAGCATGTTGGGCTACATTGCCAATGCCTGGAATACAGCCTGTATTGGTAGATGAAAATGGGAAAGAGGTAACAGAGAAAGATGAACAGGGGATGTTGAAAGGTAATTTATGTATAAAAGCTCCATGGCCTGGAATTTTAAGAACTACCTGGGGTGATCATGAAAGATGCAGAACAAATTATTTTGCTACCTATGAAAATTTATATTTCACCGGTGATGGTGCTTTGAAAGATGAAAACGGATTTTACAGGATAACTGGTAGAGTGGATGATGTGTTGAATGTAAGCGGCCATCGTATTGGTACTGCCGAGGTGGAAAATGCAATCAATATGCATGCAGGAGTAGTAGAAAGTGCAGTTGTGGGTTATCCGCACAATATTAAAGGTCAGGGAATTTATGCGTATGTAATATATAATGGCAGACATGTAAATGATGAAATGACTCAAAATGATATTTTGCAAACAGTAACAAGGATTATCGGTGCTATTGCAAAGCCGGATAAAATTCAATTTGTTACCGGATTACCTAAAACGAGAAGTGGGAAAATTATGCGAAGAATACTTAGAAAAATTGCTGAGGGTGAAACTGACAATCTGGGTGATACATCAACTTTATTAGATCCCGGAGTTGTTGAAGAAATTAAGAAGGGAAAATTATAAAAGAGACACAATATTTAAATTTTACAATAAAGAAAGTAAAAAGTATGAATAGTGCTTTTTACAATTTACTTTTGGCCACTATACATCCAATTCTTGTACTATAATATCTTATGAACAAACAAAAGAATAAAGTAAAACTTTTTTCATTTTTACGTTGGTTGGGTTTGGTCTTGCTGGTTCAATTTATATTGATAAATATCAGTGCAGGATTATATGCACACAGGTTTTCATATTTCTATAATGATCCTTCGGTAGTATCTGATTATTCGAAAGAAAATATTTTTGAAAAAACGTGGCGGTTATTTACCGGGCCAAGATTTATTAAATCAACTGTTCATGAATTTCCGTCTTTCTCATATGAAACAATAAATCTTACAACAAAAAATGGACTGAAGATTGAAGCATGGTATGCTAAATCAGATTCTACTCCAATTGGTACAGTCATTATGTTCCACGGACTTTCACAAAATAAATCTTCCAAACTTTCAGAAGCGTATGAGTTTCATTATCTGGGTTATAATGTGATGATAGTAGATTTCAGGGCACATGGTAATAGTGAAGGGAATAATACAACAATCGGTTTCAGAGAGTCAGAAGAAGTTAATTTGGCATATGACTATGTTCTTAATAGCGGTGTTAAGAATATATTTCTATGGGGTAGTTCGATGGGTGCCGTGGCAATAATAAAGGGAATTACAGATTATGATTTAAAGCCATCGGGAGTTATACTGGAAATGCCGTTTGCCTCTTTACAATCACATTTAAGGGCAAGGGTTCGGTCAAATGGTTTTAGTGGATTTCCAGAAAAGCCATTTGCTTTTCTGGTAACCTGTTGGACGGGGTTGGAAAGAGGGTATAATGGATTTAAATTTAAGACAGATAACTACGCAAAAAATGTGAATTGTCCGGTGCTTGTTCAATGGGGAGCAAAAGATCATTTTGTATTAAAATATGAGACTGATAAAGTTTTTAATGCAATTGCTTCAAAAAACAAAAAACTGGTGATTTATGAGAATGCAGATCATGAATCATTGCTTGAAAATGATCAGCTACAATGGAGAAAAGAGGTAGAAGATTTTCTTAAAAAAAACAATGATTGATACTATTTCTTTATTACAACCTTCGTTCCATTAATTGCAAATGAGTATACTTCTTTCACTTCTTCATTTTTCATAGAGATACAGCCTTCAGTCCAGTTTTTGTATCTGTCCACCATATAATCGTCATGTGGCCATGTGCCATGTATGCCAATACCACCGCCTATACTTGCATTAGCAGGAATTTCACCTCTTTGTTTTCGCTGATTAAATTTTTCTCTGCTTTCCTGATTTGGATAATCGAGTGTTAAAAAACGACACCATTTATCATGTACTCTTTTTGCAATTATGTAAAAAGTGCCCTCAGGTGTATTCTTGTCTCCCTGCATTTTTTTATCACCTAAACTGTTATTCCCAAATACAACAGGGTATGTTGCATACCATCCTATATCGTCATATACGTTCAATTCATAATCAGATTTATCAATAACGATGGATACTTTACCCACAGGCCCTTCGCTATTCAAGCTGAAACGCTTATTTACTTTTGAGCGAACTTTGTAAGTGACATCTTTTGCCAACAAACTACTTCCAAAAAATAAAAAAGTGAGAACAAGAATATTTTTCATGTATTGTTAAAAAAGTTTTCAGTAAGGCCAGGTATAGTTTGCAATTCAGGTGGGTGTTTGCAATCTTTTCATGGCTAAAATTGTTACCGTCCAATAGTTCAAACGCAATGCCAGAATCATTTATTTTACTATGTGGAAATGTTTTAACGGTACATTTAGAAAAATTACTTCGGAGATCAACTGTTGATAAATTTTGGCAACAAAAAACCGGTTCCAAAAAGATGGAACCGGTCTTACATATTATACAAATGAATTTTACCAGTTGCTGAATCTGATTCCAAAATTATAAGGTGTCATATCGAGGCCTTTTTCATACATATTTTTAAATGCATAAGAACCATAGAAACGGATAGGTCCTAGAGAAAGCTCACCAATGTAAGATAGTTTCCATTTCTCCAGTCCGAAATCGTCTTTTGCCTTCTGCTTCTTTTCATCTGAAGTAATTGTTTTGTTACGGGCACTGTAAAGATATCCTGCACTGATTCCGGCACTAAAACCAAAGCCATTTTTACGTTTCGGAGTAAAGTTGAAGTTGATCATCATGGGTACAGTAACATAGTCAGCCGCTAATTTGTTTTTGCTGTAGGTTCTACCAACTGTTCCATCAAGCGATACAATAGGAGGGTTTACAATGGCAGGTGGATTTGCATCGTAGCGAATAGGACGTTTGTAATGATAGTTATTCAATTCCAGGCCAAGTCCATATTTCAGATTAACAACATTTTTGGCCACATTTAATTTTTGCATAAATATCCAGACATTCACATTTCTTGATTTGCCGTCTTTCAATTCAAACCATGTTTCATTACTTCCCGGAGCATATGCCTGTGCTCCAATACTTGCATAGTTTGTGTTATCATTATAATTCGAAAAGCCGATATCAAAGATCCACCAGTTCGTTTTCAGGTTTGATTTTTTAGTGCCTTTCCGATTAGTGATCTTGTATTCTTTGTTATCGTTGTCCTTACCTTTACTTCCTGCTTTGCGGATAATGACCATTCCACCAATTCGTATCGTATCATCAGCAGGTGGTTTATTTTGATTACCTGTAGTATCGGTCTGGGCAAAAGCCATTGTTAATGTGCATAATGCTACACATAGGGTAAATATCCTTTTCATTTTTTCCATTTTTAAATAATTATTATTTCAGTTTAATTGACAGCCCTGCTACAAGTAATTTGTTATCATCATCAGTAGCATCGATGTTTGTTCTTTTTTCAAAGGTCCGTGTCAGCTTCCGGAAGAATCCACGGAGTTTGTTTTTCTTATCATCTTGTTGGCTTTCCTCTTCAATAAAAGAGGCATTTGTATAGTCTGACGGTTGAGTAGTTGTAGTTGTTACAACAGGATTTGTTAATGATTCTGTTTGTTTGGGTTTATTCGGAATGTTATTATTAGCAATAGCATTATTTGTTGCATCATTCTTCACATTGGGGTTATTGATGGGTTGTGGAAGATTGTTGCCTTGTTTATTATTATTAGTTACAAAGACAGGCTCTTCTTTTTTAGATTGTAGCTTATTGTTTTTGATTGGTGTATTCAGTTCAGGTTTAACAACAGCATTTTTAATTGCTATATTGTTTTTATTTTCAATTTTTACCGGAGCTATAGCTTGTTGTATTTTATCTTTTTCTTCCGGAGTAGTAATAGAAACAGGATCTTGCTTTTCAATAACCTCAGCAACAATACTCTCTTTATCAGGTTGAATTGTTGTAGTGGTCTCCGGATTCAGTTGTTTGGCAGCAGGAGTTTTTACTATTGGCGCAGACTCTGTTGATGGTTTGTTATTTAAAACCAGAAAAGTTGTAAGTCCAAGAGCGATAATTAAAACTGCAGCAGCGGCCCTCCACCAATAGACTGGTAAACGGCGAACATTTTCTTTTCTATATAATACCTCTTTATTATTAAATACAATTTTTTCAGGATGTAATTTAGTTTTTTGTAAAAGTTCAAATTCTTTTTGTGCAGAAGGGTTATTGATAACGAACTCGTCAACTAATTGCTTTTGATCAGTTGTAAGCTCATTGTCTGCATATAATAAAAACCATTCTTCGTAGTTAGCAAGATTAATTAATGAATCTCCCTTAAGCAGTGTTTCTTTACCATTAAAAATGATTGAAGCATCCGGAACCATTTTATAATGCATCATCATTTCCAGTTCTTCATTCAGATCAGGATGATTTTTAACAAAAGCCTCCACCATGCGGCGATCATCGCTGCTTAATTCATTATCCATATAAAGGGTAAAGAATTCTTCGTAATTATGGCGGTTAATATTCATTCTGATTGTTTACTAAAAATAAATTATATAACGTTCTCAATCTTTACAAGATAATTTTTCAATTGTACTCTTGCCCGATGCAGGTATACTTTCACCTGGCTGGCATTCAGATTCATGATCTCTCCAATCTCTTCATAACTGTACCCTTCATAATCTTTCAGCAGTACAAGAGATTTTTGTGTTTCACTTAAACGGTTCAATGCTTCATCCAAAATCTTCTTTAAGTTACTGACCGGTTTATTTTCGACTCTTGCATTTTCACCGATATCTTCTTTAAGTTGTATTCTTTTTACTTTTCTTATGTGGTCGATCATCTGGTGATAGGCAACGGTAAACAAGTATGATTTGCTTTTTTGTGCATCCACATTATCCTTGTTTCGCCACATTTTTTCAAAAGCTGTTTGTACAACATCTCTTGCATCTTCTTCATGGCGAAGATTTTTTAAGATAAACCGGTACACATTATCTGCATACGTATTTACACATTCATTGTATTCTTGTTCAGTCATAAACAGCCGGAGTGTAGTTAAAATTACTTAATATGACCTGTTCTGATATGTAGTACGATCAAAACCTATTAAAGTTACAGGATCATCGAAAATATTTCTATTTAAAAGCTGTTGATAATCAATACTTAAGGAGATTAGAGAATCTGTCTCATGAATATTTCATCTAATAATCCTTCATTCTGCTTTAGTGGACCGTTCTCTTGCAACTGTTTTTTGCAACAGGTTGAATTTTCTATTGGAATAGTTTTATCCCTTGAAGATGAACTAATTAGCACCGTAAGGCAAACTAAAGTGATGATTGCTATTAAGCCTGTATATAGAAGTTTTTTGAGGTGCATTTGAGCTGGTTTAGTTCTTTGACGAAGGTAATAGCAGTTATGTTACAGGTACTTTAAATTCTGATGAATTGGCTGAAAATGCTGATGAATTACTCTTATTATATTTCAATTTTTTACCATAATCAGCTAAAAGCTAGCATGTATATTTGTGGCTAAACACAAGATTATGAATGAAAACCTTGTAAATAGAATAGCAAAGGAAGTAGAAGAAATAAAAAATGCTGGTCTCTTTAAAACTGAAAGGGTAATTGAAAGTCCTCAAGGAGCGGAAATAATAGTTGGCGGGAAAAAAGTATTGAATTTTTGTGCAAATAATTACCTGGGGCTCTCATCACATCCAAAAGTTATTGAAGCAGCACATAAAACGATTGATAGCCGTGGATATGGATTGAGTAGTGTTCGTTTTATCTGTGGTACGCAGGATATTCATAAAGAGTTGGAAGAAAAGATCTCGAAATTTCTTGGAGTAGAAGATACCATATTATATGCTGCAGCTTTCGATGCAAATGGTGGAGTATTTGAGCCTTTATTCAATGAGCAGGATGGTATTATCTCAGATGCTTTAAATCATGCCAGCATCATTGATGGAGTACGATTATGCAAAGCACAGCGATTCCGTTATGAGCATAATAATATGGAAGATCTGGAAGTAAAACTGAAGGAGTCATCAAATCTTCGCAGCCGTATCATTGTTACTGATGGTTCTTTCAGTATGGATGGAACGATTGCACAATTAGATAAGATTTGCGATCTGGCAGATAAATATGATGCGATAGTGATGATTGATGAATGTCACTCCTCCGGCTTTTTAGGAAAAACAGGAAGAGGAACCCATGAATACCGTGGTGTGATGGGTAGAATAGATATCATTACCGGCACATTAGGTAAAGCATTGGGTGGAGCTTCAGGTGGTTTTACTTCAGGTAGAAAAGAGATCATAGATATGCTTCGTCAAAAGTCAAGGCCTTATTTATTTAGTAATACGCTGGCACCTTCTATTGTTGGTGGTTCTATTGCAGTGCTGGATATGCTTACTCAAACAACAGAATTAAGAGATAAGTTAGAAAACAATACGAAATACTTCCGGACAAAAATGACTGAAGCCGGTTTTGATATCAAGCCAGGCGATCATCCAATTGTTCCCATCATGTTATATGATGCAGT